>NZ_JBHIQC010000001.1:0-346080 GCF_042196385.1 Bartonella sp. AP150HLJHH | reverse complement strand
AATTCTACTGTTTTCTTGTGTCCTTACAGCTCTGCCTTGTTCTTCTTGCTTCTTCTCATGACGCGCTACAAAGGCATCGGCTTCCTTGCTCCATAACAAAGAATCCTGTGCAACTCCTTCTGAGACTTCCTTAATCCGTGCATTCACATTTTTGATATTCTCATCAAGACCAGTAAATGCACTACCAACATTATCAAAAGAGCCATTTGTTATATTACCAGCTGTATCAACCTTGGATAACTTGTAGGTTGGTCCTGTAAACGTACCCTCAACAAATTTTGCATCGCCACCAAGGAATTTAGCTACATTCTGAGAAATCGTGTTGATCTGACTACCATTAATCGCATCATGTGAACTCTCACCAATGGCACCATCTTTTACATTATGAAGTGCAACTGGTCCTGCATCCTTACCTTTACCTAAAGTCACACTCGTGTAATCAATGCCGCCATTCTCACCCTCTTTTTTATCGTAATGAACAACAGCCGAGCCATCTGACTGAAGGCTGGTAGAAAGATCCTTCAAACCTTTATCAAGCTGACCTTTGTTAACAGCTTCATTATCCTTTGTTGCTTCACCAACACCTGAAAGTGTCCGATCCGTACCAGTCTTGTTGGCTATGTTGATTTCACTGCCTTCTACTTCTTTACCAATAGTGATAACTTTTGTCTTTTCATCCTGCTTGGCAAGGCTATCACTGACTACATTGGTCACATCATTGTGAACATTCGTAATAGAACTTGCAACACCTGCAAGTGCTTCCGCTACACTATTGTAAACCTTTTCATCACCAGTGCTACCATCATCATTGACAGTTTTAAGTTTGAATGTGGGTGCAACCCATTCTCCATTTTCATAGCCAGCACCTCCACCAAAATACGTCGCAACTGTTTGATTCATTGAATAAAGTTGGTTGCCAGTGATCGCTTCTGTTGAACCTTTAGAAATTTCTCCATCTAATAGAAACTTCAATTTGCTATTGTTTCCTTCCGTTCCATGCTTAGCTACAAATGCATTGGCTTTATTATTCCAATTCAAAGAATCCTGTGCGACTCCTTCAGAAACTTCCTTAATCCTCTGATTGACATTCTTGATATTTGTATCAAGTCCTTCAAAAGCTGAACCAACATTGGTAAAAGGTTTGGCTGTTATCTTACCATCTTTATCAATCTCCGATAAACTATAGGTCGGCCCTGTAAACGCACCATTATTAAAAGCTGCATTACCTCCTAAATAAGTAACAACCTTATCATTCGTTTCAAAAAGCTGACCACCCGTTACAGCATCCGTTGATTTAGCGCTAATCTCACCATTTGCAAGGAACGTAATTCTACTGTTTTCTTGTGTCCTTACAGCTCTGCCTTGTTCTTCTTGCTTCTTCTCATGACGCGCTACAAAGGCATTGGCTTCATCATTCCACAACAAAGCATTCTGCTCAATAGTCTGTGTAAGTTCATTGCTGTTCTTAGAAAGCTCATTATGAAGATCTGTCAGCGATGTATCAACACCGCTAAAGGCTGAACCAACATCATGATATGACTGACCACCAACAACATACGTCGGAAGATTGCCTACAAGCACATCAGCACCACCACCTAAATAGTTCGATGTATTTTTAGAAACACTGTCTAGATTAGTAGTCACTGTCGTAACATTTTTATTAGTCGCAAATAACTGAGAGCCATTTACAACTTCTGTCGATTCTGCTGAAAGTACTCCTGCCTTAACACCTGAAAGTATCCGGTCTTCTTTCTTACTGTTGGCAATATTGAGTTCTGTACCTTCTACTTCTTTACCAATAGTGATAACCTTCGTATTATCATCCTGCTTGGCAAGGCTATCACTGACTACATTGGTCACATCATTATGAACATTCGTGATAGAACTCGCAACTCCAGCAAATGCTTCCGATACACTATTGTAAACCTTTTCCTCACCAGCACTACCATCAGAATTGACAGTTTTAAGCTTGAAGGTAGGTGCAACCCATTCTCCCTTTTCATTATAACCTGCTCCTCCACCAAAATACGTCGCAAACTGTTTTTGCAGATCATAAATCTGTCCACCCGTAATCGCATCACTCGAGCCTGATACTATAGAGCCAGCTGCAAGTGATGTAAGCTTGCTGTTCTCTTTATTGTCCCCATGCGTCGCTACAAACGCACCTTTAGTCTTGCCCCATAACAATGCATCGCCTTGAACTGCTTGCGTAATATTACTTAGTTTTTCATCAAACTTTTTGACCTCATTAGACAGATGAGTGTTCACATTCTTGACACTCGTATCAAGACCCGCAAAGGCGCTACCAACATCGTTATGTGAATTAGTCGTTACTGTACCATCGTCAGAAACATTAGAGATTTTATAAGTCGGAACTGTAAAAACACCCTCTTTAAAGGATGCTTCTCCACCAAGAAACTTAGCTAAATCCTCACCGATTTTGTTAACCTGTCCACCCGTGATTGCATCACGTGAATCCTTGGCAATCTGACCATCAGCAACATTATGAAGACCAACAGCCGCCTTATCCTTACCTTTACCTAAAGTCACACTCGTGTAATCAATGCCGCCATTCTCACCCTCTTTTTTATCGTAGAGAACCACTGCTGAATCTTCTGACTGAAGACTGCTGGAAAGATCCTTCAGACTTGCATCAAGCTGCGCTTTATTGACTGCCTCGTCCCCATTTTGCGCTGCCTTAACACCAGAAAGAATTCGAGCATCACCATCCCGATTTAAAATATTGATTTTATTGCCGCCTCTTTCCGCACCAATAGTAATAAGACCCATCCTATCCTGCTTAACAAGGCTATCACTCACTACATTCGTAATCTCTTTGCTGATCTCATTTTTTACATTCGTAACAGAATTACCAACTCCAGCCAAAGCATCCGCCACATTGCTATAGTCTATCTCTTCAGATTTACCATCATCCTTAACTGTCTTAACCTTAAAACTTGGAGCTTTCCATTGTCCTTGCTCATCATAACCTGCACCTCCACCAAAATAGGTTGCAAGTTGTTCGTTCAGCGAATAAAGCTGTCCACCCGTGACAGCATCCGTTGAATCTTTAGAAACATCACCATCTAAAAGAAACGTAATTTTGCTGTTATCTTGAGTGGCTACAGCTCTGCCTTTTTCTTCTTTGCTCTTTTCATGACGTGCTACAAAGGCATTGGCTTCATCATTCCATAACAAAGCATCACCTTTAACTTGCTGAGTAATATTCGTTATGTTTTTAGTAAGTTCGTTAAACTTATTTGTTACATTATTATTGACATTCTTGATATTGCTATCAAGCTGGCTTTTGTTAACAGCGTCATTATTGTTCTTTGCTTCCCCAACACCAGAAATTATCCGATCCGCACCGCTTTCATTTGCAATATTGATTTCTGCGCCACCTACTTTTGCACCAATAGTGAGACGATGCGTTGTTTTGTCTTGCTGAACAAAGCTCTCGCTTTCCACTTTGGTAATCACATTATTAACCTGTTCAGTCAATTTATTCTGAACATTCGTGATAGAACTTCCAACACCGGCAAGTGCATCCGCTACATTCGTATAGTTCTTGTCAAAAGAAGTACCATCCTCACTAAACTGCTTGATCTTGAAATCCGGTTCTCTCCATATGCCCACTTCATCATATCCAGCACCTCCACCAAAATAGGTTGCAAGCGTGTTACCCATTGTATAGAGCTGACCACCATTTACTGCATCTGTTGAGTTTAGGGTAATCTCACCCTTTGCAAGGAACGTAATTCTACTGTTTTCTTGTGTTCTTACAGCTTTGCCTTTTTCTTCTTGCTTCTTCTCATGACGCGCTACAAAGGCATTGGCTTCATCATTCCATAACAAAGAATCCTGTGCCACTCCTTCAGAAACTTCTTTAATCCGTGCATTCACATTCTTGATATTTGTATCAAGACCAGTAAATGCACTACCAACATCTTTAAAAGAGCCCTCTGTTATATTACCCTTTGTATCAATCTTGGATAAGTTATAAGTTGGTCCCGTCATAGCAGAACCAGCAACTCCTGCACCTCCACCAAAATATTTTGATGTATTGGCCATAGCCGTTTCCAGATTTCTCGATGTGGACGAAAGACTCTCATTGGTTTTGCTTAACTGTGAAAAATTAACGGCATCGTTCGCTCCAGTGCCATCAGACACTCCTGTAATCTTTTTACCCCCTGCATCTATCCCAGAAATGATTATTTTCGGTCCACCTGTAATCACTAAGCCTGTTGCATCTAGGGTACTGCTTCCTGCAGTTACTTTATTGACTGCAATTTCCTTAGATAGATCAAATTTTACATTATTATCTTTATCGCCCTTTGTAACCGTGAGATTTGCACTTCCAGCGGAAAAATCTACCGCGCTGTCCATGATAACGGTCTTAGTATCCTTACCCCCAACAGATAGTTTCCAACCACCATTTCTTACGACACTTTCTAAGTCTTTTAACTGTACAACATTTACTGCATCAGTAAGTTCACTACCAGCTGCTACACCTGTAATCTGCCGCGTTATGCCCGTACTTTTATTACCAACACTAACCGCACCCTGCTTACTTTTCCATTGCGCTTCAGTGCTTTCTGTTGCCCCCTGCAGCGAAGAAGTATATCCTGAAACACCTGCAGCCCTATCAGCGATAGCATCACTTCCTATAGCAACACCTCCCGCAACCGTCACATTAGAGCTAGCGCCTATAGCAATTCCCTGCAACGCCTGCTCCTTTGCATATGCATTGTACCCCATAGCAATCGCTTCATTTGCATAACTATGTGCTTTACTACCGAAAGCTATTGAAAAATCACCAACTGAAACTGTTCTCTCTTTTTCATCATAACTATCGGTTAGAGAAGAGCCGATTGCAATGCTATTTTTAGTATTTCTACTACGACCAGCTAAAGCAGTTAAGCCGATAGCAATCCCTTGGTCAGCCTTCGTCTGCGCTACTTGCCCGTACACAATAGCATCATGAGATTTTCCCTCAGACCGTACACCATTGACAAGAGGATTACCCAACACCCCATCCCTAGTCATTTGACCGCCCGTTACAACTCCTGGAGTTAAAGCTGCTCTTGTTATTTTTTTACTTCCAGCATTCATATCAATTGAACGTATCGAATCGCTGGTTTTTGCCAAAACATTCACTATAGGACTATAATCACTTACACTAGTAAGAGTTTTGGTTAAAAAATTTGCATAGTCTTCAGAATCATTCAAACCAGCAAAAGAGAGAAGGCTTTGTGGATAAGACACACCGGCACTTTTTACACCTTCAAGAAACGTGTTTCTAAAATCAGGATTTGCTGAAAAAACAGGCGTAACATTCGATAAGAATGTAGCCGCTGTAGCCAACGAAAGAACTTTAACAAAAGAAAAACGAGAACGTTTTAATTCACTCGCAGCTTGTGGGGCATATAATTTTTTCATAACAAACTCTCCAATGAAAAAACTTAGAAACACCTCCAAAACATAAAAAAGACACATTTTAGCATTATCGATATCTTTGGAATTTAGAGTAGACGATCATTGCTTAGAGTGTGAACATTTTGAGTCTTTAGTCTTGTTTTGTTTGTGCTCTCTGTATTGAGACCTAAATGCTTGTCTTTTTGATTATGTTTTGTGGACATAAAGATGACACATTTAGAGTCTAATCGTTTTAGTGTGCTGTTTTTTTTAACTAAAAAGGGGCCTTGTATATTTAATATTACTTTTTACTTGGTAGTGATTACTATAAAATCCTTTGTACTAGGTTTTAGTATGTATTTTCCTAATTATAGACTTTATTTTTATTAGAAAGCATGGTTTTATTAATAATAAGTAAAGTAAAAAGAAATTGTAATATGTCCGGAATATAGTTTTCCTTGGATAACTGGCTTTTTAGTTGGATTTTTTCTTTTTAATATATCATATAATGATATATGTGTGGTCTCGTGATGTACCTTTTATCTTTACACATTACTTATCCTCCCCTTTGAAAGTTATTTTATCAAAATGAGTCTTACTAATATACAATTCCATATAGCTATAGACTGTTCAAGAAAATAGCAACATAAAAATATAGCTTTTTAGCAATATGGATTCTACTGTGATCTTTTTTCAACAAAAATATAGAAAAATCTTCTATAAAACCTCACAGTCTATAGCCTCATCAAATATTATGCTTATCTCTAGATAAATACTGTGCGTCTGTAAAAAAAATATCCACCCTTATTTCAATAAATAAGGGTGGATGTTTTGTTCTATTTTCGTTGTTCGTATTATTTTATTTTCAGAGTGATTGCACCACCTATGCCCCAATGACCACCAGCACTCGTGGCAGAGAGATTAGAGCGGATTTTTCCGTTTTCAGATGTATAACCAGCACCAAGAGCAAATGCGGATTGTCCACGCCATGTGCCGCTACCAAATGAGACACTCAAAGATCCTGGCTCGTCGAAGTAACGTAGGTTGGATACTGCTAGACCAACGGCGGCTGCTTGCCTTGCCTCTTTCCGTACGCTCTTAATATCATAACTTAAAATATTAAACTTCATATCTGTATATCGGTCAGACCGATCAACAGCATCATCAATGGCATTAATAACAATATTATCCACCCGACTATCCGTATATTTTTTTGCATCATCGAGAACAATTTTCATCTGTTGCTGAGTGTAATCATGCAGTTGACCACCATTCACCGCTTCTTTCGAGTCCTTCTCAATACGGCCATCCGCAACATTATCAATTAAAACAGGTTCACTGGAATCTCCACCCTCTAAAGTGATCCTATTAGTTTTGTTTCCTTCTCCATCTTTATCATAGTTAACCGCACCATCTGCGACTGAAATTTCAATATCTTGTATATGTTGATGGATATTATCTACTCTGTTTTCAATTGTGTCTACCCTGTTTTCAACTTCTGTGACCTTCTTGTTCGTCTCCCATAGCTGTCCTCCATTTACAACTTCTTTTGAGCCTTTTTCAACTTTACCATCAGATACATTATCAATCTTGCTCGCTTTACCTTTATGACTAGCGTCATACATTCCTTTCTGTTCATTCCAATTTAAACCATTGGACGAGACATTGTTTTCAACATTTTGAATGCGGTCGTTTATCTTAGACATACTCTCACTTACGCCGTCAAAAGCACTGGCAACGTTATGATAATTCTTCTTTTCACCAGAGCTCCCGTCAGCCTTGAATTGTACTATCTTAAAAGTAGGAGCAGTCCATTCTCCATTATTATAGCCAGCGCCACCACCAAAATACGCAGCCAATTGGTTGCTCATAAGATAAAGTTGCGAACCATTTATAGCATCGGTTGAATTTTCAGTAATATCTCCATTGGCAAGAAACTTAATTTTGCTATTGGTTCTTCCCTCTCCATGCTGTGCTACAAATGCCTGCTCATCACCGTTCCACAACAAGGCGTCCCCTTTAACTTCTTGAGTAATATTCGTGATTTTTTCATTGACATCGTTTACCACATTCGTCAGATGCGTATTCACACTCTTCACATTTGCATCAAGACCTGTCAAAGCTGAGCCAACGTCATAATAGTTGGCTTTTGCCATCTGACCATCTTCAACAATAACAGATAAACTATATTTTGGTCCTTTAAAGGCACCATTTTCGAATGAGGCATCACCACCAAAATAATTTGCTATATCTCCAGATATTTTATTAATTTGGTTCCCATTGATTGCATCATGCGATCCTTGCGCAATTATGCCATCTTTAACATTATGGAGAGCAACAGGGTCTTGGTTATCTACCCCACCTAAAGTTACGCTACCATAATTAATGGCACCGCTTTCTTTATCGTAGAGAACTGCAGCAGCACTTGTGAGATTAATATCATTAGAAATCATCTCTATACTTTTATCAAGCTGGGCTTTGTTAACAGCGTCATTAGCATTTACAGCTGCCTTCACACCAGAAATCGTCCTATCGTTGCCTGCATTATTTGCAACATTGATTTCTATACCACCTGTTGACTCACCAATGGTGATAGCACCTTCATTCTCTTCCTGCTTAACGAGGCTATTTTTTGTTGCATTCGTAATCTGATTTTGAATATTCGTGATAGAAGCATCAACAGCATTAAAAGTAGATTCAAAACCATTATGTGGCTTACCCTGAATAGTGTAAGTGGGAGCCTTACCGTTAGATACATCTGCACCACCACCAAAATATTGAGATGTATTTTGAGAAATTTTTGCTAGATTATTCGTAACAGTGGTAACATTCTGATTAGTAACAAAAAGTTGTGAACCATTTACCGCATCGGTTGAATTAGCAGAAATGTCTCCATTGGCAAGAAACTTAATTTTGCTATTGGTTCTTCCCTCTCCATGCTGTGCTACAAATGCCTGCTCATCACCGTTCCACAACAAGGCGTCCCCTTTAACTTCTTGAGTAATATTCGTGATTCTTTCATTAACATCGTTTACCACATTCGTCAGATGCGTATTCACACTCTTCACATTTGCATCAAGACCTGTCAAAGCTGACCCAACGTCATAATAGTTGGCTTTTGCCATCTGACCATCTGTATCAATAACAGATAAACTATATTTTGGTCCTTTAAAGGCACTATTCTTGAATGACGCACCACCACCAAAATAATTTGCTATATCTCCAGATATTTTATTAATTTGGTTCCCATTGATTGCATCATGCGATCCTTGCGCAATTATGCCATCTTTAACATTATGGAGAGCAACAGGGTCTTGGTTATCTACCCCACCTAAAGTTACGCTACCATAATTAATGGCACCGCTTTCTTTATCGTAGAGAACTGCAGCAGCACTTGTGAGATTAATATCATTAGAAATCATCTCTATACTTTTATCAAGCTGGGCTTTGTTAACAGCGTCATTAGCATTTACAGCTGCCTTCACACCAGAAATCGTCCTATCGTTGCCTGCATTATTTGCAACATTGATTTCTATACCACCTGTTGCCTTACCTATGGTGATAGTACCTTCATTCTCTTCTTGTTTAACGAGGCTGTTTTTTGTCGCATTCGTAATCTGATTTTGTATATTCGTGATAGAATTATCAACAGTACTAAAAGCAGATTCAAAATCATTATGTGGCTTACCCTGAATAGTGTAAGTGGGAGCCTTACCGTTAGATACGTCTGCACCACCACCAAAATACTTTGATATATTTTTAGCAATTGTTGTCAGATTATTTGTAACAGTGGTAACATTCTGATTAGTAACAAAAAGTTGTGAACCATTTACCGCATCGGTTGAATTAGCAGAAATGTCTCCATTGGCAAGAAATTTAATTTTGCTATTTTCTTTGTCTGCTCCATGCTGTGCTACAAATGCCTGCTCATTATTACTCCACAACAGAGAATCTTTAGAGACACCATCAATTTTCTGAGTAAACTCATTAGCTACATGTGTTAAGCGGCTATTCACATTGTTGATATTGTCATCAAGCCCTGTCAAAGCATCACCAACATTATTATGGTCCTTAGTTATTGCTACACCATCTTCAGAAATTTGCGATAAATGATAGTGCGGACCAAACAAAATACCTTCGCTAAATTCCGCATCACCACCAAAAATGACTGCTACATCTCGGGATATTTTTTCAATCTGGCTACCATTAATTGCATCATGCGATCCTTGCGCAATCATGCCATCTTTAACATTATGGAGAGCAACCGGTGCCGTAGTCTTATCACCACCCAAAGTCACGCTATTATAATTAATGGTGCCATCTGCATTTTTATCATAAAGAACCGCAAAGTTATTTGCTTCTTTAATGACCTTAATACTGTCCGTGATATCTGCAATTTCACCATCAAGTTGTTTTTTATTAACGGCTTCATCATCCTTAACTGCTTCTTTCACACCGGAAATTGCACGAGCATCACCTGATTTGTTTGCAATATTAATCTCTGTGCCTTCTATTTCCTTACCGATGATGATACGATTTGTCTCTTCTTCTCGCTTAACAAGGCTATTGCTTTTTATAGTGTCAACAACATCTGCAATCTGACCATCGAGCTGTTGTTTATTAACAGCGTCGTTATTGTTTACAGCAGCCTTCACACCGGAAATTATCCTATCTTCACCCGATTTGTTTGCAACATTGATTTCAGAACCACCTGTTTCTATACCAATGGTGATACGACCTTCTTCTCCACCATCTTGCTTAACAAGACTATTTGCTGCTATTTGATTTTTTATCTCTTGTAGCTGCGCAAAATTCACTGCATCATAAGCTTCTTCTCCAGCTGCAACTCCTGTAATCTTTTTATTGCCAGCATCAATACCATCCACAGTTATACGAGCGCCATCAGCAAACAGAATGCCGTCATCACTTATAGAGCTTCTCCCAGCGGTAACTCGCTCCACTGTAATATTGTTAGCTAGATCAAATTTTACATTATTATCTTCCGCACCTTTTGTAATCTTAAGGTTGTCACCTGCAGCCGACAAATCTACCGTGCTCGTTATACCAATCGTTGTGGCATTTTTACCCCCAATAGATAGCTGCCAACCTTCGTCTACGTAAGTTTTTAACGCTTTTAGCTGTGCAACATTAACGGCATCAGTAGAATAACTACCAGCAGCCACTCCTTCAAGCTGGCGTGTTACCTTATTGTTATAATCACCAATAGTCGCTGCATTTGCAGTACTTTTCCATATCTCATTGTTTTTATCGTTTTCGCTTAGCTCGATAGGACTGTAACCGCTAGCGCCAGCAAGCGATTTAGTCGCAGAACCCTCCCCAAGAACAACATTGTTATACGCCCGTGTTTCAACCGCACGCGTTTCAGCATTCTTATCTATAAAAATAGCTCCATTACCATCAGCCCTCACTCGTGAAGAATAAGCATTTACGAATGCATCCCTAATATCATCTTGATTATCATATACAGAACCTATCGCAATACCGTCTAGCCCTGAAGTGCGAGCCATAGAGTTTATGGCAAAACTTTTCTCTTTTGCCGTATATTTCTCTGGATCTAAAACAACAGCTTTTTTAGTCCTCTTATCCCTTTTTGAATCAGAAACGAGCGCACCATTCGCTGTGAAGATGTTTTGCGCATCTTCCCATGCAAATCTTCCATCGGCTGTTAAAACATTTATTACAGAATTATAACCATCTGTACCACTGTTATAATCATCATACGCAGAGATAATGCTTTGCGGATAAACCACGGCAGCATTCTTCACATTTTCAAGAGATGCTTTTGTTAAATCGAGATTTGCTGAAAAAACAGGAGAAGCATTCGATAAAAACAATGCCACCGCAGTTCCCAACGAAGCCACTTTAAACAATGATGATCGATGATGTGAACGAGAAAAACTCAAATCACGCAGATTTTGTGTAGTATATAATTTTTTCATAATACCCCCTTCATAATAACAGATCAAAAACACAAAAAAGGTATGCTCTAGAGCTTTCTTATTTCCCTTGCATGTTCCTGCTTTTGCAGCGTGTTTTAGAACATAAATAAAATTAAGACATAAGCTGTTATTGCTACAGCGCCTTTAAAGGGGTAATTAGGGGCAAGTTCGTGAAAGTCAATTTAAGGAAGGTAAAAACACTTAATATTAGAATTGATTTCATTTTTCTATCAAAGGTTGTGTGTCGTTTTTAGTTTTGACCTCTTTGAAAGAGGTATAATTTTTTGTGCCTATTGATCATCCGCTTAGGCATCAGTTTATTTTTCGTGAATAAGATTTTTTTATTTCATAAGAGGATTTATGAAAGCTTTTTACTAAAATGCCCCATCTATATCCTTACTAATAGTAATGTGTCTCGTTGCTGTATCCTGTTTTACAAAAATACTCACTGCTACTTGTTCTTTTATTCCCTTCAGTTGTGAAAAATTTACTGCATCAGTATTACTAGTTCCTTCTGCAATATTTGTTACTTTTTTACTTGCCGCATTAATACTACCGGTGGTTATTTGCAAACCATCAGTAATTACTAAGTCTGTTGCATCGACTGTTGTTTTCTCTCCTAATGTTATGCTTTTCAATGCTATATCATTAGCCAAACCAAATATGAGCTTATTTTCATCGTCCTTATCTCTTTTAACCCTGAAGTTACTTCCTCCCGATGAAAAATTCATTGTACTATCTAGCACCCATATCTTTAGCTGCCTCACCAGAAATAGACAGTTTCCACCCTTTTTTTCTTATGACTTCTTCTAAATCTTGCAACTGTCTCAGGTTCACTGCATCGGCAGATTTGCTATCAGCTGCTACGCCTATAATTTGTCGCGTTATGTTCTTACTAGGAACACCAATACTTACTGAAACTTTCGTACTTTTCCATTGAGATTAGGTGTTTTTAGCCAGTCCTTGCAGAACAGACGTATCCCCAAAAACGCCAGCAGTCCTACCAGACACAGAGCTGTTCCCGATAGCCCCCCATCAACCATCACTTTAGAATAGGAACCTAAAGCGATACTTCCAACCCCTTTTGCTTTTGAATAGAAGCCCATAGAAATAGCTTCTTGAGCAAATGCTTATGTACGGAGTGACCAAGAGCAATCGAACCATATTCTAAAGCTTTAGAAACAGCTCCTACTACTGTTGAATAATCACTCTTCGAAAGTTGTATAATCATTTTCCCCGTATTCGCTCTTCTTATTATATTCACTACCTATTGCGATACTGCTTTTCTCTAAAGCGTAAGCCATATTGCCTACAGAAACGCTCCATTATTTTTCCGTTTGCGCTCCACTACCCTAAAGCAATACTTGTGTTTGGAGTACGTTGCATATCTGTAGAGCGTTGCATTATAAAGCATACGTTTAAAACTATACGAAAATAAAAGCTAAAACTGTCTTCTTTTAATAAAGGGTATATTCGTATTTACATTTCTTGAAGCATTTTAATAAATCAAAATAATAGCAATCAATTTTTTAAATCTTTACCATTAAGGTCTTTTATTCTCAACAAAAGTTGTCATAGGCTTTTTATATTCGGATTTTATATAATTACGGGAGTTTTATACATTTAGAATAGCTTTAGAGAGTTCTGGAAGAAAGTAAAAAATTTGCCCTTTTCTTAAATAAGAAAAAGGCAAATCAATTTTATGGATTTAGTCGTTTATTAGTTGAGTATCACATTAACCCCTGTACTTATACCCCAGTGACCTCCAGAAGTGGTAATTGACAAGTTGGAACCAATATCACCGTTCTCTGAAGTATAACCTGCACCAAAAGCAAAAGCAGATTGACTACGCCATAAACCACTACCAAATGCGATTGTTAATTTTCCAGGAATATCACTATAGCGTAAACCAGCTACCGCTAAACCAACAGCTGCTGCTTGTCTTGCCTCTTTTCGAACATCCTCAACAGCATAACTTAATGTCGAAAACTTCATATCCGTATACGAATTAGCCTCACTAACTCCATCTTTTACAAGATGAGAAACTTGCTCATCCGTATACTTATTGGCATTTTCAAGCACAAAATCCATCTTATCTTTTAATTGACCGCCATTAACCGCTTCTTTCGAATCCTTTTCAATCTTTCCATCGGCTACATTGGCTATTAATACTGGAGAACTGTCATCTCCACCAACTAATGTAACTTTATTGGTCTTTTTGCCCGTTTTTTTATCTTTATCGTATTGTACAGATCCCTCCGTAACTTTATTTTCAATATCCTTGACCTGATCTGTAATCATTTGCTGAGTTTCCCAAAGCTGTCCTCCATTCACAGCTTCTTTTGAATCTCTGTCTACCTTGCCATCCTCTACATTGATAATCTTACTTGGACTCTTAACACCCTGAGCATCAACATGAGATGCATCATAGCTTCCTTTTTCTTCATTCCAATTCAGACTATTCGAAGAGGTACTCTTTTCAACTTCTTTTATACGATCGTTGATAGTGCTCATGCTGTCATTAACAACATCAAATGCTTCAGAGACATTATTACGCTCCTCTTTATCACCTTTCGTACCATCCTTATTAAAGACCTGAACGGTGAATTTTGGTCCTTGCCAGTTTCCTTCCTTATCATAACCAGCTCCTCCACCAAAATATGAGGCAAATGTCTGTTGAAGTGTATAAATCTGACCACCATTAATCGCATCAGTCGAATCTTCTGATATCTTTCCTTTCGCAAGGAACGTGATCTTGCTGTTTTCCTTTTTACCTTCTTTCTCATGCTGTGCTATAAACGCACCTGCATCATCACTCCACAACAACGCATTTTGCTCAATGTTGCCTGAAATCTCATTATGAAGATTCTTGAAAACCTTATTTACACCGGCAAACGCGGCTGCAATGCTATCATAATCCTTCTCTTCAAAACTTCCATCTTCTTGGAAAGTCATTATCTTGAAACCTGGAAGCGCCCAGCCATCACCATCATACTTAGCATCACCACCAAAATACTTTGCTAGCGACTGATTCAGATCATAAATCTGTCCACCATTAACCGCATCACTCGAGCCTGATACTATAGAGCCAGCCGCAAGTGATGTGATCTTGCTTGCTTTTCTGTCTTCACCTTCCCCATGCAGAGCTACAAAAGCTTTGTCACCATCGCTCCAAGATAAAGAATCTTGTGCAATTCCCTCTGAGACCTCCTTAATGCGAGCGTTCACATTCTTGATATTGTCATCAAGCCCTTTAAAGGCAGAACCAACATCGGTATGCGGTTTATCTGTTACTTCGCCACCTTTATCAATACTGGATAAATTATAAGTTGGCCCTTTAAAAGCACCATCCTTAAATTCAGCATCTCCACCCAACAATTTTGCTATATCCATTGAAAGGATGTGAACCTGCCCTCCATTGATAACATCCGTTGAGTTTTCCGCAATCGATCCGGCGGCTACATTATGGAGCGCAACAGGTGTAGCATCCTTCCCTTTCCCAAAAGTTACATTTGTATAATCAGTTTGATTATCTGTTGTTTTATCGTAAAGAACAACAGAAGAACTATCAGACAGAAGGGTATCAGAAAGATCCTTCAAACCTTTATCAAATTGTTCTTTGTTCACGGCTTCATTGTTTTTTTCTGCCGCCTTTACACCAGAAAGAGTTCGATCCTTACCACCCTTGTTTGCGATATTGATTTCACTACCTTCTACTCCTTTACCAATGTTAATAACATCTTCATTTTTCGTAACAAGCAAATTACTGATTACATCGCTGATCGCAGTTTGAACCTTTGTGAAAAGTTTACCCACACCTGAAAATGCATCTGATACATTCTTATAGCTTGATTCAGCTTCAGTGCCATCATCATTGATAATTTTGAGCTTAAAATCAGGAACTTTCAATTCCCCATCCTTATATTCAGCGTCATCAGAAAAATATTTTGCAACCTTATCGCCCAGTGAATAAAGTTGAGAACCATTTACGGCATCCATCGATTCTTTCGTAATATCTCCTACAGCAAGCGATGTGATTTTACTTGCCTTTCTGTCATCACCTTCCCCATGCTGGGCAACAAAAGCTTTGTCAGCATCGCTCCAAGATAAAGAATCTTGTGCAACTCCTTCTGAGACTTCCTTAATGCGAGCATTCACATTCTTGATATTGTCATCAAGTCCTTTAAAGGCAGAACCAACATCGGTATGCGGCTTATCTGTTACAACACCTTTTTCATCAATATTCGATAATTTATACTCTGGTACTTTAAAGTTTTTGCCATCAAAGGATACATCTCCACCTAAAATTTTTGATAAATCCTCAGTGATTGCATGAAGCTGATCGCCATTAATCGCATCACTCGAAGCTGATATTATAGAACCAGCGGCAAGTGATGTGATCTTGCTGTTTTCCTTTTCTCCATCTTTTTCCCCATGCTTGGCTACAAAGGATTGTTCTTTACCATCCCACAACAGAGCATCGCCTTGGACAGATTCTTTGATATTCGTGACTTTGTCATTAAAATCATTAACGATGTTCTGCACATTCTTATTCACACTCTGGAAATTCTTATCAATTCCGTCAAAGGCTTCCGCTACATTATTGTAGTTTTTTTCTTCAACTTCAATTTCATTGCTCTCTAAGTTGAAAACTTTGAGTTTGAAGGTTGGTTTGTTCAATATGCCATTCTCATACGTAGCATCGCCGCCAAAATATTCTGCAACTTTGTTGCCCAGTGCATAAAGCTGGGAACCTGTTATAGTTTCGTGCGAATCTTTCTCTACCTTACCATCAGCGACATTAACAATCTTGCTCGCATCCTTCTCACCATGAGCAGCATTGTAGGCACCATCATCACCTACACTGCCATCCCAATTTAAACTATTCGAAGAGATGTCCTTTTCAAACTCCTTAATACGAGCGTTCACATTCTTGATATTATCATCAAGTCCTTTAAAGGCAGAACCAACATCGGTATGCGGTTTATCTGTTACAACACCTTTTTCATCAATATTCGATAATTTATACTCTGGTACTTTAAAGTTTGTTCCATCAAAGGATACATCTCCACCTAAAATTTTTGATAAATCTCCAGTGATTGTATGAAGCTGGCCACCATTAACGGCATCTGTCGAATTTGTGCTAAGATCTCCACCCGCAAGACCTGTTATTTTTTTACCTGCAGCATCAATACCATCCGCTATTACTTTGGGACCATTTTCAATGGTTAATCCCGTTTTATCTAAAGTGACGTCTTTTAATTTTACACTGTTCAATGTGACATCTTGTGCCAAATCAAATGTTATTTTTTTGTCTTTATTTTCTGTTGTATCACTATTTTTAATCTCAAAGTTTTTGCTTCCAGAAACCAAATTTAATATATCACCCGGCTGAAAGTTTGAAACAGCCTTATCATTAAGAGAAAGTGTCCACCCTTGTGCTACAAATTCTCTTAATTTTTTCAGCTGTGCAATGTTGACGGCATCAGTGTCTGCATAACCCGCTGCTACACCTGTAAGCTGTCGTGTTATCTTATTCGGAGTATCACCAACACTAAAAGCTCCTTGAGTGCTCTTCCATATCACACCATCATCCGTTGACTGGCTCCCTATGGAAGGATCATAGCCAACTGCGGACACTGAGTTACGAGAAACAGATTTATAACCCACAGCAACACCACCCTCAGGAAGTACTTGTACATTTGAACCTAATGCAATACTATTTTTAGCTGTTGCAGCTGAAAGTCCACCTAATGCAATACTATTTTCACCAGATGCATTTGCAAAACCACCTAATGCAATACTATTTTCACCAGATACATTTGCAGAACCACCTAATGCAATACCATTGTTGGCAGTTGCACTTGAAAGCTTACCTATAGCAATACTTTCTTGCCCACCTTTTCCCTCACTGGCAGCAATTGTAATGCTCTCCGTTTCGGCATGCCATTTAAAGACACTATCATCGGTAG
The DNA here is from genome assembly GCF_042196385.1 of Bartonella sp. AP150HLJHH. Taxonomy (NCBI): domain Bacteria; kingdom Pseudomonadati; phylum Pseudomonadota; class Alphaproteobacteria; order Hyphomicrobiales; family Bartonellaceae; genus Bartonella; species Bartonella sp. AP150HLJHH. Next base: position 328,733 of record NZ_JBHIQC010000001.1, on the reverse strand, counting down.
CTTTTTTAATCTCATTGTGAAGATTTACATAAGACTTACCCACACCTTCAAAGGCTTTGGCTACATTTGGAAAACTTTCTTCTTCAATCTCATTCGTCTCAGGATTTAAAGTTTTAATTTTGAACTCTGGATTATCCCATTGACCATTCGTAAATTTAACACCACCGCCTAAATATCCAGCTATATGGGTAGCTACAACATTCAACTGACTACCATTTACCACCTCTTGTGAATCTGCACTAAGATCACCAGATGTAACACCCGTTACCTTTTTATTTCCAGCATCAATACCACCGGTGGTTATTTTCGGACCATCAGTAATTACTAAGCCCGTGGCATCGAAGGTATTTGTACCTGTCTTTACGCTCTCCAGTGCAATGTCTTGCGCCAGATCAAATTTTACTTTATTGTCATCTTCGCCCTTTGTAATATTTAGGTTGCTACTTCTAGCGGAAAAATCTACCGCGCTATTCATAAGAACAGTGGTAGCATTTTTATCTCCAACAGAGAATTTCCAACCGTTTTGTCTTACAACTTGTTCTAAGTCCTGCAACTGTCTAAGGTTCACTGCATCGGTAACATTAGAACCAGCAGCTACGCCTGTAATTTGTCTGGTTATACCCTTACTATAATCACCAACACTAACTGAGCCCCGCGTACTTTTCCATTGCGCCTCGATGTTTGTTGCAGGACCCTGCAACAAAGAAGTGTAGCCAAACTCACCAGCAGCCCTATCGGATATAGAATCGCTTCCTAGAGCAACACCTCCCGCAACCGTCACATTAGAGCTAGCGCCTATAGCAATTCCCTGCGTCGCCTGCTCCTTTGCATATGCATTGTACCCCATAGCAATCGCTTCATTTGCATAACTATGTGCTTTACTACCGAAGGCTATTGAAAAATCACCAAATGAAACTGTTCTCTCTTTTTCATCAGAACTATCGGTTAGAGAAGAGCCGATTGCAATGCTATTTTTAGTATTTCTACTACTACCAGCTAAAGCAGTTAAGCCGATAGCAATCCCTTGGTCAGCCTTTGTCTGCGCTACTTGCCCGAAAACAATAGCATCATGCGCTTCTCCCTGAGCTCGTTCACCATAGACAAGAGGATTACCCAAATCATCCCTAGTTATCTGATCTCCCTTTACAACTCCTGGAGTTAAAGCTGCTCTTGTTATTTTTTTACTTCCAGCATTCATATCAATTGAACGTATCGAATCGCTGGTTTCTGCCAAAACATTCACTATAGGACTATAATTACTTACACCAGTAAGAGTTTTGGTTAAAAAATTTTCATAGTCATCAGCAGCACTTACCTTGAATGTCAAAGCAACATTCAGCGCTGTTAAATAATTTTCCTGTGATGAACTAGAAGAATCCAAATCATTCGAAAAAACAGGGGAAACACTGGCTAAAAGTGCCGCTATTGAAGTCAAGGATAGGACTTTAATAAAAGGAAAACGAGAAAATTTTAAATTGCTCCCTGCTAATTTTGTATATAATTTTTTCATAATGAACTCCCCAATGAAAGAAATAACTATAAACACAAAAAAGACACATTTAAACGCTATTAGGTCCTCCAAAATTGGTTTTTCTAAACGTATTCAAAAATTTAGTACCTGACTGAAAAGATAGAGACGTTGTGTTTTAGGTTTTATGGTTAATGCGTTTTGCTCTTTTACATTTCCTAAGAAAGTAAATTTTTTTGTGGTGATTGGTTTTTTTTAACCTTTAAACTTATTTGTTGTTTTTTGCAAGGGGTAGAGTTAATTTAGCGTATTGTTTTATAGCTTCTTCCAGTAAAGTTGAAATACATTTGAATGGAGATTTTTGTCTTAGTAGAAAGCTTTTTAATAGATTTGTAGAGAGCAAAAGGTTTTTTTATCTGTAGAGTGCTACAGATTTTTCAGATTTAAAAATTAAAGAAGAAAATAATAAACTTATAATTTATGAAAAAACTCATTATCTTATTTTGAAATAAGAAGTTCATTTTGTTGAAAGCGTCCGGTTTTTCTGTTTTTTAAACCTGTATTTATCGTTAGCGCTTATCAATTTATATATATATATTTACATACCTAACAACAATTCACCCCTGCCTCATGAGACAGGGGTGAGAAGGAGTTTTTATGTATTTTGTTTATTATCAATTCAATGTCATATTGAATCCCGCACCTACACCCCAGTGACCTCCAGAAGTTGTTGCGGATATGTTAGAGCGGTATTTTCCATTTTCTGAGGTGTAACCTGCACCAAAGGCAAATGCAGACTGACTACGCCATAAACCAGTACCAAATCCAACGCTTAATTTTCCAGGTGTATCATTGTAGCGTAAGTTAGACACCGCAAGACCAATAGCCGCTGCTTGTCTAGCCTCTTTTTTCACACTCTCAATACTATAGTTTAAGACATCAAACTTCATATCTGTATATTGCTTAGCCCGATCAACAGCATCATCAATCGCATCAATCACAATATTATTAACCCGTTGATCTGTATACTGCTTGGATTCATCAAGAATAATCTTCATCTGTTCTTTAGTATAATCATGAAGTTGACCACCATTTACAGCCTCTTTCGAGCCTTTTTCAATTTTACCATCAGCTACATTATCAATCAGAACAGGTTCACTGGCATCCCCCCCCGCTAATGTGATTTTATTGGTTTTTTTGCCGTTTTCATCTCTATCATAACGAACAGCATCCTCTTCAATGCCGTCAACTCTATTATTGATGTTATCAACTTTGGCATCAATATTGATAACTGTATCACCAATATCAGCAATCGTATTGGAAATGGTATCAACTCTGTTGGTAAGATGCTTCACATCTTTTTCGACACCAGTAACACGTTCATTGGTTTCCCAAAGTTGCCCACCATTGACGGCATCTTTCGAGCCTTTTTCAACTTTACCATCAGCTACATTGATAATTTTATTCGGCTTTCCATCGCGACCAGCATCATAGGCCTTTTCTTTATCATTCCACTTTAAAGCATCTGAATCGACCTTGTTGATGACATCATCAATACGGTTATTAATATTTGACATATTTTTATTGACGTCACCAAAAGCATCAGCGACATTATGGTGCTCTGTCTCAACAGTCGTACCATCAGCATTGACTTGAACAATCTTAAAAGTAGGATCTGTCCATTTGCCATTCTCATATTTGGCACCGCCACCGAAATAATTCGCAAGTTGGTTATTCATGGAATAAAGTTGGTTGCCCGTAATGGCATCTGTTGAACCTTGAGCAATCTCACCATCTAAAAGATACTTCAATTTGCTGTTTGTTTTCTTGCCATCTTTTTCATGACGTGCCACAAATGCTTCTTCCTCATCATCCCACAGTAAAGCATCTTTAGAGAAATCTTCAATTTTCTGGTTAAACTCATTGGATACATTCGTTAAGCGTTGATTCACATCTTGAACATTTTTATCAAGACCTGTTAAAGCATCACCAACATTGTAAAAATTAGCCTTCCCTACTTCACCACCTACAATAGCGGATAAAGTATATTTCAGCCCTTCAAAAGCACCGTTAATGAACTTTGCACCACCACCAAAAAACTTTGCAATATCTGCTGATATTTTATTAATCTGACTACCATTGATTGCATCGTTGGAATTTTCAGAAATGCTACCATCTTTTACGTTATGAAGAGCAACTGGTCCGTTGTTCTTATCGCCGCCCAAAGTTACACTACCATAATTAACACTATTATCGTCATTCTTATCATAGAGAACCGCAGCAGCAGTTACTGTCTCAATATCTTTAGTAATATCCTTTATGCTTTTATCAAGTTGGTCTTTGTTAACAGCTTCATCACCCTTCTCTGCTGCCTTAACACCAGAAATAGAACGCGCTACACCAGCATATCCCGCAATATTGATCTCAGTACCAGCTGTATCCTTACCAATAGTGATAGGAGCAGAAACTCCGTCTTGCTTAACAAGACTATTTTTTACCACTTCGGAAATCTTATTATCAATATTTGTGATAGAAGTATTAACACCTGTAAACGCTTCCGTAACATTATGATAGGTCTCCCCCTGAATAAGGAAAGCTGGTTCTATACCGTTCAATACATCTGTACTACCACCAAAATATTTCGATGTATTTTGAGCGACTGTTTTGAGATCATTGTTAACAGTTGTAACCTTCTTATTCGTAGCAAAAAGCTGTGAACCATTTACCGCTTCCGTTGATGTTTGAGAAAGTTCTCCATCTTTTACACCGGAAAGTGTTCTTTCTTGCTTATCTTTATTTACAAGGCTGATTTCAGTACCACCGGTTGCTTTACCCACAGTAATAAGACTATCTTCTCCCTCCTGCTTTACAAGGCTATTTTCTGTTACATTATTAATCTGATTATAAATATCTGTGATAGAATTATCGACACCCTCAAAAGCATCAGCGACATTATGATGCTTTTTCTCAACAATAGTGCCATCCTCATTACGCTGAGAAACTTTGAAAGTAGGAGCATACCATTCTCCATTTTCATCATATCCAGCACCACCACCAAAATAAGAAGCAACGTCCTTCATTGAAAGGACTAAATGATGATTAACATGTCTGATATTTGTATCAAGCCCTGACAAAGCCAATCCAACATCATTATATTCCCGCTGTTTTACCTGACCATTTTCATCAATAGTAGTTAAATTATATCTCGGTTTTCTAAAGACTCCATTCTCGAATGAGGTCCCACCACCAAAAAATTCAGCAACGTTTTGGGATATTTTATTAATCTGGCTACCATTAATTGCATCATGCGATTGATCGGAAATCTCTCCATCTTTGACGTTATGAAGAGCAACTTGCCCGTTAACCTTATTACCTCCTAAAGTTACACTCTCATAATTGACAGTGCTATCATCATTTTTATCGTAAAGAACCGCAGAGGCACTTATATTCTCAATATTGTTGTTAATCTTTCCTATACTTTCATCGAGTTGTTTTTTATTAACTGCTTCATCATCGTTCTCTGCAGCTTTCACGCCCGCGATAGTCCGAGCTCCTCCACTGCCTGTAATATCAATTTTCGTTCCACCTTTTTCCTTACCAATGGTGATATCCCCTTCATTTTCCTCTTGCTTGACAAGGCTATTTTTTGTCGCATTGGAAATCTGATTAGAAATCTCCGTGATAGAATTATTGACAGAACTAAAAGCAGAACTAACATCATTATGTGTAGTGCCCTGAATCGTATAGGTTGGCGCTTTACCGTTAGCTATATCTGTATCACCACCAAAATACTTCGATATATTTGTACTTATACCGTCAAAGCCATTACCCAACTTACTAATCTTTTGGTTAGTTTCATAGAGCTGCGAACCATTTACTGCATCCGTTGAATCTTCAGAAATGTCTCCATTCAAAAGAGAGGTAAGCTTGCTGTTTGTCTTCTGTCCTTCTCCGTGGAGAGCAACAAATGCCTGCTCATCATTACTCCACAACAAAGCGTCCCCTTTGACTTCTTGTGTAATATTCGTGATTTTTTCATTGACATCTTTTACTACATTCGTCAGATGCGTATTCACACTCTTCACATTTGCATCAAGACCACTCAAAGCTGAGCCAACGTCATGATAATTGGCTTTTGCCACCTGACCATCTTCAACAATAACAGATAAACTATAGTTTGGTCCTTTAAAGGCACCATTTTCAAACGAGGCACCACCACCAAAATAATTTGCTATATCTCCAGATATTTTATTAATTTGGTTCCCATTGATTGCATCATGCGAATCTTCAGCAATTTTCCCATCTTTAACATTATGAAGAGCAACGGGGCCTTGGTTATCTACCCCACCTAAAGTTACGCTACCATAATTAACGGTACCGTTTTCTTTATCGTAGAGAACTGCAGCAGCACTTGTAAGATTAATATCATTAGAAATCTTCTCTATACTTTTATCAAGCTGGGCTTTGTTAACAGCTTCATCATTTCGCTCTGCAGCTTTTACACCAGAAATTGTACGAGCATCACCAGATTTGTTTGCAACATTGATTTTAGTCCCACCTGTTGCTTTACCAACAGTGATAGTACCTTCATTTTCCTCCTGCTTAACAAGGCTATTTTTTGTCGCATTCGTAATCTGATTTTGTATATTCGTGATAGAATTATCAACAGTACTAAAAGCAGATTCAAAATCATTATGTGGCTTACCCTGAATAGTGTAAGTGGGAGCCTTACCGTTAGATACGTCTGCACCACCACCAAAATACTTTGATATATTTTTAGCAATTGTTGCCAGATTATTTGTAACAGTGTTAACATTCTGATTAGTCGCAAAGAGCTGCGAACCATTCACTGCATCGGTTGAATTTTCAGTAATATCTCCATTGGAAAGAAATTTAATTTTGCTATTGGTTTTTCCGTCTCCATGCTGTGCTACAAATGCCTGCTCATCATTACTCCACAATAGAGAATCTTTAGAAACGCCCTCAATTTTCTGAGTAAACTCATTAGCTACATGTGTTAAGCGGCTATTCACATTGTTGACATTGTCATCAAGTCCTGTCAACGCTGAGCCAACATCAGTATGTACCTTCTGTCCTACAGTACCATCTGCAGAAACAGTAGATAAATTATATCTTGGTCCTAAAAAAGAACCATCTTGAAATACAGTACCCCCGCCAAAAAACTTTGCAATATCTCCGGATATTGTATTAATTTGGTTCCCATTGATAGCATCATGCGAATCTTTAGCAATTTTGCCATCTTTAACATTGTGCAGAGCTACCTGCCCACCAGTCTTACCGCCACCTAAAGTCACACTGTTATAATTAACACTGCTATCACCATTCTTATCGTAGAGAACTGCAAAAGCACCACCCTCCTTAATATTGTTAATAGTATCAGTAATAGTTGCAATTTCACCATCGAGTTGTTTTTTATTAACGGCTTCATTGTCTCTCTCTGCGGCCTTTACACCAGAAATACTACGGTCTCCCCCACTGCCTGCAACATCAATTTTCGTACCATCTTTTTCCTTACCAATGGTGATAAGTTTCTGTTCTTCATCCCATTTAACAAGACCATTTCCTGCTATTTGATTTTTTACTTCATTCAGCTGTGCAACATTAACCGCATCAGTCTCTGCACTCCCCGCTGCCACTCCATAAACTTGTTTATTACCAGCAAAAATACCGCTACCAGTCATACGCGGACCACCAGTAATCACGAAACCAAGGTCGCTTAATTGGGTTTTTCCTGCTTGTACACGTCCAACTGTAATGAAGTCATTCAAATCAAATTCTACTGTTTTATCATCTTTTCTTACAATTTTAATGTTCTTGTTTTCATAATTCTCAAGTTCAGCTCCAGCAAAATTGACTGTTTCACCAGGCAGAATATCCACAGCAGCTTCACCATTAACAGATAACTTCCATCCCCCTGCTTTTGATACCAATTGTCTTACCTCGCTCAACTGCGCATAATTGACTGCATCGGTATCGCTTTTCCCTGCTGCTACGTCTGTAATCTTTTTATTTCCAGCAGAAATACCATCCAAAATCATTCTTGGCCCATTCTCAATAATAAAGCCTTCACTATTCATAATGCTGTTGCCTGTCGTGACACTCGTAAGCTTAAGAGTATCATTCAAAGAAAATGTGACTTTATTATTATCTTTTTCAATCTTGATATTTTTGCTTCCGTCCCCGCTCACTGCCGCAACAATATCTACTGTACTTCCTGCCCCAACATCTGTAGCATTGTTACCATCAACAGAAAGTTTCCAGCTTCCTCCCGCCTTTGATATCAATTCTTTTACATCGTTCAGCTGTGCAACATTAACCGCATCAGTCTCTGCACTCCCCGCTGCCACTCCATAAACTTGTTTATTACCAGCAAAAATACCGCTACCAGTCATACGCGGACCACCAGTAATCACGAAACCAAGGTCGCTTAATTGGGTTTTTCCTGCTTGTACACGTCCAACTGTAATGAAGTCATTCAAATCAAATTCTACTGTTTTATCATCTTTTCTTACAATTTTAATGTTCTTGTTTTCATAATTCTCAAGTTCAGCTCCAGCAAAATTGACTGTTTCACCAGGCAGAATATCCACAGCAGCTTCACCGTTAACAGATAACTTCCATCCCCCTGCTCCTTCTACGACAGCTCTCATAGCTTTCAACTGTGCCACATTGACGGCATCAGTATCTGCAGTACCAGCCGCCAACCCAGTAATCTGGCGTGTTATACTACCGTCAGCTTTTCCAACACTGATTGCACTTTTTGTACTTTTCCATGCACCATTGTTTTGTTGTGAATTTTTGTTACTTACAGGATCATAACCAGCAACATTATTAACAACACTGGCAACGGAAGCTCCACCCAAAGCAACTCCGTCTCCAGCAATCACCTGTGCATTTGGACCAATTGCAATCGAATACTTTGTTTGAGCTTGAGCAGCATAACCTATCGCAATCGTATCTTGATCCTTCGCTTCTGCGTTATTCCCCATAGCAATGCCGTGGATACCGGTTGCAAGTCCACCAATAGCAACTGCTAATTCTCCTGATGCACTTGCCTTATAGCCTAGAGCCAAACTACTTTTACCAGTCGCTTTTGTACTTGAACCAACTGAAACCGCATTTTGCGCGCCGGCTTTAGCGGCATAACCTATCGCAATCGCATCTTGACCACCTGTAGCCGCGCTGCTACCAAACGCAATACTATCAATGCCATCTGCCTTTGAAAGCCCACCTATAGCGATAGACGATCTTTTTACCGTTTCCGATCCAATCCCTATGGCAACACTTGCCGCTCCATTCGCAAGAGCAGAAACACCAAAAGCTTGTGCTCCTCCACTCTTTGCAGTTGCACCCGCACCAAATGCTGTTGAATAATTCCCTGTTGCAGCAGATCCACAACCGGTTGCAAAAGAATACACACCATAAGCCTCAGGCATAGCACTCGTGCTACCACCTGTAAGCTTCCCCATATAACCAGTGCTGCTGTTGCTCGTATTACTATCACCACTCCAAGTGACCTTATCAGTGGTCACGCCATAAGGATAACGACCAGAAAAATTTGTATTTTTGGTAAATCTATCATATTGCTGCTCTGCGGTTATTTGATTAGTACTAGCAATTGACTCCTGTTGCTTGCCACCACGACCAATGACATTATCCACACCACAGTAATTATCATCACCCGCAAAAACAATACTGCCATGGCTACCATGGTCATAAGACACACCAGAACCACTCGTGCTCATAGTTTTGTCACCCGTTATCGCGAGATTCGAAGCAACAACAGGAGAAACACTCGATAAGAGTGTGGCCATTGCCGCGCTGAGAGAAAAAGCTTTAATTAAATTTGGTGGGGAATATTTTTTTTTCATAAGAATCTCCTCCTACAGAGTTCAACATCATCACAACGCGTGAAAACACACATGGCAAACCCCTTAGTTTGCGCACTTCAAAAACCAATAAATCAAGAAAAACCCCTCCCATCGACACCGCTATTTATTACGGCATCGACCTAAAATCTCTGCAACAACATCGAATCTAGAAAAGTCCCCAACCCTTTTAGCTAGAGGGATTCAAGCTAAAAAATAAATAAAAACACAAGACTTTGAAAATATACCGTAATCTCCATTCAAAAACACTGCGATTTATCTCTTAACAAAAATAGTTTCACTAAAGAGCAATTCTACTTTTCAAATAAAGCGCATCAGAAGAATGGCAAGAGTGTAAAAATAATTTTTTATAAATTTGTAAAAATACTTCTCAATAAATTAGCTGTTCTTATAAGCACAAATTTATGATTTTTTTAACTTATCGCACAATGTAATAGATAATGATTATCATCATAATCTCACTTTTTGTTGCGAGGTAAACTGTTTCAATATACTATACATCTCTTTGAAAGAAATCTGTCTTAAATATAATGATGCACGCTCTGTAAAAAGTTTTAACGTACTCATCTTATCATCTTCATAAAAAGACAAAAGCGCATCTATAAATAGTCTTTCGTTCTTCTCTCTTATATATCTGTTACCCTTCTATAGGAACAAAACATCGTCATTGTATTTTCACTATTGTATAAATTTTTTAATATCACAAACCGAAAAGAAGCTGTTTTCTAAACTCTTTCCTCTCACAGAACCCACTGTATTTTCACTGTTGTCCGTATCTTTTCTTCAACCAACAAATATTTCAGGAATGATGCTATACTCGCTTCCTTTTGAAGAAATTTTGTTTGTATCACTACTCGTCATTCTTTTTATGAACCGTTTTATTTTTAATCAGAACAGTCTATTGATTTATAATGATAGTTTCTCGTTTTTCAGATCGAATAAGAGACTCGAAGATCGTGAGATCTTCACATTCCAAACTTGGTTATACAGCAGAAAACCAAAAAAGTTTTATTTTTTAAAAGGCTGTTCATTCGTATCTTATGAAATTTCTAGATGTGCTTTTCAGTTTCGATTTTACGCTTTAAATGTAATTTTAAAAGTGGCAAAGTGGCTTCGACTTCTTCTATATCATTGAGGTTTTGAATAAGCTCTTGCAATCTTCCATAAAGCTCTGCTGCTAATTCCGCAACATCTTCAGGAGAAAGTGTTATTTTTGCATCATGATAGGTCGTATAAGCTAAATGTCCAAGCTTTTTCATCAGCCCAGTAGGAATCGCCTGCGGTTTAAAACCAGCTGCTTTTGCCTTTGCCATATCTGAAAACATCTCGCCATTTCCCGTTACTAGCCAATCTAATGAAACACCACAAATTTCTTGATATTTGGAGAGCGCAGAGGCTGTAGGCTCACTTATACCAGTTTCATAAGTTCCTATAGAGCCAGCAGTGATACCAAGATGTTCAGCAAACTGCTTACGCTCTGTAAAACCAAGAGCGTGACGCACTTTACGAAAACGTTTTGCCAACTCAGTTTTAGGTTTTGCTTCCGGACGAGCCAAAAAAAACACTCCAAAATCAATATAATTGTTGACTAAATAATTATATTGATTTACATCTATCATTACTGCCCCTTAAGAAGAGCAGTTATCACATACATAACCCCACAAAAACGGATGTTACAGCATCCATTTAAGCAGGAGCGAAAATTATGACAATTACAAAAAATGCAATCGCCGTGGTATTTTTCTGAGCTGCGCCCCTGTAATATAACCTTGGAAAAACTCAAGCCTATCAGAGGTTATTTTCCAGAGTCAAAAACATTTGGACACAGGCCAATGAAAAAACTAAATGCGCCACTGCCAACTCTATCAGTTTGCATGCCAAGCCAATTCTTGCCAACTGCTTTCTCAAAAGTTGCAGTCATATTCTTTCAAAAGCAAAAAGCCTAATACGATTCTCTTCATTTCATGCTGTGTAATATACCACTGAAATCTTATTACAAAAATATGCTAATGCATTTCCCATAGGTTTTTATAAGGTAAAAAGTTTATCAATGTCTAAAAATCAATATAAAATAGGCAAAATAATTGGTATTCTACAAAAAATGAGATTATCACTCGTTATTAAAAAGTTAGACGTTTACAAACCCTGTTTGCTTATTTTATATATTAATAGCACTGATTTAGCTGTAACTGGCAATAGAGATTTCAGGGTGTTTGGTTTATCGTCAGAATACTCTTCCTCTACGCATATTAAAAGCCTTTTGGCAATGTATTTTAAATGCTATAAATTCTATAGTAAACACATTGCCATCCATATTTACAATTGGGCGCTTCAAAATCTTGGAGTAATAAAATCTTTAATAGGCTTTGATTTAAAAGCGCGTATTTTACAGAAAATTGACAAAACCATGAGGTTCGTATACATGGCAATTTTAAGTGATGATAGTGGAGTGATACTTAAAAAAGCTGCATGGAAACCCGCAACGTTGAGGAATTAAGCATGACCTCTTTATGCGATAAAGAATTATCTGATACACTGGTTGGTCTTTATGACGACTATCAACGCGGTTTCGACATTGGAGAAGAGCTTAAATTGTGCGTGGATTTGGCGTTATCTCTTGAATTGGAACTCAGTATTCACCGTTTAAGTGAAACAGATGCTGTTTTTAAAAAAGAGATTGTGCAAACCTTGCATCGTCGTAGAAATACTCATTCCAGTGAAGATGAAATTGATACAATTTTTCATATGGATTTTGAAAAACAAAAATAATACAATACTCTCCCCATATGATACGATATTACCTCATTGCTTTACTTTCTACTACGCTTAAACAAAAAACTTTCAAGAAGATTTAAAGTGTTACGTTTTCGTCTTCTTAACAACAGTGAGATGAATTAAAGAAACGCATCAATTCTTTTAGATCATTATCAAAAAATAGAGAGTATTCTCTAGCATACATCAATTTATACTTTGTTCATTAAGCACCAACTTTTACATTTTCTCAACTCTCCTTTAAAAGCAAAATATGAAATGTGCTGCAGCGTAAATGTTTAAAAATAGCGTATATTGACCACTCTTAAACGTAATTTATTGTTTTTCATGTTTATAAAACAGCACTATGAGTATTCCAACAAACGCAACAATGCTTTGAAAAAAATATATCGATTGAGGTGATATGTTACTGTTATCGCTTGCCATGATGAGATAGACTCCGAGGATCAAGCATCCAGAGATACCATTAAAACTTGCCTGCAATCTTCCTTGGTATTCAGGATCACAAGAGAGTTGTGATAAAGAAATCGAAAGAGCCCAACTCGAAAGTCCAAATCCAATCATAAAGTAAACAGGAAAAACAACAAAATTGTGTGTATTAACAGATAGAATAGCAAGGCCAATAGCCATAAAAGCTAATAAAATGGCTAATGTTTTCCTTATGGATAAAACTTTACAAAGAAGTGGTGAAAAAAACGCACCTGTCAATACACCCATAGAATAAAGCACCTCAAATATTGCAAAGGTCCTGTTATCCGCATGTAAAACCTCTTGTATATAAGGAACGAGAATAACAGGAACGGTCATCAAAAGAGTCATAATAATCATCTGGCTTATATAAGGTACAACAAGAGCTGGATTCTGTTTAAAATAATGAAGGGATGCTGTATAATTTTCCCACCAATTTTGCTGGTTTTGTTTTTTAGATCTTCGGTTTTTAGGTACCTTCATTGCAAAATTAAATAAACCAGCAATGATAAAGAATATACCACCTATTAGAAGAGTTCCTTTTGTTCCTGCATAGGACAGTATAAATCCACTTAAGCCCATACCTACGATAGTGCCAAGTTCATAAACCATATCGATGGTTGCATTTGCATTGATGAGCTGTTCCTTCAGCACAATACTTTGAATTAAAGAAATAGCTGATGGCATATAAAAAGGGATAAAAATACCCAAAAGAGCAGATAAGACCATCAATTCAATTTCTATACCAAAATGCCAAAGCATTACCCAGCTTACAATTACCAAACCTCTCACAAGATTTGAAATAATAATCTGCGTTTTACGGTTATATTTATCTGCCAATATGCCAAAAATAGGCGCAAAAATAATGCCAGGCGTCCAAAGAAAAAGCATCATCAACGCTACACCACGGATTGAGCCCGTCTGATTGTAAGCGAGCCATGACAATGTAATATAATTTAGTCCACTTCCAAATGTAGCAAATAAGCCGCTCAAAGTAAAATAGAGAAAAGTTCTATTTTCAAATAAAGCAATGCGTTCCTTCAAATTTGAAGTGAACATAAATTATCCTCTAAAATGAATACCAGTCGATATGCATGATACATCCTGTTTAAAAACAGGCATTCTTACAATTTTTATTTTAGATCATTAAATTTAAGAAAGCAAAATTTCTTTTTTGAGGCTTTTACAATCTTTGTGCTGTTTTATGATTAATTCTTCTATGAAAACGGAACATTTATGGACAAAAACAAAATTAATATTTTATGTGCGTTTTATTCAGAAGCTACACCTTTATACATATGTGAAACAATTTTACGGTATGGAAGCTTCACTCACATTATTGTCCTTATTATTCTGTGCACTAAAATATGCTCGAGTATATTCCTCCATGTCGTTCTTCTATCACCACACTTCGTCTCTAAAAGAATAAACATACTATTATCCTCACAATAAATATTGCTAATTTTTCTACTCCCCTTCTCTAAATCTTTTAAAACAAGCCCATTACAGTTAGTTTTCTAATTAAAATATATAACGTGATATTTTTCCTGAGCAGTTAAATTATTGCAATCACATCTCTAAAGTTTCAGATTTAGAGTAAGAATACATAAAGGAGGATTTATCGTGGATAAATTGATTAATAAATGATTTTATTCATAATCAAAAAAACTTATCTATATGATGTCGTATTTGATGATGAATTAAAGAAACAGGAGTAGTTCCATCAATTGTTATAAACCGCTCATCTATTTCCGATAAAACTTTGTATACTTTGTAAATTTTTTCAATAAAAGAGAGTTTTTCTTCATATTTTAAGTTTAAACCATCCCTTTTCTGCGACCGTTCCAGTATAGTAATGGGCGGTAAATGAAGATAAAATGTAATATGAGGTCTTGGAATAGATTGATTTAATTTAACGACACTTTCAACAGAAAGCTCTCGAGCATAAAAATAAGCAAGACTAGAATAAACATATCGATCGCTAATTAATAAATTTTGCGATGACGTTAAGGAAGGTTCAATAATTTCAAGCGTATGTTTGCGTCTATCTGTCGCTGCTAAAAGTGCTAAAAGTAACGGATCAATTGCTTTTCCAGTATCTAAGTAATCTCTAATTTCTGGATTATTTCTATACCAATAACTGGGTTGAGAAGTTCTTATTATATGTTTTTCTGTTGAGTAATGGCGAGCAATTTCTTTGAAGACCACATGGAGTTATAAACTTTTTTATCAAGATACATTTTGTCTATATACTTTCCATAAGTTAAATTGTTTTATATCTGAAATCTCTTAATGTTTAATAAGGTGTTTTTTAACTCGTCTCTAAATAGAAAAACACAATACTCCCGCATTTTGTATAACTTATTAACTTTATGATAAATGGCGGTATATAGACTTAGTTTTAAGATAAGGTTATATTTTAGACAACTTAAAATGAGATTAAGTATTTGTAAAAAATATATTTTTTGATCACACTCCATAACCTGCCATTTTTTAACGAATTCTAGTAGAGTTTCTGAGGATTACTCCTATAGCGTCGTGTAAATGTATAGAAATGAGTTCGATCTCAGTATATTATTGTCCCTTAAGAGCTGGTACTGGATTGCACTACATAGAAATCTAATGAAATCAACTCTATCTTTTCTCAAACCACTGCCCTCGCTATAAGCATTTGATATTCAATTCCGTCAAAAAGCAGCAGAGCAATTCTTGGAAAACATCGCTGAGATATTGAAATATGCCTTGCAAAAGCGTTTAAATCAAATGTTTCACTATATTTTTCGGTATATTCATAAACTGAAATTAAGAATATTATAATAAGACCTCAAACAACGACGACGCCCAAATCAGCCGTAATAAAGCCTCCTAAAACTGAACCAATAATACCTCTCTATCAGACAGACTACCATGTAAAGGTTTTAATACAATACCTTAGCGCTAATGCCATAAATGTTTCTGATAGATAACGAAGTTTATTGTCACAACAACATCTAACAACGGTCAATAGAAAAACCTAAACCTTGAGTATAAATGGAGGAAATCTTAAGAGTGCAAACACAGCCCTCCCAAGAACATAGCTATACTGGTCATTTAGCGAAGAAACTCCTCATTGGAAAAGCACCTCACAAGAGATACAGTAAAAATACCAACCGCCTCCGCTCTCAGTTTCTCCAAAATTAGCTATCCCTATGATAAACGTTATCGTTCAAATCTGTATCATGCTTCTATCGAAAAAACTTGACATGCCTAACAACACATATATTAGCTTTTTGTAAAAATGTATAATGTATAGCATGTGTATTTAACATGGGGGGATAATGTGCACAAACAACTGATGTTTCGGTTTTATGGGCTTGTTGTCCTGCTGTATCTTTCTGATATGGTTTTATTTTTAAGTAATCTTTGGAATGCTTATCGCATAACATCCTCATCGGTTTTCCTGGGCGTAACCATGGCTTTGGGCACCCTTATGCCCTATCTTTTGAAAAAAAGCGGTCTTGTGCGCATTAAAGCCTCACTGCGGTTGGTCGATTTATACAAAAGGCGGATCATTATCTATAGCCTTCTTTTATTGATTGCTCTTTTCCATTACGCTGATTCCCCCTTTGGTTTTATCGCTGTCTCTATCTCTATCGGCTATCTCTCTTTGATTACCTTAAGCACACTCGAGACTTATAATACTAAACTAGCACTTAGTGGTTATATTAGCGCCCAAAAGGCTTCCCGCATTATGCAAACAGTGGTGCAAATTGGCGCATTTTTGGGAGCAGCACTAAGTGGTTATCTCTTAGAAGCGACCAGCCCTCGAGGGGCAGCGGCTGAAATCGGTTATAATGGTTTGATTGTGACACTTTGTGTGTTTGACATCATTATAAGCCTTATAGCCGGATATATTATATTTTGCGATGAATACAACGCTACAGATACCACAGCACTTGCAACTGGTAAGAAGCCAGCACCTACACCGCAAGCGGATGGACTCTCCCGTGAGCTTAAACTTTTATGCGTCTGCATAGGACTTATTGGCTTTCATATTTGCGCTTATAATACGCTGGCAACCATTCTTTTTCAGAGTGTGAAAAATTTTGGCTCTGAATACTATGGGCTTTGCAGTGCGGTTGCGGGCATGGGCGCTTTTTTGGCTGCTTTTATCAAAATCCCTCGTTTTGAATTTATTCTCCCAGCCCTTATATTGAGCGTGGCTGATCTTATTTTTAGCACCACACAATCGCCCTATTTGGCTGTGGTCTTTTGCTTTTTTATTGGCTTTTCAATGAATACCATGCGAATTAATGCCCGCAAACATACGATTGAAGCGACCAAAACAGAGGCTCAAGCAGAGCTGGTGGGAAGCTATAGCGGCATGCTTTATACTCTCTCCCAATCGGCAGGTTATGTCATTCTTGGTCTTCTTACAAGCTCTGCCCTTATGGGTCCTCAAGCAGCTGTTTATCTTCTGCCCCTTATAGGGTTGATAATCTTTATTTATGTTCTTTTCCTTTTATCGCAGCGGAACAAAGTATGAGAAAACCTATTCTTATTGTCGACCCTTTCTCCACGGGTGCCCTCTATGGCCCTGCTTTGCAAAAATTAGGCTATGCTTGTTATGGTGTTGTCTCTCAAGCAGCTCCTTTTTCACACTATATGCTTTCTTATCAGGGAAAGGGCATGGCAGAAGCGAAGCTTCATAGTGTCGATGAGATAAAGAAACGCTTTCCTATCGGCACGATAGAGGCTGTAATAGCGGGTGCCGAAAGAGGTATCTATTGTGCAGAGAAATTGGCGGCTTATTATGGTTGTCTTGGGAATAACCCCTTGACTACCGATTGGCGACGGAAAAAAGCAGCGATGCAAAAACGCCTTTGTGAAAATGGTTTATCTTACATCCGATCAAAGATTCTTACAAAAAACGATTGTACTTTCGATGGTTTTGAAAGCCACAGCGGCTATGTGGTAAAGCCAAATGATTCTGCAGGGAGTGATGGTGTTTTATTTTTCTCTAATCTTGAGGAAGTAGTAACGTGGACCTCTGAAATCGACTGGAAGAAAAAAAATATTTTTGACGCACCTAACGAGGCTTATTTGCTCCAAGAAAGATTGGAGGGAGAGGAATACATCGTCGATGCCGTTGTAAAGGGAGAGGCTATAAAAATATGTAGTTTGTCACGATATAAAAAAGGTATTCATAATGGAAGTACTTTTGTTTATGAAACGCTTGATGTACTTGATTCTCAAGATCCCTCTTATGCCCCTCTTATCTCTTATGCAAAACAATGCATTCGCGTGCTGGGAATTGAATATGGACCTGCGCATATGGAAATCATGCAAACAGCTCGTGGTCCAGTGATGATTGAAGTAGGAGCCCGACTCCACGGAGGAATTGCACCCACCTTGTTCGCACATTGCTATGAAGATGATTTACTTGAAAGCTCCGTTAACCTTATTGCAGGCGTGTTTTCGCAAACACCAAGTCGCTTTAAGAAAAAAGGGCGTATTATCTTCCTTATCAACGAGATCGACGGTCATATTATAAAAGATGTTAATGTATGGCGGCAAAAGCTTCATTCTTGGGAAAATGTGGTTCATTTTATGCTCTTTTTTAAAGAAAATGAGCCCCTCCCCCTAACCATCGATTTAAATACCTGCCCAGCTATTATAGCAATTTGGGGACACAGTGATGATGAATTATCAGCTTTGGAGAGGATCATTCGTAGCAATTTCTTATAAAATACAGCAATTGGGAGGAAAACATGGATTCAGAAGCGCAGTCAATTGAAAATATAGACAAATATGAAAAATGGAAGCAAGTCATTTTTAAAGAATTCAATGCAACCATGAATAACACAATTAGGCCTTTTCTGCCTATTCGGTGTAAATGGATACTCAAAAAATATGCTTAGATTTGGGTTCTACAATAAGTTGACCGCAAAAAATATGATGGAAGACCTGATAACTTATTGCGATAACTATAAAAGTTTTGGAAAGAACACATCTTTTGTTGCATTCGAGAAGCCTGCCCCCATACAAAGTATCGAAGTTTATAGAGAAAAATTCTGGTCTATACTTAAAGATTTGCGAACTCTTGATGACCAAGAATGGCCTAAGCATATACCAAAAAATATGTACAATCGTCTATGGGAGTTCTGCTTTCATGGCGAACCTATGTTTATAGTTTGCAATATCCCGTCTCATATAAACAGAATAAGTAGGAGAAGTTCTACATTTATGTTAACTTTCCAGCCTAGGTGGGTTTTTTCTGATCTGCTCGATACAGAACAAAAAGCAAAAAATGCATTCTCCGCTGTAACAAAAAGACTTGAACCTTTTGATATTATCACAAAATCTCCTTTTTTAGGAAAATATGGCGAACCCCAAAATAGAGAATGGACGCAATACTTCCTGCAAGATAATAATATTGAATCCCCACCTTGCCCATATCATATAATGGAGCACGATAATGACTAAATTTTCTAAAATTAAATTAAATAAAAATATCTATGATATATTCAAAATGATGCTTCCAGAGCAAGGATCAATAGAGATACAAAGAGATTTTCCAAAAAAAAATACACGATTGGCATATTCACCAGGTCGATGAAACTCTCTTAATTATAGAGGGTGAGTTAGATTTTTTCTATAGCGAAAAACATATAACCTGTACACTAGGAGATATTATACATCTACCTGCCAATACAAGGCACAAATCAATTGCGGCAGATGTAGGATGCATATATGCAATTGCTACAGAAAATCTCACTATTGGAGATATTAGAGATGGGTAACCGCACGCTCTTTAATGGATTCTTTCTCATACAGGATTTTATTCTTTTACTCCTGCCTCCCATAATGCACCCATAGATTCTGCGGAAAATAAGGCTATGAAGTTTACGTCCTCTACCCAAACCAACGTGGAAACTTTTCAGAAACCGCATTTTACAGTACAAAATAGAACGTTATTCTTTAGGAAAAAAAATGGATCAAGCTTAACGGATTAAACAAAAAGGAAATAATTTTGTTTACAGCTTTATTGTCGAGCATTCACGAATGGATTCTGGTATTATCTCTATCTGAAATTCCCTACAAGCATGAAGCAGAAAAGTTATCAAGCATATTTAGTATACCTAATGAAAACTGCTATTACCATGCGTGATGGCTCTAAAATGTAGATGGATTTGAATTTTTAAATAATTTTTAACTCTTGCATCACTTTATTTCCATACTTTTTAAATAATATTCAATAACTTAATTAAAATAAATATTTTTATTTTGGGTTTTGTTGTGTTGTTAATCTAAAGCATGTGAAGAGAATATATTAAAGAATTAAAATATTTATATATCGAAATTGAAGATGTCCTATTTTACCCAAAAAAGAACTATTATGACATAGGTGAATTTAGCTATTAATCTTTTGTTGCCAACAAGTGGTAAAATGATGCTGAATGTAGAAAAAATTGCATAAGAACCTTTAACAAAAATGATTAAAATTTAGATAGAATTACAAGGTATAAAATAGAATTTATTCCATCAGCGCTGCAATTTTTTCTGGTTAATTTATTCTACCAATATCATTAAAGCTTTCTTCTAATGACATCGTCTATCATTGGAAGGAGATATATGATTGTTTTTCGAATTGTGACAGCACAGAAATTTCGTGATTTATTTTGTCCATTAAAAGATGTTTGTTAGTTGAGTAAGTTAAAAAATACATAGCATTCCGTATAATGTAGTGTGTATGTATAAAACTTCTCAGGATGATCGTGTTATTTAGGAAAGATTTTACAGCAATTACGAGTATCTCTAGAATGAAAAGCACTGATTTTTAGAACAGAGAAAAACATTGATTATAACAGTTTATTAGGCTAAACGCAGAATATTATTCTAATAATTGATGGTTAATTGTAACGGGATAGTTTTTTGATAATCATAAAGAAAAAGGTATAGAGCGTGTTTCTTTTAGTTAAGGAAAAGTATTGCTCATTTTTCTTTCTAAAAGTAAGCAAATTCAAAGATAATTTTTTGTTCTTGTAGTGGTGAGAAAATAATTGTCGAAGTCAGTGAAGGGGAGATTCTAATAGATTGTTACAACGTTTAATAAAAGTTGGAATACTTAAAAATTCTTAGTTCCTATGATGATTTAAGAATACCAGATTAGGATACGGAGAATTCAAGAGCTCAAAACTTTGTGATAATATTGGTTTAGAATTACATCTTGTTCATTCAGACGAGATGAGCCAATTATTATATGTCACAGAGACATATGGGTGGAAAATTTAAAAAAAGCTTATCCAGAATCTGACTTAAAGGTTATTGGAACTTTAGTAGTAAGATTGGCTTGGTCTCATGTTTCTCAAAAATTAGCAACCAATCTTGTTGTGACTAGACTAAATTTGGAAGATCTGCTCACTGAGCGTTTTTATAATATTATGAAATGATAAAAATATTAATATTTCTTCTTGTCTGGGACATGAAGCCGGTGCTATTTGTATTTATTATCCGTTACACCATTGTCCGAAATATATTTTAAGTGGTTGTCACTTGAAATATGCCTTGGAAAATTATTTGGCAAGAGAGCGTACCTATATGTATTGGAAAGTAATTTCCTATTATTTGTCTCAATCTATGGGTACAAGGTTGCCAAGTATAGAATTCATGCTGACAGATGACTTTCAAAAAATAAGTGCCTATAACGCATTTGAACTAAACTTTTATGAAAAACTGGAATTTAGTACCGAACCATATTCGACAATGGAGAAAATCATAAAATGCCTTGAGTCTCTGTTTAAGAGGGAGGAGGCTATTGCGTAATTCTGTTTTTCTTATGATTATGATTGGTTGTTTGACGAGTTTTTGTGCTAGTGGTGTATTATCTATTGGCCTTTCTTTGTTACAATTCCAAGATACAACGGGAGAAGCGTCTGCTACTTTAAATGTCGTTAATTTAATCGCAATTGGAATTGCTGGCTTATGTTTGGGAAACGTGTTGGCGCACTATCAAGGCTTTATAATTGGGTTTTATAGTCAAATTATTTGCGCTTGTTTATTGTCTTTCTTATTATTTATGAACAATCCAGTACTTATTTTGTTTGTATTTTTTTTACTTGCTCTCTTGATGGGGGCTGATAACCCAAATAACAATAGTGCCTTGAATCAGCTGATTCCAGCTCCCAAACAAAAAGCTGGAATTTTTGCATTTTACACTAGTTGCTGTCAGTTTTTTGTTATTATATCCCCATTGCTTATATATTTTATAATTGCGCATTTGGGGCACAAAATAGCCATAGCCTTTATTGTATTTATCTATCTTTTGAATGCCAGCTTATGGTTTCGTATAAAGTCTATACAACAACTAAACAGAGCAAAAGAGCTATTAAAAAAGCCATCTCAAAAAGCTTATGGAGTTGGGTTCAGGTGCCTTTGGCGGATTTCTGCGTTGCGTTTTTTAACGATTAATCGTATTTTGAATAATTCTCTCTATACGGGGCCTATTGTTTTATTGCCACTTGTTCTTGCTTCTATAACATCAGATAATATAAAATTTACAGCTATTCAAAATTCTATTTTTGCTTTGTCAGCACTGGGTTTTGTGATCAATGGTCTTATCTCATCTTATTATTTACGGAAATTTCCATCTTTAATTCGTTTTTTTGTATGGGGGGCACCAGCTTTTGCCGTGATCGCAATCTCTTTTGTTTTATATTTAAATTTTACTCAATATTCCCTTTATATTATGGGATTTTTATTAGGTATTGGGCAATTTTATTTTAGGGTATCGGGCATAACAATTGGACAAGCTATCACACCTAGTGAAAATTTAGCCGAGGTGATTTTGGCAGGCGATGCCAGTGTACGCATCATAACAGCTTTATTCTCTATTGTGCTTTTATATGCAGGAAAATTTTTTTCATTTTCTATATTATACGTCCTGTGTGTATTTATAGGCTTTTGCGCCCCTTTATTTATTTTGCACGGACTATCTATTTACATACAAAGCTTAGAGATAAAAGAAAGCGCCGCATGAATGATGTTCAATTATTATATTACGTCAGCCTTTTTTTGATTATCGTATAGATAAAAATTTTGTACAAATATTCATGACATTAATTTTAAATAAACACATTGCGTGAGAAAAGCTGAGGTATTCGTTACCTCTCATGTGGATAAAACGCATTTAGCCCGTTAATCAACGAAATTGCAAATAGCACTATGATCACCATTAATTCTAAAAGCTCTACCAGAAGTTAGTGATAATGGCAAAAATCCTTTAATGATATTTGAAGAGATCGTTTATGCTAGATCAGGTTATCTAAGATCGAGAGGAGAGGAGCTTAAAAAGTATAAAATTCATGGAAATTCAACAGCAATTTCTAGGTGTACATAATGATAAGCATAGATCGACGCGAACTGGTGAATTGCAAACAATAAAAAATCCTGCAAATGCTGGGCTTTTGAGGCTATGGCATATAAGGCATATGAAAGTTCGTTTTAGGTTAATGGCGGAGAGAGAGGGATTCGAACCCTCGATATGGTTTCCCATATACACGCGTTCCAGGCGTGCGCCTTCAACCACTCGGCCACCTCTCCAGAAGTTCGCACTATACCCAGAAAGAAATAACGTGCAAGTCTAAACTATACATTCAAAACCCAAAAAACAAATTCATTTATTAAAGTAAGAGCTTTTATCTGTTGAATAACAAGCACATCCCTTCTTTTTAAGAAAAAACTTTTTTCGTGGATAGGTTTGTAGAATACAATAATGAGAATAAAAAGATTGTCACCAGTTATAAACTTTCATGCTCATTTACGCACTTTCTGCTTTACAAAAAAATACTTCTCTTAAAATTAGCATACAGCCCATAGTTTTACACAACCAAATAATTAAAATCACTTACTTATACGTCATAGGAAGGGATGGTATGTGGGGGAAGAACATTTTAAGAGAGGATAAGCGGCTCTTATGCATTTTCTTAAATAGCACGAATTTTTGCAACATTGAGAGCTGTAAAATAGTGTGATGGTATCAGTTTTCTCTTTCATAGGATTACATAATAAGCCCTATTCTAAATCCTCTATTCAATTTCACACTTCTATATTTAGTTGATACTAAAGAAAATAAAATTCAGAAAAAACTTTGTATTTTTAATTTAATATGTATGAATATATCTTATTTTCTGAAATGAAAAAATAGTCTCATTTTGATCAAATACAAAATCATAAAAATGCAAACCTGTTTTCATTTTTACCATATACTTTTAAATCCAGCTTTACAGTTTTCAAAATATCTAAAGTAATCTCAATTATTTAAAAAAAATTATGTATTACTTCATACTTTTGATTATCGCATTCTTTAAGCGTGATATGGTCTCATCACAAAACAGAATACTCTAAAAATACTATTTTCTTTCCCATCCACACGTTTGTAAAAAAACATCTCTTAAAGCTTGCTACATCTACCTCATACGGTATCTATGAATGGTATAAAATCTATTGGATAACATCATCTTTCCTTAAATAAAAAGTAAAAGCCAAGTACTATCACGCTATTTGTCGCCTAATGTTACAATATCTATTGCTATTTGAGAGAATGCATAAAAGGAATTTATTCTTTCTTAGAGTGTTTTTATCCATACATTACTCCTCCTTGTAATGTATAAAAGAGTAATTTTTATTAATTAAATATAGAGAAATTTAAAACGAAAAAACCCTACAATATTCAGGGTTCTCATTATGTAAAACGATAAATTACCATTATAAATTAATATACTGTATTAATGTTTTACAGCACTAAAGATCTGATTAGTCTGCAAAATGAGCTCGTTCTTTCCCCTTAATGTTCTTTATTACCTTATATCCTTGCTTAGAGCACGTACAGCTCGTGCAGTTTCACATTGTAATGCTTTTTGTGCTAAAATTTTCATATCTTCAAAACTATGAGTCTGTAAACACGCCTTTACTGGAGAAATATCGCAAGATATCATAGAAAGCTCATTAATTCCCAATCCAGTCAAAATCATTGCACCAAAAGGATCTCCAGCCATACCACCACATACACTAACCCAACACTTATGTTGTGCAGCTCCCTGAATAGTATGATAAATCATACGCAAAACTGCTGGATCAAGGCTATCAGCTTCAGACACAAGGTACGGATTTTGCCGATCAACAGCCATTGTATACTGTGTTAGGTCATTGGTTCCAATTGAAAAAAAATCAACATGGGCGCTTAATACATCTGCCATAATGGCCGCTGCTGGAACTTCGATCATAATACCAAGTTTTAATTTTGGTGCATCAACATCGTTGCGGATTTCCTCTGCAATCTTTTTTATAGCGACAATCTCTGAAACAGACATGACCATCGGAAACACAATCCATAGATCTCCACCCTCTTTTGCCGCTCGATATAAAGCACGTAATTGAGGCACCAAAAGATCACGTCGACGTAACAAAAGCCGCGTTCCTCGAACACCTAAAAAAGGATTGTCCTCTTTAGATAAATGTAAATGCGTAACCTGTTTATCTCCACCAATATCAAGTGCACGAATAATTAATGGCTTATCTCCTACAGCTGTAATCATCGCCCGATATATATTAAATTGTAGCTCTTCATCCGGAATATATGGATTCTCTAAAAACAAAAATTCCGTGCGCATGAGTCCAACACCTTCAGCCCCTAAATCAAGCGCAACAGGAACCTGATTTGCGTAATTGACATTAGCCATGATACGAATTCTTTGACCATCTGTCGTTTGCGCTGGTAATCTACATGCATTTATTTCACTGACACGTTTTTGCGCAACAGTATCAATATGCCTTTGAGCATCTTCAACGTCTTCAAGCGTAGGATTAAGGTAAATAAACCCGTTATCGCCATCAATAATAGCCTGAATATCAGACTGAATTGCTAAAATATCATCACCTGCAGCAACAACCATTGGAATACCAAGAGTACGCGCCAAAATAGCTGTATGAGATAATGGACCTCCCCATGCTGTTGCTAATCCTTTTACCCTTGTACAATCAAGTTGTGCTACATCAGAAGGAGAAAGGTCATTTGTAACCAGAATTACACCATGTGGAATATCATTTAAAAAGAACGATCTATAGGATGGATTGATTTCACCTAAAACACGTCGACCAACATCAACTAAATTAACAGCACGTGCTGCTAACAAAGGATTATCTACCTTAAAAAACATATCTGAAAATTGACGAACCGCTCTATCCCAAGACCAAGCGACACCATGACCTTCCGCTATAAAACGACAAGCTTGAGCTATTAAATTTTCATCTTCAAGCAAAACCATTTGCGCAGAAAAAATCGCAGCAGAATCTGCTCCCATACGCACTGTAATATCAGAAATCACAGATGCCATTTTATGTTTTGTTTTTGTAAGAGCATTTTCAAGACATGCTGCACCAGCTGCAAAATCAATTGGCTGATCTATTATGGAAATATCATTTTGCCTTAAAACAAAAATCTTACCAAATGCTAATCCTGAACTCGCTCCAACACCAGAAATGCCTTTTTGCATAGAGCGTGGATACCAACCATGAAAAGCCTTTGTTTGAGATTCCATTGCTCTCATCAGACATTTTTCACTAATACTCACTTTTTTTGCAATAGCAATGGCATCATTGAGAAGTTGTGCTCCTTCTGCAGCATCTGTAGAAAAAATCAGAACATCACCGTTTTTTGCTCCTAATTGCAATAAACCAACCAAATTTTTCATTTCAACGGTATATTGACCATGGCGAACTCTGATAGAGTTTTGAGCCTTTTTCGCAAAATCAACCCATAGAGAAGCTGGTCGTGCATGAAGACCACTTGGATAATCTAAAGTCCATTCCTGACACACCGAAAGGTCACCAATAAAAGTTTTTTCTATCTTCATCTCTTGGTCAAACAAAGTTGTAACAATTTGCTGTTTGTCCATAGTTGTTGCAAGTACTTCAAGCTGTTTTTTATCAAATAAAAGAGACGTCAATTTTTTACAAATTTCTCTATAGCGATCTGGACACGCTGCAATGGCAATAACCAAATATGCTTTCTTGCCATCCTGCCACTCAACACCAGCAGGCACCTGTATAACAGCAACAGCATCCTTGATAATTAAATCACGATTTTCAGCCATACCATGAGGAATGGCTATACCATTTCCAAGCCAAGTATTGGTTGTTTCTTCACGTGCAAGCATACTTGCCAGATAACACTTATCAACTGCACCAACCTGCACAAGCAATTCAGCAGCAGCATAAATTGCATCATTTTTATGATCAAAAGCAGCTGCAAGTTGTACAGATCTTATAGACAAGATTTCACCATCAGTAAAATCTACATTCATTGCTTCTGCTTTCTCATATCTCATCATGAATTCAAATTGCCTCACATTTGAACACCAATATCTCTGATACATTCCTTTTCAAAGCTGCATTTCCCAAAATACAAGCTATAAATACCACCACAGCTCTCTTTATATTTTACAGAATATAGCTAAGTGAGGTGCTTAAATACCTCAATATAACCGATAAAACAATTAGATATTATTATCCACCTCAGTGCTTAAAACCATCATAAACAAGTCTGCCTCTTACTCTTTTACTTTACAAAGACAAAACCCCGTTTTTTACAGCACCAATCACCTGAAAAACTATGCTTTCAAAATGCTCTCATTATCCTAAGTTATCCAACATAACTTTTCACTATTCTCCCTACAAGAAAGCATCCTTCCCAATCATCCGTAACTTCAGCTAATATTTTAATTGATTCCTCAAAGTTTATTTAACCTATTATCCCTCTTTATAAGTTCATTACATAATTACAAATTGCTCCATGCAACTTATCATCTTTAAAATTCCGTGCTACCCATCTTATGATATCAAACTCTCGATATATAATATTTATATATTTTAAGCTACACCTTTACTTCAATCAATATCGCAAATACACAATACCCTCTGTCGCACATTTGCAAAGTACGACATCCCCTCCCAAGCACCATCACCAACTACTAAAATCAAGAAAAACTCTACAAATAAGATAAATAAAGTAAAAAATGAAAAGCAATTATTGCCTTAACCCTAGCTCTTATGCTTGTCTATTTTCAACAATACACAATAATAGTGAAATCAGAAAAAATATTCTTGAAGGGCGCTGATTGCAAGTTGGTTATTTTTATATCTTTAAACACCGTACTCCTTAAAAATATAATTTCACTCTCGATTTACCGAAAATTCCTTAATGCACGTCACTTTCAAAGTAGTTTTGACTACCTTCTTATGGATTTTTTATCCCTATGTCTTTTTAAATGAATAGCCCCACCTACCCACACTACCACCTAAAAACAGTATGACAACTCATCAATACCACAATGCCGATAAAAAGATCCATCTTTATCAAAATGATTACATCAATAATGCTCTCATTAAATTTCTCATAATTTTCTGAAAACAAACTGCTTCTCTTATAAGAAATTACTCGACGCTTCTTCATACATAAAAAGAAAGTCTCTCCTCACTGATTATTATACAGAAACTTATCAACAAACTCTATCATAATATCAATATGTTCAGTACTTAAATACTAACATAACAGCGCACAAACTTTTTCCCTCATTGAGAAAAGCCATTTCCCCGATTCTACCTTTTTATCTTCTACATTTATTATAGTACCAACGCAAAAAGAGAAAGATGAGATTCATCTTTCCCTTTGAATACTTATAAAACCACAACTACAATTCAATGAAATCCCGTTGATGGCTAGAGAGTGTTACAGATTACTCTGCTGCCTCCACCATAGGAATGACTGAAACATAGGAACGATTACCCGCTTTGCGTTGAAAAGAAACCTTTCCATTTGATAATGCAAAAAGCGTATGGTCTTTTCCAATGCCGACATTGTTTCCAGGATGCCAACGTGTACCACGCTGGCGAATAATAATATTTCCGGCAATAACGGTTTCACCACCAAATTTTTTAACGCCTAGACGTTTCGATTCTGAATCACGACCATTACGCGAGGAACCACCAGCTTTTTTATGTGCCATAGATGCTCTCCTTTAATCTTTCTTACTCTTTGATGCTACAGATGCTTTCTTCTGCGACGCAGTCTTTTTTTCAACCATTTTTTTAGCCGTCTTCTCAACAGAAGCAGCAGCTTTTGTTTCTTTTGGTGTAGTTTCTTCTTCTTCTTTTATAGGTTTCGCAGCAACTTTTTTAGGTTTTGAACCACCCATTAAAATTTCTAAAACACGAAGCCTCGTAAATTCTTGACGATGGCCACGCGTGCGTTTAGAATTTTGACGACGGCGCTTCTTAAATGCGATAACCTTGCGCCCACGTGCCTGTTCTAAAATCTCAGCTGTCACCAATGCATCAGCAACGACAGGGGTACCAATAACCGCATTACCTTCTTGCCCAACCATTAATATATCATTGAATTCAACCACATCACCCGCATTTCCACTAACTTTTTCAACTTTTACCACTTGATTAGCAACAATGCGGTATTGCTTACCACCAGTTTTAATGACTGCGAACATTTTTTATCCTTCCGTTCACTCCAGCTCTTATTTAATTTCTGCCTTGAAATAAGGGAAAATAGGCTGCTTTTTATCAGTCGTAATAGGTCCCAAAGAAGGATAAAACCTTCTTCAACACAAATATGCGCAGATTTCCCCACGCTTATATTTTGTACATATGAAGGAATTTCTATTCTCTGTCAATAAAGTCCCATAAAAAAGAAAAAAAGGTTGTACCAAAAACAATTGAAGGTTATCTACCCCTTATACACTCAAATAGTGCCGATTTTTGTTTCACTTTATTATGGAGAGATGGCTGAGTGGTTGAAAGCACCGCACTCGAAATGCGGCATAGGGGCAACTCTATCGGGGGTTCAAATCCCTCTCTCTCCGCCATTAATTTATAAAGCGATATTATTAAAACTGTCTTTAATCGTAGCTTGTCTGTAGCTTGCCAGCGGGGTTTGTATATTTTGCCACTAGGTTTTGTACCAATTTATTTTTTTCTCAAAGAGTTTTTAAGAGGTTCTCAAAGGATCTTCAAAGACCTTTCAAAGGTCTTTATCGTTTTTGCGAATAAATTCTCATTTTTACAATTTTTGCACTTTTTTGATTTTCTGTTACATAAATCTAGTTCAGATAACAAGAGAACGCATAGTAAAATTAAAGAATTATCTCATATTTCTCTCTCATTCTACTTTTGCTTAGTTAGTACAAAACCTACTGTCAAATTATATTTATTTTGCACGTCTTGCTTGAATATGTGCTAGCAACCCTAATGTTGAACTATCGCGATTATCCGCTTTACTTTCTCCACGAAGAATTGGTAGTAACTCGTTTGCTAATTCTTTACCAAGTTCAACACCCCATTGATCAAATGAATTAATATTCATTAAAATCCCTTCAACAAAAGTGCGATGTTCATAAAGCGCAATAAGACGACCGAGTGCAAAAGGCGTTAATGAATCTTGAACCAGCGTAATGCTGGGACGGTTTCCTTTAAAACTTCTATGACGTGCTAAATGATCTGCTTCACCCTCATCAACTCCATTTTTTATCAAGATATGCCGAGCATCTTCAATACTACGCCCCTTCATCAAGGCTTTTGATTGTGCTAAACCGTTTGCTAGCAACATCTCATACATAGAATGTAATTTTTTCTCATGCCCTTTTATAAATAAAATAAATTCTACAGGAATAATATCTGTTCCTTGATGCAGAAGCTGAAAAAAAGCATGTTGACTATTTGTTCCTGAATCCCCCCAAACAATTGGACCACTTGAAAAACTTAATGGTTTTCCATCCAGCGAGACTTGCTTACCATTTGATTCCATATCAAGCTGTTGTAAATAAGCTGGAAAATGTATTAAACGCTGTGCATAAGGAATGATCGAACGTGATGAATAACCACAAATAACACGATGCCAGAATCCTAAAAGAGCAAAACGAATAGGAATATTTTTATGCAAAGGCATAGTTTTAAAATGTTGATCCATTTGCAAAGCACCATTGAGAAATTGGCGAAAATTTCCACCACCTATTGCAAACATAACAACAAGTCCAATGGCTGACCAAATTGAATAACGTCCTCCAACCCAATTCCAAAATTTAAAAACTCTTGTGGAATCTATGCCAAATTCTGCCACTTTATCAAGCGCACTTGAAACAGCAACAAAATGCGTACAAACGGCTTCTTCTCCTAAATGTGAACAAATCCACTGACGTGCAACTTGAGCATTGACCATTGTTTCAGCCGTTGTAAAAGTTTTAGAAGCAATGACAAACAGCGTTGTTGCTGGATTCAAAATAGAGAGAGTATCAGAAATATGGGCACTGTCAGCATTCGAAACAAAATGACACTGTGGACCATCATGATAAGGTTTTAAAGCATACGTGACCATTGCAGGACCAAGATCAGAACCACCAATACCAATATTGACAATATCACTTATTCTCTCGCCACTGCCTCCCTTATAGCTTCCATCACGCACCTTTTCAGAAAATCTTTCCATATCGTCAAAGACGTCTTGAATATCGCGAATAAGATTATGACCATCCAACATGAAAATTTCATCAGCAGGTAAACGTAATGCAATATGAAGAACTGAGCGTTTTTCAGTTGTATTAATCGCCTTACCAGAAAACATTGCATCACGCCGGCCTAACACATCTGCTGCGACCGCTAAATCATCTAGAAGTTGCAATGTTTTAAATGTCACACCACATTTTGAAAAATCGAAAAGAAGATCATCAAGTCTGAGGGAAAAATGGGAAAAACGCTGTTCATCTTCTACAAAATGCCGACGAATATCATAGACCCCATCCTTTGCGGCATGGTTTCTTAAAGCTTTTAATGTGGCTTCAAAAGCCATTTCATTTCGAATCGAAAAGCTATCTCCCATAAGCTTATCCTATACGGTTATTGATAATGAAATCTATGCCCAAACAATAACAAAGCAGAAAGCATCTCTTTTATTGCTCGCTATTTTCACTGCTCACATAAAAATGAAGGAATATACAAAATATAAAGGATAAGATCCGAAAATGATATTTTTACAAGAATAAATTTTCAAATCTTTTCTATCATATACATCATTTAACTTGATTGAGTTCTTTTGTTAAACGTAAATCTTCTTCTGCTTTTGGTCTTATAAAACGCCCTAAAAAAAGATAAACAACCGGTGTAACATAAAGCGTAAAAATAGTTGCTAAACCTAAGCCACCAACGATAACCCAACCTAAAGCTATACGAGCTTCTGCGCCAGCACCTTTGGCTAAAACCAAAGGAATACCTCCTAAAATGGCACAAATCATTGTCATACAAACTGGACGAAGGCGAATGTTTGCTGCTTCTTCTACGGCTTCACGCACGCTTCTTCCCTGATCACGTAATTGATCTGCAAATTCAACAATGAGAATACCATTTTTTGCCATAACACCAATTAACAAAATTAATCCAATTTGGCTGTAAATATTAAGACTCACACCACTTAATAGCATAGCAATTACAGCACAACCAATCCCTAATGGGACAGTGGCCATGATAATGAATCCTGAAATAAAGCTTTCAAACTGAGCAGCCAAAATCAATAAAATAATCAAAAAGGCAATGCCAAAAACAATCATAAAATTGGAAGATGTTTCATTAAGCGTTTCGGCTTCCCCTAAGGGAACCAAATAGGTTCCTTTTGATAACAAAGGAGAAGCAATTTTCTGTACAGTTTGGTAAGCTTCCCCTAAAGCGATATCTGGAGCAAGATTTGCGCTTAAAATAACAGCACTCATGCGTTTTTCCCGTTTTAATTGAGGAGCAATAGCTTTTTCATGTAAACGCGCAATAACCGATAAAGGAACATATCGATTGTCTTTGGTTTTTAAAAAAATATTTTCTAAATCGCTAGGACTCTTCATAGAATTTGTACGCGATATCAATTTAACATCGTAAGAATGATCATCCACGTTAATGGAACCAATCTTTTTACCATCCAACATTGTTTGTAATGTATCGCCCAAATTGGTGATATCAATCCCTAAATCGGAGGCTTTTTTTCGATTGATTTCAATAAAAAATTGCGGTTGCGTTGCATCAACAGTAAGGCGTGGGCGAATAAAACGCGGATCATCTTGTAAAGCACCTACCAGCTTATCAGCAATGGGTTGTAATATTGCATAATCATTGCCAAGAATTGCAAATTGCAACCCTTGCCCAGTTCCGCTCACACCTAGAGAATTTCCCTGCGCAGCAAACACAAAAACTGCGGGAAACTGTTTAACCTTTGCATTAATATCTTTCACGATTTCTTGCTGACTCCGTAAACGTTTATCCCAAGATGAAAGCAATAAAATCAAAAAAGCAGTATTGGGTGAACCGCCAGCACCCGCAATAGAGTAACTGTTAGCAATCTCCCCTGCATCACGTAATGGCTGTAGACTTGCTTCAATTTGCTCTATTTGCTCGTTCAAATATTGTGTTGAAATACCTTGTGGTCCATTAATAACCAAAAAGATCACAGCTCTGTCTTCTGCTGGCGTTAATTCCTGTTGTAGCTTCGTATAGCCTCCAACACAAAGACCCGCAAAAATAAGTGAAGCAAAAACAACAGCCCAAGGCTTTTCTAAACACTTATGCAAACTGTAAGTATATGCCTTATGAAAAAAAGTACCTAATTTATATAAAAAAGCAAAATGATGGGACTTTTCCTCTTTTTCCTCAATATGTTCTTTGAGAAAACGCGAAGCCAACATTGGACAAAGCGTTAAGGCAACAACTGAAGAAAGCAAAATAGAAATTGCCAAAACAAAACCAAATTCTCTAAAAAGACCTCCAACTTGCCCAGGAAGAAAGGAAATAGGAACAAACACAGCCACTAAAGTCAATGTTGTTGCTAAAACAGCAAAAAATACTTCACGTGTTCCTATCACCGCTGCTGCTCTGGAACCTAAACCCATGTTGCGCCACCGAACAATATTCTCAAGAACAACAATGGCATCATCCACAACAAGCCCTGTTGCTAAAACAAGTCCTAAAAATGTGAGAATATTCAATGAAAACCCTACAAGATAAATAGCCGCAATGGTACCAATCAAAGCGACAGGAAGAGATAAAGCAGGTATCAGCGTTACACGAATGTCTCTGAGAAAAAGAAAAATGACCAAGATAACGCTCAAAATAGCAATACCCAACGCAACTTCAACCTCATGAAGAGCGCTTTTAATAAAAATTGCATCGTCATTAATAACGTCTATATTTACAGAAGAAGGAACAATACTTTTGAGATTATCAACAACGGCTCTCACACCTTCAGAAATATTAAGAGTGTTGGATTGTGCTTTACGCACGATACCTAATCCAATACCTGTCTTTCCATTGATACGAAGAATAACTGTTTCTATATCCGGCGATAAAGTAACATGCGCAACATCACCAAGATGCACATGAGGCTTTAAAACAACTTGTTCAAAAGATTCTGGTGTTGTTAAACGTGCAGTAGCACGTACAACTAAACTTTGCTTAGAATTGCGTAATGACCCTACTGGCACATCTGTTGTCATATCAGCAAGAACACGTGAAATATCTGCTACAGTTAATCCATAACTTGCAAGTTTTGCTTGATCTATATCAATCTGAAAAATCTTTGTGCGAGCACTATCGACCTGTACATCACCAACACCATCAACAGCAGAAATAGCATCAACAATCTGATCGTTTACAATCGTGGTTAAATCATCAACACTCATTGTTGGTGACGTCACAACCAAATACATCATGGCAGCAGCATTCGAATCTGCTTTAATAATCAAAGGCGAATCCGCATCTTTCGGTAAAGAATAGGTAACACGAGAGAGAGCATCACGAATATCAGATGCTGCAACATTCAAATCAACACCGACATTAAAGTTAATCTTCACACGGGAGCGTCCAAAAGAAGACGTTGAAGAAATCGTCTTAACACCTGAAACACGAGAAACAGCATCTTCTATAACTTTTGTAACTTCACGATCAATTGTTTCTGCCGATGCACCAGAAAACATCGTCACAATCGTTGTTACAGGAGTATCAACATCGGGTAATTCTCTTACATCAACATTTAACCATGCTGCAAATCCTGCAATGATGATCATAGCATTCAAAACAAGAGTAAAAACCGGTCTGCGAATAAATAAGGTAATGAGACCACCTTGCTCCACCTTTGACATAGGCTGTTTTGTGCTCAATTCTTGGCTCATTGTATATCCGTTCCATAACCTACTGATAATTGCTGTTGATGAGACTTTGGATCATCAATAGTTACTTTACTTCCTGGATAAAGCATTTGCACCCCTTGAATGACAACTTGATCACCATTTTCTAGGGGAGCTTTCACGAAAACCTGATCCGCTTTATGCTGAATAATTGTTACGGGTATAGACTCTACTTTTCCTTCTCTCACACGCCAAACGAATGACCCTTTACTATTCCATTGCACTGCAAGAGGATTAACGACAGGAAAAGAACCACCATGAAACTGCAAGGAAACAGAAAAGGACATACCAGACATGAGCGTATCTTTTTCATTGTTGATTTCAACCTGAACATGAAGTGTGCGACTTTCTGGATCAACGATATTATCAATCGCATAAATATGACCAACAAAAGATCTATCTGGCTGCGCGATTAACGTTGCCGTTACCTCATCTCCTTTATGGATGCGCGACACATATCGTTCAGGGGCCCATATATCGACCAAAATACGTTCTCTATTCTCAATACGGCCTATTACAGTATTAAGGGTCACGTTATTCCCCGCATCAACGGGCAAAATACCAACAACTCCAGGAATCGGTGCTCGAATTGTTCGCCGATCGAGATCTAATTCAGCATTACGCAAAACTAAATTTGCGTTATCCAACTCTAAGCGTGCCATAATTTCTTGAACTTCCGTTGCTGTATTGCTGGCGCGTAATTTAAGAATACGCGAAAGCGTCAATGCATTGTTATCACGTTGCACTTTTGCTTTTGCAGCCGCTATTTCTTCTTTTTTAGAATCAAGCTTTGCAATCACATCATCAGCTTGTACTTTTGTACCCGCTGATACAAAAAGCTTATCAATAACACCTGAGGATAAAGGGGTAAGCTCGACTTCTGCAAGAGCTTTTCCACTCCCAAGAACGTTAAGTTGTTCGTAAAGATCTTGAACTTTTACAAGATCAACGACAACATTTACCGGTGGCCTTCCCATTTTTTCATTTGAAGCTTTATCCGATACTCTTGTTTTATCCACCATAGAAATGGGTTGGTCTGCACTCTTTTTTCCAGCCCAATAAGTAACCGTTAAAACAACGATTAAAAACACTAATGGAAAGCTCTTTTTTAATAACGCCATACATCCGCCCTTGCTGTGTCATGTTCATCTGAAATAGTTTTCAACAGTAATATCGGCGTTTTACACAAAAACCCAACAGCGGGTGTATATATCTTACCCCCACCGCAAAAAACACATCTCACCTCTGCTTGACTATCTTTCATAGATTAAAACGTCAAGTTAACTATCGTTCATATTGCTTTGTATGGTCATGAC
Organism: Bartonella sp. AP150HLJHH; assembly: GCF_042196385.1. NCBI lineage: Bacteria > Pseudomonadati > Pseudomonadota > Alphaproteobacteria > Hyphomicrobiales > Bartonellaceae > Bartonella > Bartonella sp. AP150HLJHH. The sequence continues at coordinate 292,540 of NZ_JBHIQC010000001.1, read as the reverse complement.
AAAAAAATGTTCATATCAAAACCAACTGAAGCCATAATATATTATATCCTTTTTTAAAATATATCATAAAAAAAGAGAGATTTTTTTATGACGACTCAAGTTTCACTTGCATTTCTTTAATGAAACGATTAGGAACCCTTTGTCTTAGACAATGTAAAAAATTGAAATGTATGCACCCGTAGCTCAGCTGGATAGAGCACCAGACTACGAATCTGGGGGTCAGGAGTTCGAATCTCTTCGGGTGCGCCATCTATCAATATCTTACTTATAAAGTCAGATTTTTTAAATTCTTTATTTTGTGATTTATTTTTACCTATCTTTGTATTTTGTTATTTCATTCTGTTGTGAGTCGTTTCTTTAGCCATTTTGCTAGAATAAGATGTTATGAATCCTTCAATTCAGCTCTAAGGTGCTTTTATTAGCTTATAATCGTAGCGATTGCATGAGTAGCGTATGTTGTTGTTTTCTTTTTTCAATCTATGCGCTTGTTTTTGGTCTCTTCCGGATTATACTCTCTACTCAGTTAGGTAATTTTTTACGTGCTTATTTCTAATTGTTCCATAACTGGATGTTTCTGGATATTTTATTCCTAGCAGTCCCATCTTAAGAGGGACTTCAGATGTGCCGCCATAAATTCCGGTTTACCACCATGTGAAACTTTTTCAGTGTGTTGTTGGAAAGAATAAATAAACTACTTCTCAAACGTACTACTATGAAACACTTATGGTATCCATTAATATCATCAGCATTTGTTGCAAACCACAGCTTCTTTTTGTAACATTTTTAATTGAATTAAACGTATTTTTACTGCTTAAAAGCAAAGTGATTCTTTTTCCTAAAAAACAATAAAACTCTTCTTGTGCTTCTTTAGCATTATCTCTTGCATGGCATATCAACGATTTCTATGATATCTTAATATTTTTCTGTTCTTTATGAATTTTTCTAATTAATCCATGGGGTACAGATCCCAAACATTAATAAAAGCTGAATTTAAAGAATTTTTCCATGCCTAAAACTGATATTGAAATTGCTCGCACTGCTAAAAAGCAACATATTATTGAAATTGCACAAAAAATTGGTATCTCACATGAAAATCTCATTCCCTATGGTCATGATAAAGCTAAAATTTCTTCTGAATACATAAAATCGCTTAATAAAAATCCAGATGGTAAACTTATCCTTGTCACAGCTATCAATCCCACACCTGCCGGAGAAGGCAAAACAACAACAACAGTTGGACTAAGTGATGCTCTTAATCTTATTGGTAAAAAAACAATAGCTACCTTGAGAGAACCATCTTTAGGTCCCTGTTTTGGTGTAAAAGGTGGTGCTGCTGGTGGTGGTTATGCGCAAGTCATTCCAATGGATGACCTTAATTTACATTTTACCGGTGATTTTCATGCTATTACAGCTGCTCATAATCTTCTTGCCGCAATGATAGATAATCATCTTTATTGGGGAAATACTCTAAACATTGATCCACGTCGCATTGTTTGGAAACGCGTTCTTGATATGAATGACCGTGTATTGCGCGATATTGTCATTTCATTGGGGGGCATAACAAATGGTTTTCCACGTCAAACAGGTTTTGATATTACTGTTGCATCAGAAATTATGGCGCTTCTTTGTCTCTCTGAAAATTTAGAAAACCTTACACAAAGACTCAAAAAAATTATTGTTGCTTATCGTTATGATAAAACGCCCATCACCGTTGCTGATCTCAATGCGGAAGGTGCAATGGCAGTTCTTCTCAAAGATGCTATACAACCCAATCTCGTACAGACAATTGAAAATAATCCTGTTCTCGTTCATGGAGGACCTTTTGCCAACATTGCTCATGGTTGCAATTCAGTTATAGCAACAAAAACTGCTTTAAAACTTGCTGATTATGTTGTCACAGAAGCAGGGTTTGGAGCAGATCTTGGAGCAGAAAAGTTCTTCAATATCAAATGTAGGCAAGCAGGTATTGTACCAAATGCTACAGTGATCGTCGCAACTATTCGTGCATTAAAAATGAATGGTGGTCTGGATAAAAATAACCTGACAGAAGAAAATATCACCGCTTTAGAAAAAGGGGCAGCCAATCTTTTACGACACATAAAAAATATGAAGCACTACGGTATTCCTTGTGTTGTGGCTATCAATCATTTTGACAGCGATAGCGATGCTGAAATAAAAACATTACAAAAAATAGTTGCAACAACTGGACACAAAGCTATTATCTGTAAGCATTGGGAACAAGGTGGAAAAGGCGCTATAGAACTTGCACAAGAACTCGTTACCTTGATTGAAAAGCACGATTCTGATTTTAAAGTTCTCTATCAAGATGATATTCCACTCGTTCAAAAAATTAATTGTATTATAACAAAGCTATACGGTGGACGTGGCGCCATCATCTCAGCCCCTATTCTCAAACAACTTGAAACTTGGGAAAAAGAAGGTTTTGGCGTCTACCCTATTTGTATGGCAAAAACACCTTATTCTTTTTCTTCTGATCCCACGCAATACGGAGCTCCTGTTGATTTTGAAATTCCCATACGAGAAGTTCGTCTCTGTGCGGGAGCCGGTTTTATTGTTGTCATTTGTGGAGATGTTATGACCATGCCGGGACTACCCCATTATCCCACGGCTGAAAAAATTCATCTTGACGAAAATGATCAAATACAAGGACTTTCATAAATTTATAACCGTAAATTCTATCATTCATTATAAAAAGCGTTTTTATTGTAAAAAAAATAGAATTTTAAAAAGCGATATAGACAAATGTCTCATTTATATGATATAAGTGCTTGTCCTTTTGGATATGCCTTTAAAAGGACGTAGGTTTTTTCCTATCATTTATGACACTGAAAAAAGCAGGATAGATAGTGCAAGTACTCGTTCGTGATAATAATGTTGACCAAGCGCTCCGTGCGTTGAAAAAAAAGATGCAGCGTGAAGGTATCTTCCGTGAAATGAAAATGCGTAGTTATTATGAGAAGCCATCTGAGAAGCGTGCTCGTGAAAAAGCTGAAGCTATTCGTCGTACACGTAAGCTTGCTCGTAAGCGTGCACAAAGAGAAGGTTTTGTTAGTAACGGACGAACTGTTGCGGTAAAGTAATATACTTTATGATATTATATAATTGCATAAGCAATAGATAGTAAGCTACTAGAAAATTTTATCTTCATAGGCGATTGCGATGAATTGCTTGTGTGTAGTTTTTTATGTACAATGTTATCTAATATGTTAGTTATTTGAAAATAATAAGGTTTCTATCATAGAGGTGGTTTTTATTTCACTCTTATATTTCAAAAAATAGATAACAAACTACACTTTAGATATTTAAGCGACTTTTTCCTATGTAAATTGAGTGCGGGATGTTTTGTTATCACTTCTCGCTATAATTTTTTCCTTCTGGATATCTCTTAAATAACCGCTTCTTATGTATAAATTTCATGATGAATTTCTTTTTTGTCATTAAATATTCTACATCTTTCGATCATCCTAGGTCTTTTTACAAAACAAAAACAACTATCGCCATATGCGATTGTGTGTAAATATATGATATTAAATGCATAATCCTCTTTACCTTCAGTTATGTAACAAAACGATATAATTCCATAACTTTTATATCCCTTGATTCTGTCTCTCTAAAGGATGACGAATTTCAACCACTGCACTACAGATTCTTTTTTCTTGATAAAATTCTTCTATTCATCACTTATGTAATTACCCTCATCAGTGTATCGAATAAGCCTTTCTATTTCATTCAACTTTCTTCTATACTGAGTTAGAGAAAAGAAAATTGATAATAAACAGAGAAAACACTATTTTTTAATATGGATGAATGTGCCTTTTATTACCATTTTTGATGGAAATGTTTTTAAAATTTAAATAACGAGTTAAAGTTTTTAACGCGTAGATTTGTTATTATAAGTAATCATTTTTCATATTAAGTAATAATTCTTAATAACATAAAATTTCTCAACACCTTCTCATATTGAATCAATGAAGATTATTTTCTTGTACATCATAAGCGGGATTCGTACGCAAATAGAATAAAAGCTATTTAAGAAAAAACAAAAAGGCTTCCTATGAACACCATAAATAATAGGAACTGCATAACATTGAAAGCTGGTAAATAGAACAATGGAGCCAGCTTATCTACTAATACGGATAAGCATTATCATGGCATAAGATTATAGCAAATTTTATAAAATGGATTATCACGAAAAAGTGTTCTGTTAGCCCTTCATATATCAATCTACTCTATAATGTTGCTCATATTTTTACGCTTAAATGTTTCATTCATCGTATTATTTGGTTCATTTAAAATTTCTTTTCAAGCTATACAATAACCCCTTCACTGAACAGTTTTTTGTTCATAATATGTATACCTATATTTTTATTTCGAAAAATAAACCCAGAAAAGAGATACAAGCTTTTGTTTTCCTTATTTTGATATTTTTGTAGCAATTTTCTCATCGTTTAGATCTCTTTAACGAGCAGTGTGTCATACTTTTTATCAGTTTCCAGTCTTATCTTTCAGATTTTAAATTTCCAATATATGATGAAATAAAGGAGTTCGGTGTGCAAAATTCTCGTTGGTTTCGCGTTTCAATACTCGCATCATGTATCTTAATAGCAACAGTCATTGTATTAGTTTCACCTCATTTGTTGCATGCACAAACATTTAATCAAAATTTAGGGCCCAGTGGTTTACCACTTCCGCGATTTGCTTCGATTAAACCCACCAGCGTTAATGTACGCGTCGGACCAGGAAGCAACTATTCTATCATTTTTACCTACAAAAAGAAGGGCTTACCTATTGAAATCATTCAAGAATATGATCAATGGCGCAAAATTCGTGATGCCGAAGGCGATGAGGGGTGGGTGTATCAATCGCTTTTATCGGGAAAGCGAACTGCTATAACTATTCCATGGCAAAAAGATAAAACTAAAAGACTAATGCTACGAAAAAATCCCACCGACAACGCAGAACTTGTGGCAGAAGTAGAACCTAATGTCATTGGTAATATCCGCCAATGTGATGGACAATGGTGCGAATTAAACATTAATAATACACGCGGATGGCTTCAACAACCCCAGTTATGGGGAATCTATCCTGATGAAAAAGTAAAAGTAAAAGGCTGGTGAATAATCAAACTCAACAAGTTTAATTTTTATTCCTCATTGAATATCCTCACTGCCTATCACAAGATTGATTTTTTGGTTTCAATCGCACGATTAAATCAACATGTGAAATTTCCATACCTTCTGGTGGCTTAGGCAAATTTCTAATAATGGGAGATTCTTCCAAATTGTAAGGAATATCAAGAATACGATTTTCACCTTCTATATAAAAATGGTAGTGATCAGAGGTATTTGTATCAAACCAAGTTTTTGAGCCTTCTACGGCAATAATCCGTAATAATCCCGCTTCCGTAAATTGATGAAGCGTATTATAAACCGTTGCTAAAGATACAGGTACACCTGCCTTCATCGCTTCCTCATAGAGCTCTTCAGCAGTAATATGACGATTTCCTTGAGAAAAAATCATATGTGCAAGTTCCAACCGCTGACGTGTTGGACGCAGACCATTTTGACGCAAACGTTTTTCTAACATAGAAATGGAATAATATTGCACAATTTTTCCACACTCTTTTGTGAACTGCTGCTCTTCATTCATATCTAAATTGTCTGCACTCACTGACATAATTACAAACCCAAATACATTCCTGCTAAATAAGATCAAAATACAAAAAAATGGGAATAGTATGGTGTAATCTTGTATTCCATTTTTAAATAATTACCTATGTAGAATACATAAAAAAAGGCTTTTGTCATTAAAAATGATATAAAATCATTTCCCTCTCTTTAAAATTTGCTCTAAAAGTAGGTTGGGAAAAGCGCAGAAATTAAAGATATATGCAAATAAATGGAGTAACAATGGCTGAACAAAAGTCTCGCTACACATATGAAGAGCTTCTAAGCTGCGCTCGCGGCGAAATGTTTGGTAGAGGTAATGCGCAATTGCCAGCACCGCCAATGTTGATGATTCATCGAATCACTCAAATTAGTGAAACTGATGGTAAATACGATAAAGGAATGGTTCGCGCCGAATTTGACATTACACCAGACATGTGGTTCTTTAATTGTCACTTTATAGGCGATCCCGTCATGCCAGGATGTCTTGGACTGGATGGTATGTGGCAATTAACAGGTTTTTTTCTTGGTTGGCTAGGCGAACCAGGCAAAGGAAGAGCAATATCAACAGGTGAAGTAAAGTTATCAGGGATGGTAACTCCACAAACCAAAATTCTTGAATATGAAATAGATTTTAAGCGTATTCGACGTGGAAATTTAGTCTTAGGAATAGCTGATGGGTGGCTAAAAGCAGATGGAGAGACTATTTATAAGGCGAACGATTTACGCGTTGCTTTATTCAAAGAAGATTGAACGTTATTTCCGTCAGAAAGAACTTTTCACTATTCTGTATGGAACGAGGAGGTATGAATGCGTCGAGTTGTTGTAACCGGAATGGGAATTGTCTCCGCAATTGGAAATAACCTTGGAGCTGTTTTAACCAGTTTACGTGAAGCAAAATCCGGAATTTCTTACGCACCTCAATATGCTGAATTAGGCTTTCGTAGCAGAGTTTATGGCAAGCCCGATATTAATATAGAAGAACTCGTAGATCGACGTGCTCTACGTTTTCATGGGCGTGGAACAGCATGGAATCATATCGCCATGGATCAAGCAATTGCTGATGCGGGTCTAGAACCGCATGAAGTATCGAACGAACACACGGGTATTATTATGGGTTCTGGAGGTGCTTCAACACATTCAATCGTAGAAGCTGCTGACATTACACGCCAAAAAGGCCCAAAACGTGTTGGACCTTTTGTTGTCCCTAAAGCGATGAGTTCTACAGCATCTGCAACATTAGCAACTTTCTTTAAAATAAAGGGGATCAATTATTCAATCTCTTCAGCTTGTGCTACCTCCAATCATTGTATTGGTAATGCTTACGAAATGATTCAATATGGTAAACAGAAGCGCATCTTTGCCGGAGGCTGCGAAGATTTGGATTGGACACTATCTGTTTTATTCGATGCCATGGGCGCTATGTCCAGCAGATATAATGACACCCCTCACAAAGCTTCACGTGCTTATGATGTTAATCGTGATGGTTTTGTCATTGCTGGAGGGGCTGGCGTTTTAGTCCTTGAAGATTTAGAACTTGCTAAAGCACGTGGTGCAAAAATCTACGGAGAAATCGTTGGATACGGTGCGACATCCGATGGACATGATATGGTTGCCCCATCAGGAGAGGGAGCGGAGCGGTGCATGCGCATGGCTCTTGCAACAGTCAATAATAAAATTGATTATATCAATCCCCATGCGACAGCAACTCCTGTTGGTGATCCTCCTGAGATAGAAGCTATCCGTCGTGTCTTTGGAGCAGGTGATCAATGCCCCCCCATTTCCGCTACCAAGTCTCTAACAGGACATTCCTTGGGAGCAGCAGGTGTTCATGAAGCAATCTATACATTGTTAATGATGAATCATAATTTTATTTGTGAAAGTGCCCATATTGAAGAACTTGATCCAGCTTTTGCTGATATGCCAATCGTTCGTGAACGACGTGATCATCAACAACTGAATACCGTATTGTCGAATACTTTTGGCTTTGGCGGTACCAATGCAACGCTTGTTTTCCAACGTTATGTATAAACAAAAGCTCTTAGTAATTGAAAAAAGTACGGTCTTACGGAGAATAATATGAAAGGTTTGATGGAGGGCAAACGCGGCCTTATTATGGGAATTGCGAATGACCATTCAATTGCTTGGGGCATTGCCTGTCAGCTCGCACAAGCAGGAGCGGAATTAGCGTTGACTTATCAAGGAAATGCTTTTGGCAAACGTGTTCATCCCCTAGCAGATAAACTTGGCTGCAAATTAGTGCTAGAGTGTGACGTTGAAAAAAGTGAAAATATTGATTACGTCTTTGAGCAACTTGAAAAAGAATGGAAAACAATTGATTTTATTGTACATGCCATTGGTTTTTCAGATAAAACTCAGCTAAAAGGGCGTTACGTTGATGTTACAACACGTGAAAACTTTCAACGCACGATGGTTATTTCAGCTTATTCCTTTACTGAAATTGCCCAGCGCGCGGGTAAGCTTATGCCGAATGGAGGAGCACTTTTAACTCTTACCTATGGTGCTTCACAGCAAGTTGTGCCTAATTATAACATCATGGGTGTTGCTAAAGCAGCTTTAGAAGCTATGGTACGTTATTTAGCAGCGGACTTTGGTCCTCAAAATATTCGTGTCAATGCGATTTCCGCTGGTCCTGTTAGAACTTTAGCAGGTAATGGTATTGCAGCTGCACGGGCAATATTTTCACATCAACGCCGTAATGCCCCATTACGTCGTACCGTAAATATTCATGAAATTGGAAAATCTGCTCTTTATCTACTCTCTGACTTATCATCAGGTGTCACAGGTGAAATCCATTATGTTGATTCAGGCTATAACATCATGTCTATGCCAATACTTGAAGAACTAAAAAAAAGTGACGATTCTCAAGAAGGATAAATTTTATTTTATTGCACTAAAAAATAAAATCAATCATGTGCATAGTGCTTTAATCGGGTATTGAGTACTTTCTCAGCTATATAACAGTGTATTGACTTATAATAATATGACGTAAGGCATGTGTACAAGTGTTTGTAAGAATAAGTGAATACAAAACCAGATGTACGATGCCTTGTTTCGCAAAATATTTTATAAAAAGCCGGAATATTTCTTCAATTCATGGTTGATAAAGTTTGTGTTTTATGACGTCATTTACCTTACTAAAGTATACGCTTTTGCCATTGCTTATAAATCAATATCCAACTCTCATGCCACCGCAGTTTGAAACAGAGATTAGAGAATTATTAAAATCCTTAGTTTCAGCTTTTGTGTAGCAAATTGAAAAAAAAATATTTCTACCGTTTGATTTATTCTTGAAACGCAAATACAATCTAATTTAGGAAGAATATGAAGGCGTAAAGAAATCAATCGTTAATTTTACTATTATTCTTTAATGAGACTTTACGATTTTAAAAGCATCTACATCAATGTTTTTTTAATAATGGAGATTACTCTTTACCTCACACCTTTATTTTGCTCGTTCTTTAATGAAAGCGTTTCTTTGATATGTCAGGTAAAATAGAACACCCAAAAACACTATAGCTGTTGCTCCTTCATGCATTTTTTTAAGATATCTCTCAATGCATGCCATTCCATTTCACAATGGTACCTGTAAAACGTATAAAAAATCCCTGTGAAGTATATAAAATCCTTTTTTTACCACCATTTTAATGTTTATACAGATGACAAACCGACACCGTCATTTTACTTGCCATGTTCTAATATTGAAACAACCCTTGACACTTGAGATGATTCATTAGAAGTATCTTTAATAATTTTTTATCCACGTACTAACCCGCTTGTGACAAGCAAACACATATTTTTAATTAACTCAATACAAAAATAAAATGAATTATTTATATAAATCAATTTTTTATCTTTATAATCACATTATTTTTTAGTTTAACTGACAGTCACAAACAAGTACAATAACATTTTCTCAATCTTAGACTTTCAAAGTTATAATTCCAAAAATCATTTCTTGCATATAAAAAACAGAATTGACATGTGAGAAAATAAAAGGCTTAAATATCTCTACTGAACAGCTTCAAGTGCCAAGAGCTGTTTCAACATTGGGGGGTAATGATGCTCGTCTTCCTCCTTCATAAACGTAAAGATGGGGATGTGCACAATGGCTTTATCGTTATACTATTCACGGTCACCGTCGCGAAGTGGACTTGGGAGTTTTAAGAGAGAGGTCTCTTTAAAACAAGAACATGAATATACAACAGCAATCGTGTTTTTTTGGGCATTCTATTTTACCTGACACATCAGAGAAATGCTTTCATTAGAAAATGAGAAAATAAAGGTGTGAGATAATCTCTATTATTTAAAAGATATTGCTTTAGATAGCGTAAAACCGAATTTAAAAATGATTGTAGAAATGGGAACAGATTTTCAGCTTTAAAATTTCATCTTCTTCCCAAATTAGATTGTCTTCTTGTTTTAAAGAATTACAAAAACAGAGATTCGCAATATCCCTGCCCCGATATTCTTAGCTTATACGTTACATAAATAAGATGCTTCTACCTAATGAGTCTTGTATTATTCTGTTTGCAAATATCATTGTGAGATGAATTTAAGAGACAATAAAAATATCTTGTTCATTACATTACATAAACATGTATAAGTGGAAACGACAATTTATCTTCAAAGAGATAGCTCTTAGACAAAAGCCAAAACTTTTATATTTCAGCCATGTTTCATAAAGAATCGAATGATATGAATCTATAATTTTCTGGAATATGACTGCCTTATACAACCATCAATAAAATCTATTTTATATGTCTATCATAGCATGTTTCTATTTTTTACGATTGGAATTATTAAAAAACAGGATATTATTGAATTTCGTCCTTGAGGGCGCGACTTAGTAATGTGTTTGCCGCTTCAGTTATATTTTTACCACAATAGAGAATTTGATAAATTTGTTCTACAATGGGCATTTCTACCCCAATACGCTGCGCCAACGTATATACTTCCTTGGTATTTAAGTATCCTTCCACAACCTGACCAATTTGTTTTTCTGCTTCTTTTATATCTATTCCTTTACCAAGAAGTATTCCAAAACGGCGATTACGCGACTGATTATCAGTACATGTCAAAACCAGATCACCTAAGCCTGTCATTCCCATAAATGTGGAAAGCTCAGCACCCATAGCCCCCCCTAAACGACTGATTTCAGCTAGTCCTCGTGTGATAAGAGCTATTCGTGCATTTGCCCCAAAACCTATGCCATCTGATATTCCTGCACCAATAGCAATAACATTTTTGACTGCCCCCCCTAATTGAACACCAATCATATCTGAACTTTTATAAACTCTAAAACTTTTGTCACAATGAAAAAGTTGCTGCAATTCTTTACCAAACTCAACATCAGAAGCTGCTATCGTCATTGCAGTAGGCCAACCAATAGCTAGTTCTTGAGCAAAAGTTGGTCCAGAAAAAACAGCTAAAGGAATTTTTTCACCTAAAATCTCACGAGCAACCTCTTGTAAGAAACGTCCAGTACCATGTTCTAAACCTTTTGTAGCCCAAATAACGCGTGAATGCTGATCTAAATAAGGCTGAATATTATACAAAACTTGATGAAATACATGGCTTGGAACAGCGATTAATATATTGTGACTTGCCGTTATTGCAGTTTCAAGGGAAGCTTCAAGTAATAAATTTTCAGGAAATCGAACATCGGGTAAATATACTTGATTACAACGTTGTTCCTGTAATTCTTTGATATGTTGAGGACTATATCCCCAAAGTAAAACATTATGACCATTACGGGCAAGAGCTATCGCTAATGCAGTACCAAAAGAACCAGCACCTATAACTGTCATTGCAACGGTTTTCATTAAATTTTCTGATTATTCTCTAAATTTTTGATTTCAATTGCATATTATTATTACAATAATTTTAATGCTATCTTTAATATAAATTCTTTAAATCTAAAAATATTACTGCTTCGTAGCTTTTTTATCTCACACAATATAAAAACTTGTTTCGCACATTCTCTTTCTTTGTAGTAAATTTTACAAACATCACTTTTTGTATATTCTACAAATAGCTATTTGTCTCAAAAATTAAAGATTGACTAAATACCCCACGGACTTTCTCTTTTAAATTAAAAGTATATTCAAAATAATGATACTCATTCCACTGATATCTTGTACTTATCTCCTGCTTTATATCCCACGAATTCTTCTACGAAGCTGATACATGCCGCATCAGCTCCGTAGATATTTCTAACAACTACTCCACAGGAAACTGCGTATTTGGACCTTGCTCCATGGGCATTTCTGAACTAGGTGCTTGATCTACAGGAGTTTGCGTACTTAGACCCTGCCCCATAGGCATTTCTGAACCAGGTGCTTGATCTACAGGAGTTTGCGTACTTAGACCCTGCCCCATAGGCATTTCTGAACCAGGTGCTTGATCTACAGGAGTTTGCGTACTTAGACCCTGCCCCATGGGCATTTCTGAACCAGGTGCTTGATCTACAGGAGTTTGCGTACTTAGACCCTGCCCCATGGGCATTTCTGAACCAGGTGCTTGATCTACAGGAGTTTGCGTACTTAGACCCTGCCCCATAGGCATTTCTGAACCAGGTGCTTGATCTAAAGGAGTTTGCGTACTTGCACCTTGCTCCATCGAAACCTCTGAGCCCTGTATCTTTTCTGGCTGTTTTCTTACGGAGATATCTTTGTTTGATAACTGCTCAGACACTGAAGAATCATCTCTACTTGATATTTCCGGTTCAATAACACGTCCTGAACCACCCATCATATTATAATTCAAATGAGAAATAGCCCACCAAGTTCCCCCAATAATAACAAAAATGCAAATAGCAGCAAACCACAACGCGCTTAAATTCCACTTGGCGTCTGGACCAGAATTCAAGTGCAAAAAGAAAACAATTTGTACTATAATCTGAATAATCGCCATCCCAATAAGATACGCAACCTTTGTACTAACTGCCCAACTTTCCATCATTCCATACATCACAGGAATAAAAGAACCCAAAGTGAAAAATACAGCTAGAATAAAACCAACCAAATAGGAACCAGTACTGGGACCATGTGTTTCATTTTGCACGCTCATCACAACGCTCCTAATAGATAAACCATGGTGAAAACACCAATCCATACAATATCAAGTAAATGCCAAAAAATGGAAAGACATGCTAAACGTGTTTTATTGTTCTGATCCAAGCCATTACGACGAAGATGAAAAAACATCACAACCATCCAAAGAAGGCCAACACTTACGTGAAGTCCATGGGTGCCAACCAAAGCAAAAAATGCTGACCAATAAGCAGAGAGAATTTCCCGTCCAAAAAGCTGTAAACCTGTTGCAGGATCAATACCCGCATAAGCATTTGGATCAAAATAAAAAACCTCACTCAAAAGTTCATGAAATTCGTAAAGTTCCATACCAATGAAGCAACACCCCAATACAAAGGTAATAGCCATCCATAAACGCACACCACTGATGTTATTTTTATGTGCTTGTACCATTGCAAAGCCATAAGTGACGGACGAAAACAACAAGAAAGCAGTCTCAACCAAAACAAACTTTAAATCTATAAACTCACTGCCCGCTTTACCACCACCATAAGAAGCAGAAAATACAGCAAAACTTGAAAACAGTGTCGAAAACAGGATTAAGTCTGAAAGAATATAGACCCAAAAACCAAACGTCATTACCGAGCTACTATCGTGGTGAAGTTCATCTATAGTACTCGCGTTATTCATTGTTACAGCACTCATACTGTCACTCCTTGTTCTTTAAGAACAGCCGTAAAGGCATCTTCAGTTTTTTGCACTTCTTCAGCTGGAATATAGTAACCATGATGATCACCTGTTAATGAATGACACACAAGCGTTGCAATAAAACCAACCAGTCCAACCGCAACAAGCCACCAAATATGCCAAACAAGCGCAAAACCAACAACTAATGAGAAGAAGCCAGCAATAATTCCAGCCGATGTATTCGATGGCATATGAATTTTTGTAAATCCACTTGTCGGCCGTTGATAACCACTTTTCTTCATATTCCAATAAGCATCATCAGACTGTATCTTTGGAAGGAGGGCAAAATTATAAGAAGGAGGCGGTGAAGAGGTAAACCATTCAAGTGTACGTGCATCACCCCAAGAATCATTTAATGTTACCGGTAAGTGCCCTTTATGCTTAATACCGTACCAAATCGCCAAAACAACCTGTAGCACAAAACAAAGGATACCAAGTAAGATAATACAAGCACCCAATGCAGCAATAATAAACATCGGCTGCCAACTAGGTTCCATGTAATGCTGCAGACGACGCGTCGCCCCCATTAAACCAAGCGCATAAACCGGGAAAAAGGCAAGGTAAAAACCAATAAACCAACACCAAAAAGATGTAATACCTAGTATGCGATTTGGTTTATAACCAAAAACTTTTGGAAACCAAAATGCAATCCCCGCTAAGTACGCAAAAACCACACCTCCAATAATTGTATGATGGAAATGTGCTATCAAAAAGAGCGAATTATGAAACTGCCAATCAGCAGGAACAATAGATAATAAAACACCTGTTAATCCACCACCAACAAATGTAAAGATCATACCCATGCACCAAAGCATAGGAGGCTCAAAGCGAATCCGACCTCTATACATCGTAAGCAGCCAATTAAAAACTTTTACACCGGTTGGAACTGCAATAATCATCGTAGCAATACTAAAGAAGGTATTTACAGCTTCACCCCCACCCATTGTGAAGAAATGATGGCCCCAAACAAGAAGCGAAAGAATCAAAATAACCAACATGGCCCATATCATTGAAGTATAACCAAAGAGGCGTTTTGAAGAAAAAGTTGATACAACTTCAGAAACAATTCCAAAAGCAGGAACAACCAAAACATAAACCTCAGGATGACCAAAAACCCAAACATAGTTAATCCATACCATCGGATTTCCGCCACCAACATTGGTAAAGAAATTCATGTTCAAATAACGATCACATGCCAAGAGTGCAAATGCTACAGCCAAAACAGGATAAATGACTACAATAAGAACATTGCTGACAAAAGCACTCCAACAAAAAATAGGCATTCTCATCATTGTCATTCCAGGAGCACGCATTTTAATCATCGTTGCAATAAAATTCACTGATCCCATTGTTGTTGCAATACCAGAAAGCTGAAGTGACCATAAATAATAATCTACCCCTGTATCTGGACTCGTTTGCAATTCTGTAAAAGGTGGATACATCAACCAACCACCACGACCAAAATTCCCAACACCTAGGGATATGTTAATCAATATCGCCCCTGCAGCCGTAATCCAAAAACCTAGATTATTTGCAAAGGGAAAAGCAACATCACGCGCACCAATTTGAAGTGGTATAAGATAATTAAAAAGACCAAATAAAATAGGCGTGGCCATGAAAAAAATCATGATCGTACCATGCGCCGAAAAAATTTGATCAAAATGCTCAGGGGGCAAATAACCTGCTGTTTCACTCCCAAGAGCTAAAGCTTGATGCGTTCGCATCATAAGTGCGTCCGCAAAACCGCGAACAAGCATAATAATTCCAAGAACGATGTACATAATACCTATGCGTTTATGGTCAACCGTTGTAATCCAATTTCGCCATAGAATCCCCCACCACCCAAGTACTGTTAGAGCAATAACAGCAATTAAACCAACCAAAACAATCGCAATACATGTATACAAAACGATCGGTTCATGTGCAAGCGCATGAAAAGCACCTGCCGTAGGATCTGTAAGTCTTCCAAACATTTCTCAACCCATTTCAAATGAAATTCAAGTTTAAAAGAAACCTTTGTTAAAAGGGCTCTTTACTTTATTGACTCTGTTAAATAACATCAGGATCAAATACTGAACATAGTGCACCCCATAGCGTCTGAGCAGCAGCACGTTTCATTAAATCTTCATTACATACCGTCTTTTCATCGACACATCGATTAACAACACGATAGTAAAGCCGCTTCTCAACAGGTGCAAAATAACGAACTTCAGCATCTTTTTCCTTCGCAGCAATATCACCCATACGAGGCGCAATAGAAAGTTGACGATAAGATGAACGATCAAGTACTCGACCATTAGCCCGAGCTTTTACAATCCAATCCTCAAAATCCTGCAAAGACACAGAATGCCACTTAAACCGCATACCCGAAAAACCATCACCACTATAATTTGCTGAGGCTCCTTTGAATACTCCTTGCTCTTCAGCGACCAAATGCAACTTAGCATTCATCTGCGGCATAGCGTAAAGAACTGTACCCAATTTGGGAACCCAAAAAGCATTGACAGAATTCTCTGACGTCAATTGCAATAAAACTTGACGTCCTTCAGGCGCATAAATCTCATTAATCGATGCAACACCGTATTCAGGATAAATAAAAAGCCATTTCCAATCAAGAGCAACAGCATCAATCTGTAATGGCTTTCCTTCACCTACAACTTCCACTGGAAGAGGATTTGTAGGTTCAAGCTTATAGGTATAATAAGCTGTTAATGAACCTAAAACCATTACAATTACAACTGGAATACCCCACATCAATGCTTCAATTTTATTTGAATGTGCCCAATCAGGAGAATAGTCCGCTTTCATATTCGATGCACGATATTTTATAGCTAAAAATACCACACTCACCATAACTGGGATAACAATACAAAGCATCACCACCACACAAACAACGATCAAAATGAGCTGTTGACGTGCAACATAACCTGATGGCTGCATAACATCAATTTTACAACCAGACAAAAGCAGTGCTCCCCCTAAAATCACAAGCATTTCTAATTGTCTAACAAAGCTTTTCATCTCTATTTACCCCCGTCATACGCACTAAAAACTGTCATAAATATATACCTCACATTGTACAGATTTGAAAATAATTATCAAGAGAATTAAATGCCTATATTACTCTTATTAAACGCTTACTCTTTACCTATCACAATTTAATTGTTTTGCTTAATTGTTTTGCAATATACTCAAGTGCAAACCGATATCCATCACCTCCACACCCAGTTATGATAGCGTCTACACCTGCAGATGTATAAGAATGGTGACGAAAAGCTTCACGCTGATAAATATGAGATAAATGAACTTCTACTTTCGGCCCTGAAAACATTTTTAGGGCATCAAGAAGTGCAACAGATGTATGACTGTAAGCCGCTGGGTTAATGATCAATCCAGAACTTGCCTCTATTGCTTCTTGTATCCATGCCACTAATTGCCCTTCATAGTTACTTTGATAAAAATTTATTATAATATCATTTTTTTTTGCCCATTCTCTGCATCTTTTTTCAATATCTTCTAGAGTTTCAGTTCCATAAATTTCTGGCTCACGTTGACCTAGAAAATTTAAATTAGGACCATTTAAAATCGTTATTATCTCTGACATAGCAAGCCTTTTCTTTCAGACCTATCACTTATTAAAAAAATATTTAGCATGTTTTTACGGCAATAAAGCTCCATCCTTAATCTCAAAGAATTCTGCGCGTCCTTTTAAGTCATCAAATAAAAGACGATCTGTTCCTGTCATAAATGTTTGTACAGCTAAATCATCAAGAATATCAAATAGAGCAGCACGTCGATGCGAATCAAGATGGGCAGCCATTTCATCAAGAAGAAGAATGGGAGATCTTTCCGACATCATACCTGTTAGACGTGCATGACACAAAACTAAACCTGTTAGCAGCGCTTTTTGTTCACCTGTTGAACAAGATGTTGCTGCTCTATTTTTATCAGCATAAAAAACCTGCAAATCTGCACGATGTGGTCCTTCTAACGTCCGACCAGCAGCACGATCCATTGCGCGATTATGCCGCAATCGATCACAAAATTGTTCTTCAACTTCAGTTGCTGATATTTCACTAAGAGCTGTTTCTAAAAAACCATCAATTTGCAAAAAAGCTCGTGGAAAAGGTATCTGTGAGGGCATTTGTGTAAACATGTCATTTAAAAGACGAATAACATCAACACGCGCCGCAGAAATAGCTGTCGCCAATTCTGCCATTTGCTTTTCTAAAGCATCAAACCAAGCACAATCTTCATTTCCATCTAAAAACAAACGATTACGTGCGCGCATAGCTCTATCATAATCGGCTATGCGGCGCCTATGCAAGGGATCAATCGCCAAAACCATACGGTCCAAAAAACTACGGCGCTCAAGTGAAGGACCTGTAAAAAGACCATCCATAGACGGTGTTAGGACACTAATATGACAATAATCTGTTAGGCAATCACTCGACTCATTCACACCATTAATATGGACCTTTCGACTGTTATCGCTAACCTCAAAAGCTGTACCAATCTTTACTTCACCATAAAGAGCGCATTCAAGACGCGCAAATACAACAAATCCTCCACCACCACCATCTACAAAACTAACGTCAGAATAAACAGCACGCCGCAAACCACGACCAGGAGAAAGAAAAGATAACGCCTCTAAAAGATTCGTCTTACCAGCACCATTATGCCCAGTAAAAACCACATGCTGACCAGAAAAATGAATATTGAAAAAAGAATAATTGCGATAACGTAAAAGCTTCAGCTGCCTCACTGCCACTTTGTGCACATGACTGGCTATGCATTGCAAAACAACTGCCCCTAAACGCGAATAGGCATCAGTACATAGAGCACATCCGCATCATCATTATCACGAATCAGAGCTGGTGCTCCAGCCTCAGCCAACATAAAAACCATCTCATCACTTGAAAGCTGCCCAGCAATATCCAAAAGATAACGTGAATTAAATCCTATCTCAAGCGGTTCAGATGCATAAGTTACTGATAATTGATCTTCTGCACTGCCCGAATCTGGGCTATTAACAACAAGCCTTAACTGTCCATGCTCAATCGTTAATTTAACTGCACGCCCCCGATCACTTGAAATCGTTGAAACACGATCAACTGCAGAAGAAAAGTCCTGCCTATTAACAATTAATTCTTTATCATTTCCAAGAGGGATAACACGTTGATAATCTGGAAATGTTCCATCAATTAATTTTGATGTAAAAATCACAGAGCCTATAGAAAAACGAATTTTTGTCTCCGAAAGCTCTATACATACATCGCTATCATTTTCTTCTGAAAGAAGTTTTTGCAATTCTCCTACAGCTTTACGGGGAACAATAACACCAGGCATTCCTTCAACTCCCGAAGGAGCTTCCATCTCAACTTGTGCCAAACGATGACCATCAGTTGCAACCAAACGCAATTTCAAAACACCATCATTAATAATATGGAAATAAATACCATTAAGATAATAACGGGTTTCTTCAGTAGAAATAGCAAATTGTGTACAATCAAGTAAATGTTTTAAGCCTGATGCCGATAGAGAAAAACGATAACCAAATTGCCCAGGAAGCGACTCTGGAAAGTCTGCCCTCGGAAGACATTGAAGCTGAAAATGTGCACAACCCGAAACAATGGACATTGTACCTGCTTGATTCTCATCGAGGGATAATACAACTTCATTGCTATCAGGAAGTTTTCGAATGATATCATAGAGCAAATGTGCCGGAACAGTTGTTGCTCCAGCTTGTTTAACATTAACTGCAAAAGATTCCATAACCTCTAAATCAAGGTCTGTTGCTTTTAACTGTACACGGCCATTTTCTGCATCAATCAACACATTCGATAAAATAGGAACAGTATTACGGCGCTCTACCACACGGTGAACCCGACCAAGAGACTTGAGAAATTGACTGCGATCAACTGTAATACGCATAAAAGCCCCGTATGATTTACTAAAAACTATAAGAATTCCTTAGAATTAAAGAATAGATCCCTTTAGAGAATCGCCTGCTAGAGTTTATTAAACCTCTCTTAAAATGGCAAGTCACTCCTGCATAAGAAAAAATAAATCTTTTCATTAAATTCTTTAAAGTCTCTCCAAAGAAAGAAACGATAAACACTATACAGCCTGTTCTCCAATCAACCGCTTAAGCAACTCAAGTTCCTTAGCCAAGGTCTGATCACCACAAACCAAATCTTCAATTTTACGCACAGCGTGTAAAACTGTTGTATGATCTCGCCCACCAAAACGGCGCCCAATTTCTGGTAATGAGCGAGGAGTTAATACTTTTGCTAAATACATTGCAACTTGCCGTGGCTTCACAACCGTACGTGTTCGACGATTAGATAACAAGTCCTGTTTAGAAACATTATAATGGCGTGCTACCGTACGCTGAATTTCTTCAATCCGAATACGCTTAGGTTCACCAGGACGTGTCAAATGACCTAATAATTCATCAATCCGCTCTAAAGATAAATCAGACTCAAAAGATTGACGAAACAAGAGCTGATTAAACGCACCTTCAATATCACGCCCCGACCCTAAAACCGTTTTCGCAATATATTCCAAGATATCATCAGAAATTGATACCATGCCATCATCTTGTTGTGCCACCTTCAACCGCTGGCGCAACATTTGCAAACGCATTTCATAATCTGGTGCTTCAATTTCAAGAGCTACCCCTCCCTGAAGACGAGAGCGAACGCGAAGATCAAGCGATTCTAATTCTGCTGGTGGACGATCTGCAGCGACAACAACCTGTTTTGCACTATCAAGTAACATATTAAGCAAATGGCAAAACTCATGTTGTATCGACTTACCCTGCAAAAACTGCATATCATCAATAATCAAAAGGTCGATATCACGAAGCTGTTCTTTAAAAGAAAGAGCATCATTATCACGAATAGCTGTTGCAAAACGCCACATAAAATATTCAGCAGTTAAATAAATAACGCGCACAGACGTTAAACGCTTCAATGCAGAAGCAGCAATCGCTTGAAGCAAATGTGTTTTTCCTAAGCCAACAGATGCGTGAATAAAAAGAGGATTAAAACGTAAGGCACTTTTATGCCCCTCTGCAATGGAACGCGCAGCTGCTAAAGCAACACGATTAGAAGCCCCCTCAACAAAACTTTCAAAAGTATAGCGAGAATCAAGTGGAGATCCAAAAACTCCCGTTTGAGAATTCTTAACTGAATGCTCTGCGCAACTTTCAACAAAAGATGAAGTCGCCTGCTCCTCTAGCACAACAGGAGGAACACTTCTTTTACAAACGACATCTCTTGAAACGCGTTCCATACCACGAACAATAACTTCAACACGAAGAATTGCTGAATTCTCTTGTTTCCATAAATGAGTCAAAAGAGAACCATAGTGATTATTAATCCATGAACGTAAAAAAGCAGTAGGAACAGAAAGCTTTACAAGAGTATGACTATATTCAGCAAGCTTCACACGTCCAAACCAACTGGTATAAGCCTCAACACCAACCTGCACCTTTAATTGCGCCATAACACGTATAAAAGCCGCCGCACTTTCCTCCTCTGAAACAATAGAATGCCCTATAGAAGCATTTCTACAAACGTTCTCATCACTTTCCGTCATCCTATTCTTTATTATGTTCTCTGCCGACAGGATATTTACCGAAACCCTTTTAAAGGAACTAGCTTTAGAGTTCAATTTATCCACCATCTTCCATCCTGATAAAAATAAAATTTTGTCCTGCCAAACAACTAAAATAAATCTAGCGAAGGCAAAACGCCCTACCCCAAATAAGATTACTCACCCTCCCCTAGGATAGCCTCATCACAACCCCACTAACAAAGATGACCAATAAGATTTATTTGCACTCATGATATGACCCACCCTTCTAAAATGGTAAACATATCCATTAAGAAAACTAAAAAACCGTCAGAAAACCTCTCCAACACAAAAGTTTCGAAAAGCCTAAATCAAAACATCTTGTATTCAACAAAATACAGAATAATGCGCTGATGTGACCCCTTCATGCTTCTTAGTCTTCATAAGAACCATACAAAACAGCAGAGGTAAAATGCAAGAGGTCAAAATAAAATCAAAAAACCCAAAAAAAATGCTTATATTAATGAGGACTGAAAAAAATATTGATTCAATTCATTTTTTTTCTCTAAATTTACCAATAATTAAAGAATCTCTTCAGATTTAAAAAAAAAAATAAAATGCTTGACAAAAAAGACTCTGTACAAATCCACAAAGCTTGTGGATAACCATACCTCCCCCTATAAACTTTCTCTCCTTTTTCAAGTGGAGAATCATTATCGATTCTTATTTTCAATAGAAACTTTTTGAAATAATAAACAAAAAGCCAGCATCCTCATGGATACTGGCTTTGTTCTCAATTAAAGGAGAAAAGCTTAAACGCTGAGAGCCTTCAAACGTTTAGCTAAACGTGATACTTTCCTCGCAGCAGCATTTTTATGAAAAATCCCTTTAGAAACTGCACGCATAATTTCAGGCTCAAAATTCTTAAATGCAATCTCTGCAGATGCCTTATCGCCACCCGCTAAAGCGTCATCAAACTTACGTATAAAAGTACGAACGCGTGAACGGCGGGCCTTATTAACCTGTGTGCGCGCCGCAACCTTGCGCACCGCTTTTCGAGCAGAAGGTGTATTCGCCATAAATATAATCTCTCTTTCAACACCTTGGTAAAATGAGTCTCAATAACAACTCTACCAATATAAATAAATCCAACCCAAGCAAAACTATAAATCTGCCTATAACCGTGTGGATTATAGCGCAATCCTAAAGCTAACGTCAATTAGATTTTCAAAGATAGCCATAAAAAAACGAAGCTAAACTCTTTGATCCGCAACTTTATAGCTTAATAATAGATATTCCTTAACAAACAAAAGAATTTAAACGGCTAACTTACGCAAGACATATTGCAAAATTCCACCATGATGCAAATAATCTAGCTCATCTTCAGTATCAACACGGCATAATAATGGAACGGTTTTTACCGTACCATCAGAAAAAGTAATTTTCGCTACAGTCTTTTGACGAGGTTTCAAGTTATGAATCCCTTCAATTGTCACCTTTTCATCTCCCTTTAAGCCTAAAGATTTCCAACTTAGCCCCTCTTCAAAGACAAAAGGGACAATGCCCATACCAACAAGATTAGAGCGATGAATCCTTTCAAAAGACTGCACAATCACTGCTTTGACACCAAGAAGATTGGTCCCCTTGGCAGCCCAATCGCGGGATGATCCATTACCATATTCAATACCTGCAAAAACAACGAGTGGAATACCTTCTTGTTTATACGCCATTGCTGCATCGTAAATAGTTTGTTCTACCGCTGACGGATAATGAACCGTATAACCTCCTTCTCGACCATTTTCCCCTAACATGAAATTACGAATGCGAATATTGGCAAAGGTCCCACGCACCATAACTTCATGATTCCCACGACGCGTTCCATACTGATTAAAATCAGCCACTTTAACACCATGATCCATTAAATATTTTCCGGCAGGAGAAGCTGCTTTAATAGAACCAGCAGGAGAAATATGATCCGTCGTGATTTTATCACCAAATAAACCTAAAATCCGTGCATCTTTAATATCTGGTAAGATATCAGGTGTTTTCTGCATATCATCGAAATAAGGTGGATTGCGTACATAGGTGGATTGCTCATCCCAAGAATAGGTAGAACCCGTAGGAATCTGAACTTTTTGCCAATTTTTATCTCCCTTAAAAACATCTGCATACTTTTCGGCAAAAACCTTCCGCGTGACATTTTTTTCGATAAACTCCTGTATTTCTTGAGAAGTTGGCCAAATATCTCTCAAATAAATGGGATGGCCATTTGAATCTTCACCTAGAGGCTCCTTGGTTAAATCTTTACACACCGTCCCGATGAGCGCATGTGCAACAACTAACGGTGGTGAAGCTAAATAATTCGCTTGCACATCAGGGGAAACACGCCCTTCAAAATTACGATTTCCTGAAAGAACCGCAGATGCAATTATACCATTGTCATTAATCGTTTTGGAAATAGCTGGATGCAAAGGACCAGAATTCCCAATACATGTTGTGCACCCAAATCCTACTAAGTTAAATCCTAATGCATCTAAATCTTTTTGCAGACCCGAATTTTGAAGGTAAGCTTCAACGACTTGTGAACCAGGTGCAAGAGAAGTTTTTACCCATGGTTTACTCCTAAGACCCTTTGCCACAGCATTTCGTGCCAAAAGACCCGCAGCAATAAGAACACTTGGATTCGATGTATTCGTACACGACGTAATCGCAGCGATCACCACATCACCGTGACCAAGCGTATATTCTTCACCCTCAACCTGATAACGCTTATCTTGTCCAGAAGTCTTCTTATAGTCTTCGACCAATGCCTTCTCAAAACCCTGCCCAACATTTTCCAATGCAATACGTCCTTCAGGACGTTTAGGACCAGCCATAGAAGGGACAACGGTTCCCATATCTAATTCAATTGTATCACTAAAAATGGGATGAGCCACCATTTCATCATGCCACATCCCTTGTGCTTTGGTGTAAGCCTCCACTAAGGCAATCCGACTTTCATCACGCCCTGTCATATTGAGATAACGCACTGTCTCCTTATCAATTGGGAAAAAACCACACGTTGCTCCATATTCAGGTGCCATATTTCCAATCGTTGCCCGATCAGCAAGCGTCATATGCTCCAAACCAGGACCAAAAAACTCAACAAATTTACCGACAACACCCTTCCGACGTAGCATTTGGGTCACCGTTAATACGAGATCGGTGGCTGTTACACCTTCCTTAAGTTTACCTGTTAGACGAAAACCAATCACTTCAGGTAACAACATAGAAACAGGTTGGCCTAACATTGCTGCTTCTGCTTCAATACCACCAACACCCCAACCTAAAACCCCTAAACCATTTACCATAGTCGTATGCGAATCAGTTCCCACACAGGTGTCAGGATAAATCGTCTCACAGCCCTCTTCATTCTTCATCCATACACATTGTGCTAAATATTCTAAGTTAACCTGATGACAAATCCCTGTTCCTGGAGGAACAACGCGAAAATTTTGAAAGGCTTGTTGCCCCCATTTAAGGAAACGGTAGCGTTCACCATTACGTTCATATTCATGCTCAACGTTTTCCTTAAAAGCCATGGAATTGCCAAAAGCATCAACAATAACTGAGTGATCAATGATGAGATCAACGGGAATGAGAGGATTGATTTTTTCAGCGTTACCGCCAAGTTTAACCATAGCATCACGCATTGCAGAAAGATCAACAACTGCTGGAACACCTGTAAAATCCTGCATAAGAACACGTGCAGGACGGTAAGCAATTTCTGCCCCAGCGCTCCCTTTGTCGTTTAACCACTTAGCAACATTGAAGATATCCTCTTTTTTAACTGTGCGACCATCTTCGAATCGCAATAAATTTTCGAGAATAACTTTCATCGAAAACGGTAAACGAGAAACACCTTCAAGTCCGTTCTTCTCCGCTTCAATCAAGCTATAATAAGTATATTCTTTGCCACCAACATTTAATACTCTACGACAATTAAAGCTATCAATTTGAGTCATGACTGTCCACCCTCATACTATAACCACCCAATTTCCAGGAATGAACAACACAAACTACGAGTCAAGGTCGCAGCTTGAGCGCAGACGCAATTACCTCCGCCATCCATTTCCCCTCCACCCTCTAGGCATAATGCGGAAATCAGCGCCAGAAACCATTTTACACCAGATATTGATGCAAGGCATCCCTTATAGAACTATTTCTAGAACTATTCTAGGTACAATTGCATAAAAAATGTGTTTTTTATTCTATAATGCAATAAAGAATATGAAAATAAAAACAAAATAGGCAATCACATGGTGTTATCAGGCAAAGATTTAGCCGCTTACAGAAACGAGGAAATTCTGTTTCAAGGTCTTTCTTTTTGTTTATTTTCACAGCAACTTATGACAATCACCGGTCCTAATGGTATCGGAAAGTCTACATTACTCCGAATCATTGTCGGTCTTCTTGAGGCTGCTGAAGGTTATATAATACTTAAAGACCATGATCAAATATACCCTGTTGCAACTGCTTGTCATTATCTTGGTCCTCAAAATGCTATGAAACCTCTCTTATCTGTTATTGATAATTTGCAATTTTGGGCAGATTTTTACGGTCAACATTTACGTTTTGCGCATGAAGCTCTTGCCGATATTGGTCTTTCTAACCTTGAACATTTACCCTTTAACGCTCTGTCAACTGGACAACAAAGACGCGTAGCTATTGCTCGCCTTTTGCTCTCCTATCGTCCTCTTTGGATTTTAGATGAACCAATATCTGGGCTTGATAACCATGCTCAAAAACTCCTTGCTCGTATTTTCCAGCGTCATCTCAATCAAGGTGGTATGATTATCGCTGCAACTCATAATTCCATAGGCATTCCAGAAAACCATAAAATCGCTCTGGAAAAATTTTTACCTCTCTAGGAGAGAATAAAATGAAAGCACTGTTCTGGCGTGATCTTAAACTATTATTAGCGCTACAAGCCACTTCACTAACAGGATTATTGTTTTTTATCGCTGTTGTTGTCATAACCCCCTTTGCCATTGGACCAGATCCCAAAACTCTTGCACAAATAGGACCAGGTATATTGTGGTTTGGGGCCCTTCTTGCAGGACTCCTCAATCTGAACAAACTTTTCCAAATCGATCGCGATGATGGTAATCTCGACCAATTTATCCTTTCAGGAAAAAGACAAAGTTTTACACTAATTGTCTTTACAAAATGTCTTGCCCATTGGGTAGGAACAATGCTTCCTCTTATTTTTGCCACACCTATTTTAGCCCTCATGCTCCATTTAGATGTAGTAATAACTTTTACAACAATACTTACGCTTTTATGCGGAACACCAGCTATTATTTTTATTGGTGCTATAGGCGCTGCACTCGCAACCTCATTGTTGCACAGTACTTTGCTTATTTTTATCATTATCTTGCCGTGGATCATTCCAATTATGATTTTTGGTGTTTCCGCTGCTACAGCCCCAATAAACCCAAATACCTCTTTTCTCACTTCTCTAGCTCTTCTCAGCGCTTTTTCACTTCTTTTGAGTCTCTTTAGCTCTTTTGTTGCTGCGATAACGCTTAAACTTTTATCAGAATAATAAAAGATGATTGCCGCATAGCAAAACTCTGCCTATTATGAATTTTATGAATAAACTATCTCGTACATATAAAATCAGGTTACTCCCTGCAAGTTTCACCCTTTTCATGAAAATAAGCAGAGTCGTCTTACCTTGGTTGGTCGGCATAACATTGTGTTTCCTTATCTTAGGGCTTATTCTAGTGATGCATTCCCCTGATGACTATCAACAAGGCATTACTGTTAAGATTATGTACCTTCATGTACCCTTTGCGTGGTTGTCTACATTCTGCTATGTAACGATGAGTGCAGCGGCTTTAGGAAACCTGATTTGGAAATATCATCTTGCTGATGTAGCACTTAAATGTGGAGCGCCTATTGGGGCAATTTTTACCGCCTTGGCTCTCATTACAGGAGCGCTTTGGGGGCGACCTACATGGGGAACATGGTGGGTTTGGGATGCACGATTAACATCAGTTTTAATTCTGCTTTTTATCTATCTCTCCATTATCCTGCTTGGGCGTGCTTTTGACAACCAAGTAAAAGCCGCTCGTGCTACTGCAATTCTTACACTTGTTGGATTTGTTAATATCCCTGTTATTAAATTTTCCGTTAATTGGTGGAATACATTGCATCAACCAGCATCATTGTTACGTGCTGGAGGATCAACAATCGACAATGCTATGTTATGGCCCCTTATAACAATGCTCTTTTGTTTCATCTTTATGTTTATTGCTCTTTATTTGATGGCTATGCGAAATGAAATCAATCGTCATTATATCCGAATACTTCAGATTAAAAAATCCCGTCGTGCACAACAACAGGACGCTTCATCATGCTCGACCTAAATGGCATCCACGGCGGACTTTTAGGAAATCTATCTCAGAAAATTGATTTTTTCCTGAGCACCCTTAAACACGAGCAAATTGTTGTTTTAAGCTATGTGCTTTCTGCAATATCCCTCTTATGTCTTATTGGATATATTCTTTGCAAAGCCCTATACCAAAAAAAAATTCTCCAACAGCTAAACAAAAAAGAGCTGTCCCAAAAAGAAAAGTATAATGAAAAACATCCCTCTAAAACTTAAAAAAAATATATCTTTACCTGTTCTGCTTGTTTTTTTTGGACCATTTGTGCTTTTTCTTCTTCTCATGATGTTTTTTTTCAACTTTATGGATAAAAAACACCTTCAAGATTCTTCTCTTCTCCCAAACGCATTGGCTGAAAAACCTGCTCCCAATATTCATCTTCCTCTTCTTGATAAAGAAAGTTATCTCAATTCAAAACAGTTTAAAGGACGTGTTACATTGGTCAATTTTTGGGGCTCTTGGTGTTTGCCCTGTCGCGAAGAGCATCCTATTCTTATGCAAATTGCACAAGATAAACGTTTTGATCTGATTGGTATTAATTACAAAGACAATAAAACAAACGCCCTGCGCTTTTTAAACAGTTTTGGTAATCCTTTTAAATTTATTGGCTTTGATGTTTCAGGATATACAGCTATTGACTGGGGGGTGTATGGACCACCAGAAACCTTTCTCTTGAATAAAGAGAGTATTATTATTGCCAAACATGCTGGTCCCTTAACATGGCAAATTTATCAAAAAAAAATTCTACCAAAAATTGAACAAGCGATTATGACAGAAGACAAATAAAATATCGACATATTGATTTTAAATAATTTTTACCATTTTTATCTATTAAATGAAAACACCGAATACTATGAGATTTTTTCAAATTTCTTTATGTTGAATTAAAAAAATGTTTAAGAAAAGGCTAAAAATACTTTTTATGAATCATCTAAATATGAAAATAATTGGCAATATTTTAAGTTGAAAAATATAATAATGCAAACTTGTAAGTAAAAACATCCAGTTTTACCACGCTATGTATGCCGTTTTATAGAGCACCACCATTTTTACGCTTAATATAAATAGCAAGCTATTATCACCACACATTTTGCCAGCTCTGGGGTATTACGACATAGCCTTGGCACTTGAGACGATTCAGAAGGATTTTTACACCTTTTTTCGTGTTTTACCCCCACGCCAGCTCTGCTTGTAACGTGCAAGAAAGTGATTTTAATTGATGCAATATAAAAGAGATTTGCCATGAGAGAACTTTACAATATTCTGGACTCTCATTCAACATGCAAAACGATAAATTACTATTATAAATCAATATATTGAAGGTACTGTATGATATTAATACTGATTGCAAAAGAAAGATCATTGGCATACATCGAAAAAAGCTAAAGAAAGAAATATTCTAGAAGTTCATATGAGCTTATGCGTAAACTTTTATGACGCAAATAAAATAGGCTTTTGTTGCAATCATCATTTTTTAATGAAAAATGTTTGATTATGTTTTTTCTTCCAAAAATTCTTGCGCTGTAAAACGATACATTTTTGAGCAAAATTCACATGTAACTGAAATATATTTATTTTGAACCATTTTATTGCGTTCATCAATAGAAAAGCCTTCTAGGATTCCTTTAATTTTTTCGTGTGAACAAGAACATTGATCAACAAGAGAAAAAGGGTTAAAAACTCTAACACCTTGTTCATGAAAAAGACGGAACAAGAGCTGTTTACTACCGACCTGGGGATCCGTTAATTCTGAACTTTCAATCGTTTTCATGAGTATTTTAGCTTCCTGCCATTGGTTATCCAATTGGATATGAGTTTTCGTTTCTTCTCGCTTGTGATGAGGGGTATCTATTTTATGATGAGACGATGATTGGGGCAAAAGTTGGGTCAAAATACCTCCAGCTCGCCAGCTTTTCTGCGGTTTTCCTTGTTGGTCACGATTAATTAATATAGCAACAGCCAAACGGATATCGGTAGGAATTTGTTCTGATTGATCAAAATAAATACGAGAAGCTTCTTGTAAATTTGATCCATCTAATGCAACTATCCCTTGATAAGGTTGCATATGGGGACCTTGATCAATTGTGAAAGCTAAAGTGCCTTTTCCTAAAAGTATTTCTGAAGAGATTTGATTATTGTCTATGGCTTGTTTAAGCTGTTCCTTATCAAAACGAGCGTATCCACGTAAACTGGAAGGAGGCGAAAAATCGCACACCAACATATTAACTGGTCCATCGGAATGAGTTTGTAAAATAAATTTTCCCGTAAGTTTTAGAGAAGTTCCAAGCAGAACCGTTAAAAGTAAAGCTTCTGCTAGAAGATAAGAAACCGGTTCAGGGTATTGATGTCTTGTGAGAATAGAATTTAAAGTTTCCCCAAGTTGTACGGCACGTCCACGGATATCAAGTTCTTCAACTTGAAAGGGAATAACACTATCATCTTCATGCAAAAAGTTGTTGTTGAGAGAGGCTTCATCTTTAGCTTGTTCACTCATAGCTTTGCCTTTTTTATATAATTTGTTGTAGGGAGGCTATTGTGGAGAGAAAAACGCATCTTGTAAACACCAAGAAAGAATTGCTTTTTGAGCATGAAGACGATTTTCAGCCTCATCGAAAACAACGGAGTGCGGTCCATCAATCACAGAATCAACCACTTCTTCACCACGATGAGCAGGAAGACAATGCATAAAAAGAGCATCAGGTTTTGCTAATTTCATGAGAGATTCATTGACTTGATAAGGCTGAAAAATAGAACGACTGCGAGCACGAAATTCTTGTCCCATGGAGACCCATGTGTCGGTCATAATACAATCAGCATCTTGAGCTGCTTTTTGGGGATCATGGGTTAGCATAAGATGTGCTCCTCGCTCACGTGCCCAATGTATAAATTTTTCCTGTGGTTCACTGCCCTTTGGAGTAGCAATACGCAAATGAAAACCAAAAAGAGCTGCGGCTTCAATTAAGGAATGGAGCACATTATTACCGTCCCCCATCCACGCAAATATTTTACCAGAAATAGGCCCCCGATGCTCCTCATAGGTTAAGATATCTGCTAGAATTTGGCAAGGATGTGTATCATCTGTAAGGGCATTAATGACAGGAATTTGTGCATATTGTGCCAATTCAAGCATACGTTGGTGTTTCGTTGTTCGCAATATCACAATATCCACAAAACGGGATAAAACGCGCGCCGTATCAGCTATGGTTTCACTATGACCAAGTTGCATCTCTGAACCCGTGAGCATGATCGTATCTCCGCCAAGCTGGCGCATACTGATATCGAATGAAATACGGGTTCGTGTGGATGGTTTTTCAAAAATCATCGCGAGTGTTTTACCTATAAAAGGTTTTGAACCTTTTCCTGCCTTAAAAGATGCTTTAAGAATTTTTGCATAATCAATCAGTGCACGCGCCATTGCTGGCGTTAAAATGGATAAATCCGTGAAATGACGAAGAGCATTTGTCATATGTGTGATATTTGTCTTTCTTTATTTATTTGCGAAAGATAGGAAATTGCTTTTTCAATACGATGCAAACTTTCATCTATTTCTTCTTCCCTAATGATAAGAGGAGGCAATAAGCGCACAACATTGTTGTTGGCTGCAACGCTTAAGAGATATTCATTTTCCAAAGCATTAACGACAAGATTTGAAGGCACAACACATTGAATACCCAACATAAGCCCCATCCCCTGAACTGCGCAGATAATATCAGGATAGATATTGAGAATGTGCAAAAGCCCACTTTTTAGTTTATCACCCATGCGCTGAACATGGATGAGAAAACTTGGCTCTAACAAAACATCAAGAACACTATTTCCTACAGCCATTCCAAGCAAATTTCCTCCAAAGGTTGATCCATGCGTTCCAAGTATCATACTTTTTGCAACTTTATCCGTTGCAAGGCAAGCGCCCAATGGAAATCCACCTCCTAGTCCTTTTGCGAGGGTAAGAATATCAGGCGTGACATCACTCCATTCATAAGCAAAAAGCTTTCCTGTTCGTCCCATGCCCGTTTGCACTTCATCCAAAATCAACAACAGACCATTATCATCGCATATTTTACGCAAAAATCTTAAATATTCATGAGAAACCGTTCGTATTCCTCCTTCTCCTTGAATAGGTTCAATAAGAATAGCGGCGGTATTTTTATTAATAGCGTTACGCAAAGCGATTTCATCACAAAAAGGTACTTGAATAAATCCACCAGCTTTAGGTCCAAAGCCTTCAAGATACTTTTCATGCCCAGTCGCAGCAAGTGCAGCAAGTGTACGTCCATGAAATGCCCCTTCAAAAGTAATTATTTCAATGCGTTCTGAATGACCAGCAGCATAGTAATAATGGCGTGCCGTTTTGAATGCGCACTCCAATGCTTCAGTGCCTGAATTGCAGAAAAAAACCTTATCCGCAAAACTATTTGCACAAAGCCGCGTGGCAAAAGATGCTTGTTCAGGAGATTGAAAAATATTAGAAACATGCCAAAGTTTTTCAGCTTGTATCTTGAGCGTATCAACCAATTTTGGATGTGAATATCCTAATGCATTAACAGCAATGCCAGATGTGAAATCAAGATAATGGTCTCCTTTATCGGAAATAAGCCATACACCATGCCCCTGTTCAAAATGCAAATTTCGTCTTGCGAAGCATTCATAAAGTGGTTGTATAGAGACGGCATCCATCATAATTCCCTTTATATTTTAGTCTTTTCAATATATATATAAAGCAACACTACAAATAAAACAGCATGGTATATTTCGTTACGGTGCTTTCAACATTTCATTACGATTAGTGATTACACCTATAGAATAGATCATTACACCAATTGAAAAAAAGTCAATGAAGGTTCTACAAATAAGCATTTTGGGAAAAAGCCTTAAACAAAAGTGAAAGTTTAACCTATGATTGATTTGCAAGTTGGGGAAAACATTCTAAATAAACTCTTCAAGAGGTAAAGACTCTTGTCATAGAGTGAGTGCATATTGTAATTTACAATATAATAAGCAAGATGATGTGTTTTGATTTGTAAATCCACAGGTTGGATGATTTTTTTATGCTCACGTAGAGTGTAAAGTTCTTTCATTCAGCGTAATGAAAACATTATTTAAACATTTGAAGATGCAACGGGGGAGAGCATCTTAGTGACGTAATCGGAATGGAGTGCTGGTATGGGTTGGACATGTGAACGCGTTGAGCTTCTTAAAAAGCTTTGGAGTGAAGGGTTAAGTGCAAGTCAAATTGCTGCTCAATTAGGTGGGGTCAGCAGAAATGCAGTCATCGGCAAAGTACATCGATTAAAGTTACCAGGACGTGGTAAGACAGCACAAGGAAGCACGCGTGCGCAAAAAACTCCCGTGGGAAGTAGCAGCCCATCATCTCCACGTGTGCGTCGCAACACATCCACGGTATCGCCAATAAACACATCATCTGTAAGTATTGAAGAAACCGCTTTAAAGACAGAATTTGTAGTGGAAGATGTAAAAGAAGTTGATATGTCCACAAAATCCAATGTAGTTGTGCCTATATCACGTCAACTTAATCTTCTACAATTGAGTGAAAATACATGTAGATGGCCGGTTGGCGATCCATTATCAGCAGATTTTCATTTTTGTGGTGCAGATTCTGATGAAAATAGCCCCTATTGTGCCTTTCATGCTAAGCTAGCATTTCAACCAATATCTGAAAGACGTCGGATAAGAGTGTAATATCCTCAATTGAATCTCGTATTCTACGCCTTCTGCGCTTCGCTATTAAATTTTAATTATCGAATTATTATGAGAAAGAAATTTAATGGAGCTTTTAATAAATGAAAAAATTTCTTCATGAAACTATTCAACGAAACTGTATCTTTTGGTGCTATTGCGCAGCTGTGTGTTGTAAAGTTATATTCCTGTTTATTTTCACAATTTTCTTTAATTTAGTTGTACTGCTTTTAACACTATCCATAGTGACATCTTTTGAATAAGCTAGTTTCTCAATTTCTCATGTTTTTATTCTTCGTGTATTTATATAGAGTAATGCTGTGGTTTATAAAAATAATTTATCGCTTTGCAACCTGAATGAGATCCATTTATATCTCTCTCATTTTAAGTCCTCTTATATTGAATCAATCAAAATCTTTTGTTTGGGCGTCACGAGCGAGATGAGAACTGTGGAGAGTTAAAAACACTTAAAGAAAAGCATGCCTCTTATAAATGCTTTCAAGTGCCAAGGACTTAAAGGGTTGTTGCAACATTGGGAGATGGCAAAGTGTGTGGTGATGCCAGATTGCCCTTTTATTAAGTATAAAGATAGGGTGTGCTTCATGGATTTATCATTATACTCTTCATGGATGCCGTCGCAAAATAGGCTTGGGAGCGTTGAGAGATGTTTCTTTAAAACAAGCCTGTGAATATATGCAATTCAATATCATTCTGTTTTGCGTGAGGGATGTGCCCCGTTAAAGAATGCGATAAACAAAAGCGTGAAGCAATACGTAGAATGTAAAATAATATCTTTATAATTTTTTATAAAAAATTATAAAGAAGGGAATATTGTATTCAAGGCTCTTACGAAATATACAAAAACAATAAATTATAAGTATAAATAAATATAAAATCTAGAGCGACCACAATAACATCACTTTCCTTCTCCCGACACAAAACGGCGCAACCAAACATAAAGCGCACCTTCTCCGCCATGCTGACGCGCTGCTTGCTCAAACGCGTGGACATAGTATCGAAAAGCTGGTGTTGATAACCAATACGGAACAAATCTATACAAAGCTCCATCGCTCCCAACGGATCGTCCTTTTCCTGTAATCACAAGGACATAACGCAATCCTCTCTGCTGAGAGGACTGTAGAAATTTTTTTAAGAAAAAATAAGCTTCTTCCTGCATATAACCATGGAGATCAAGACGCGCCTCAAGAGGACAACGACCTTGGGAAATTTTACGATATGCAACATGATCAAAGAAATGAATCTTTTGTGCTTGTGTAACTGACCTCTTTTCTCTTTTAATAATTGTCGAGGGTTGTTGATTTTCCTGAGACAATGAGGAGATTTGAGTTACAGGCTGTTTTTTATCATTAATATTTGCAATAGTTTCTGAAGCAGAAGAGAGCATCTTACCGTGAAGCGGTGTTATCGTACGACAAACCATCTCCCATAAAAGACGATCTTGTGAAGCCAATAAATCTCTTTTTTGTCTCCATTTACTTGAGGACATTTTAATTTCTCATAAATCATTGAATGCTTATGGAAGAAAAACAAAAAGTATTTTAATTTTCATTTTCTGTAGCAAAAAGCTTCCAGTTGGGATCTGACGATAAACTATTGCGAACAAAAGTCCAAATATCCCTGATTTCTACAATAGCATCAGGATCACCGTCTATACGCTCGCCCTGTTCATTATAAGTAACAGAAATCATCTCACTGACAATACGTATCGTTAAAAGTTCATCTTTTTCTTGTATTGCCGCCGCAACAAATTCGGCCTTATTAATTCCAACAAAAGTGAATTCTATTCTTTCTTTATTTTTTTCTCGTTGCTCAATAGCCATACAAAAGCTCTCAAAAACATCCTGACAAAGCAAGCTTTTAAGTTGATTGCGATCACCTTTGGCAAAAGCTGTTACAATCATTTCATACGCAATTTGTGCACCTTTTATAAAAAGTTGAGGAGAAAAATGAGGATCAATTCTATGCAATTCCCGCAAATTTTTATTCAAAACACTCCCCTCCGGTGAAATTTTATCAATTTCACTAAAGTCGTCTTTTTGTGAATTTTTCTGATGAGGGAACGAAACAATATTATCAGCCGTTTCTGCTTCAACTTGTTTTTTAGAACGTCGTGAATAAGGATCAAAGGGTGGCTTTTCAAACCCAATTCGTTTCCCTAATACATTACGGAGTTGCACAAAAATAACAACCATAACAACAAGAGCTATGACAAGTATAACGTCAAATTCCATAGGCGCTGTCAATCTCCAAAGCTTAAGTCTCTAATAAACATTGCAGTCAATACCATTTATCAATAAATATGTAAAATAAGGAATCTTATCATTCAAATATTTTTATAGATTTTGTATTTAAACGGAGTTCTCTTAAGAATTTCTCCCCCCTACTCATCTAGAAGGAAACTTTCATGTGATAAAACTTTATTCTATAAATCCTCGTTTTTTTGTTGTTATCTTTCTTTGCATTCTTTTAATCGAGATTGCTGGTTTTATCTTTGTTGGTCAAGAAATTGGTATTTTGGCAACCTTGAGCTTGGTTATTCTCACAACCATAGTTGGGGTTGTTTTATTGCGAATTCAAGGGATTAGCCTCTTAAAAAATATACAAAATGAACTTATCCAAGGACGCACATTAGAAAATAATATTATTAATGATGCTTTCATCATGTTTAGTGCAATTTTACTTATTCTTCCCGGCTTTGTAACTGACCTCTTGGGAATATTACTTCTTATTAAACCAATTCACTCTGTTGCTTGGCATTTCTTTGCATCATTAAAAAACAAAATGAATCCCAATACTAAAAGAAAAAATGACTCTGAAAAAATAATTGATCTAAAAGCAGAAGATTACACAATTCATGATACGACAGAATCTCCATGGCGCAAAAATGATGATAACCATTGAAATGCCTAAAAAATCTGTAACAAACTAAAAAAATATTCAAGATAAAGAGCGCATTTCTTGCAACCTTTTGCAAGGCGTGATAACCAATCTGGTCTTTAGATCTAAAATAAATATACATATTATAATGGAAGAGGTTTGTCGTATGGCCGAAGATGAAATGAATAACAGTGGTGGAGAGTCGGTTTTTGCTGTATTAACTCAATATTTAAAAGATTTATCATTCGAAAACCCTGGTGCTCCTCGTTCATTACGTGCACGTGAAAAATCACCACAAATTGATATCAATATTAACGTCAATGCTAACCCAATTGGTGATGACAATTATGATGTCGTTTTGTCTCTCTCCGTCAAAGCCAATGATGAAACTGAAACCTTATTTCATGTAGAACTTATTTACGGTGGTGTTTTTCACCTTAAAAACATTCCACAAGAACATGTTATGCCACTGGTCTTTATTGAATGTCCCCGTCTTTTATTTCCATTTGCTCGCCAAATTATATCTGATGCTACTCAAAGTGGTGGTTTTCCACCTTTGTGGATTGATCCTATCGATTTTGCAGCACTCTTCCAAAAGCGTCTTTCTGAAGAGCAAAAAGACAATCCAATACAGCCCTCTTAAAAAATTTATTTTTTTTGCTATCAAAAAGCCCCTTGATATATTATTGGTATATTAGGGGCTTTTTTCCTTTAGACGACTTTTGCGGCATGATAAGCCGCAAGCATTGCAATATTGACAACATCTGTATCGCTTCCACTAAACGGTACAATTTGGACAGATTTTTCCAATCCAATTAAAATAGGACCAATGATAGTTGCTTCACCGAGTTCTTGTAACATTTTGCTTGCAATGGAAGATGCGTGATATCCAGGCATAACCAAAATGTTAGCAGGCTCCGTTAATCCCATAAATGGATATTGCTGCATCAATTTGGAATTGAGTGCCACATCAGCACTCATTTCTCCATCAAACTCAAAATCAACTTTGCGTTCATGCAAAATATTAATCGCATCCTGAATTTGCTGCGTCGTCTTCCCTTTCATATAACTAAATGTAGAAAATGCTAAAAATGCTACCCGTGGTTGATATCCAAATCCTCGCACAAATGAAGCTGCTTGTTCAGCTATATCTGCAAGTTCTTCAGCATTAGGATTTTCATAAACGGCTGTATCCGTAATAAACACAATTCGTCCACGGCAAATAGCCATTGAAATACCAATCAATCGTTCTTTTGGTTTTTCATCAATTGCACGACGTATATCGATCAACGCTGTTTCATAATTGCGTGTCACCCCTGTAACCATTGCATCAGCATCTCCTAGTGCCACCATACACGCAGCAAAATAATTGCGATCATTATTGATACGACGATGACAATCACGCAACAGCCAACCTTGACGCTGCATTTTTTTATAAAGATAATTCGCATAAGCATCTGTACGGCAAGAAAGCTTAGCATTCATAATAGAAATACCTTCACGCTCCAGATCAATTCCAGCGATAACAGCCGCTTCTCTTACTTGCTCTTCACGACCAACCAAAATTGCTTGTCCCAATTTTTGATGAACATAGGAAACGGCTGCCCGCATAACTTGCTCTTCTTCACCTTCTGCAAATACAATTTGTTTTGGCGCTTGACGAACATGGTTATAAACCCTACGCATCATCGAGGAAGTAGGATCACGTCTCGCATTCAAATCGCGCTCATAGGCCTCTAAATCATCTATGTTCTTTTGCGCAACACCGCTTTCCATTGCTGCTTTTGCTACCGCTATTGAAACAACCGTAAATAAACGCGGATCAAAAGGAACAGGGATGATATAGTTAGGACCAAACTTTAATCGCTTTCCATAATAAGCTTCTGCAACGCTGTCAGGCACTTCTTCATGCGCTAAATTAGCAAGAGCCTTTGCCGCAGCAATCTTCATGGCTTCATTAATAACTCTTGCACGCACATCAAGCGCACCACGAAATATATAAGGAAAACAAAGAACATTATTAATCTGATTTGGATAATCGGAACGCCCTGTTGCGACAATGGCATCATGACGCACTTGCATAACCTCTTCCGGCGTAATTTCTGGATCGGGATTAGCCATAGCAAAAATGATCGGCTGGGGTGCCATGGATCTTACCATTTCAGGAGTAAGAGCACCTTTAGCAGAAACCCCAAAAAATATATCTGCACCTTCCATTGCTTCCATAAGCGTACGTTTATCTGTTTGAATAGCATGCGCAGATTTCCACTGATTCATTCCCTCTTTGCGGCCTTCATAGACCACACCCTTTGTGTCACATAATATGATATTTTCGGAACGAAAGCCCATCGCTTTAATCAGTTCAATACAAGCAATCCCTGCAGAACCAGCACCATTACAGACTAACCGCGTATTTTGCATATCGCGCCCTGTTAAAGTCAAAGCATTGAGAACACCCGCAGCAACAATAATCGCTGTACCGTGTTGATCATCGTGA
This sequence comes from Bartonella sp. AP150HLJHH, assembly GCF_042196385.1. NCBI lineage: Bacteria > Pseudomonadati > Pseudomonadota > Alphaproteobacteria > Hyphomicrobiales > Bartonellaceae > Bartonella > Bartonella sp. AP150HLJHH. The sequence goes on along the minus strand of NZ_JBHIQC010000001.1, from coordinate 253,944 downwards.
AAAACAGGTACATTCATCACCTCGCGTAGGCGGCTTTCAATCATAAAGCACTCTGGCGCCTTAATGTCTTCAAGATTAATTCCACCAAAAGAAGGTTCTAAATGACGCACTAAATTGATAAAACTTTCTGTATCGTTTATATCAATTTCTAAATCAATGGAATCAATATCCGCAAAACGCTTAAACAGCACTGCTTTGCCTTCCATGACCGGCTTAGAGGCAAGTGCACCTAAATTGCCTAACCCTAAAATAGCTGTACCATTTGAAATAACAGCAACAAGATTGCCTTTTGCTGTATAATCATAAGCTAGCGCTGGATTTTGAGCAATTGCCTTAACTGGAACGGCAACACCTGGTGAATAAGCAAGTGCTAAATCATGCTGTGTTGCCATAGACTTTGTTGCAACAATCTCAAGCTTTCCTGGTCGACCACGACTATGAAAATCTAGAGCTTCTCTTTCGCTCGCACTGTAAACAGTTTGAGACATTTTCTGATCTTGCTCGCTCTTTTTCATCTCACTTTATTTTCTCCAAAAACAGTGTAAATTCTGCTTGATAATGCGTATAGTCATTAAATTTGATTCATATATTAGAAATCGCTATTCTTGCCTTAGCAAATCTGATGATGCGTTGCAATTTAGAGATAAATAGATATTGAAGTAAACAAAAAAGAGTAAAAACTTCACTTAAAGGAAACAGGCCTCGTACAAATGGATAAAAAAAACAATCATAAAAATAATTTAATTCCACAGCCTGCCTCCCCATCTGCTTCCTCTCAAGAACGTCTTACACCTATGATGGAGCAGTACATAGAAATCAAAGCCGTCCATCATGATTCCCTTCTCTTTTACCGAATGGGGGATTTTTATGAATTATTTTTTAATGATGCGATTGAAGCTGCTCAGGCCTTAGGAATTACACTCACAGCACGTGGAAAACATTTAGGACAAGATATTCCTATGTGTGGTGTTCCCGTTCATGCTGCTGATGATTATTTACAAAAACTGATTGCTTGTGGTTACCGAGTTGCTGTTTGTGAACAAATAGAAGATCCTGCTGAAGCAAAAAAACGTGGCTCAAAATCTGTTGTTCGGCGTGATGTTGTTCGCCTTGTAACACCAGGAACAATAACAGAAGAAAAACTCCTTGATCCAACACGCGCAAATTATTTGATGACACTTTCCCGTATAAAAACTAGCGATGGAGAGGAATTTGCTCTTTCTTGGATTGATATCTCAACAGGCATATTTCGTGTAACAGAAAGCCGCCAAGAAAAACTTTTAGCAGATATTATGCGTGTTGATCCACAAGAAATCATTGTTGCTGATTCATTTTTTCATGATAAATCTCACAAGTCACTTTTTAGTGTTCTTGATCGTATCGTTTCACCTCAACCTGCTTGTCTCTTTGATGCACTCACCGCTGAACGCGATATTTGCAATTATTTTAAACTCTCAACTCTTGAAGGCGTTGCCGATTATTCACGCTGTGAACTCTCTGCAATTGTAGCTGCTATTCGTTATATCGAAAAAACACAAATCACACATCGCCCTCCCCTCATGCAGCCTGAGCGCCAAAATGAAAGTGCGACTCTTTTTATTGATGCCGCAACCAGATTAAGCCTTGAACTTATTCGTACGACATCAGGTCAACGGGATGGAAGTTTATTAAAAGCTATTGATCGCACTGTAACAGGAGGAGGATCACGCCTTCTTATTGACCGCCTTATTGCTCCCCTCACCACTCCTTCAGCTATTGATACGCGTTTGGATTCTATCGATTTTTTTCTACGTAATCCTTCTCTTGCAGAAGCGATAAAGCTTATTTTAAAGGGGGGACCAGATATGCCCCGCGCCGTTTCACGTTTGGCTCTTGGACGAGGAGGTCCCCGTGATATGGCGACAATCCAGCGTGGCTTTGAAATCATTCGTGAATTGCATCAACTTCTTGATAATGAGCTTCTGCCTCAAGAAATAAGTGATGTACAACAGGTGTTCTCAAAATTACCCACAGCGTTATACTTTCATTTAGAACAGGCATTAGCTGATGATCTCCCACTCCTTAAACGTGATGGTGGTTTTATTCGTTCTAATTATCATAAAGAGCTCGATGAAATGCGTGCTTTACGTGATGAATCTCGCCGTGTCATTGCTGAGCTTCAAGCGCAATATGCCCAAGAAACAGATATTAAGACGCTTAAAATAAAGCATAATAATATTCTAGGTTATTTCATTGAAGTAACCAGCACACAAGCATCTTCCCTTACAAATAATCCACAAGCTAAAGCACGTTTTATTCATCGGCAAACAATGGCAAACGCTATGCGTTTTACGACAACAGAGCTCGCTGACCTTGAAAGCCGTATTGCCCATGCTGCCAATCACGCATTGACACTTGAACTAGAGATTTTTGATATTCTCGTTCATGAAATTACCGAACAAGTTGATTTTATTCGTAAAGCCTCTGAAGCACTTGCTATTTTAGATGTCTCTGTCGCTTTAGCATATCTTGCTGAAGAACAAGGATATTGCCGCCCTAAAATTGATCTTTCACTTACCTTTCGCATTACAGCAGGACGCCATCCTGTCGTCGAGCAAGCACTCCGCAAACAAGCAGCAGAACCTTTTATTGCCAATAATTGTGATCTCTCTGTGCAAGAAAATCAGCAATATGCAGCAATCTGGCTGTTGACAGGGCCTAATATGGGAGGAAAATCAACTTTTTTGCGGCAAAATGCTCTTATTGCTATTATGGCGCAAATGGGGTCCTTCGTTCCAGCAACTTCAGCACATATTGGTGTTGTAGATCGCCTATTTAGTCGCGTTGGAGCTTCCGATGATCTTGCACGAGGGCGCTCAACCTTTATGATGGAAATGGTTGAAACAGCAACGATTCTCAATCATGCTAGCCACCATTCCCTTGTTATTCTTGATGAAATAGGACGTGGAACATCAACCTTTGATGGACTTTCTATTGCTTGGGCTGCTGTTGAATATCTCCATGAAGTTAACCATTGTCGTGCTATTCTCGCTACCCATTTTCATGAAATGACCGCACTTACCGAAAAACTTGACAGACTGCATAATGTAACCATGAAAGTCAAAAACTGGGATGGTGATGTAGTTTTTCTTCATGAGGTCACACCAGGAGCGGCTGACCGTTCCTATGGTGTACAAGTCGCAAAGCTTGCTGGACTTCCCCCAGCCGTTATTACACGAGCAACAGATGTACTCCATCAATTAGAACAAGGCGAAATGGCTGGAAAAGGACATAAACTCATTGATGATTTACCACTCTTTTCTCTTAAAGCAACATCTCCCGTCAATGAAGCAAAAAACAAACATTGTATACTTCACGAAGCTTTAAAAAATATTCATCCCGATGAACTCTCTCCTAAACAAGCTTTAGAAGCAATTTACCACCTCAAACAGCTTGAAAAGAGTAACCCTTTATAGAAAACAGATGTTATTTTTTATTAAAAAACCTTCTTAATAGGAGATAACGTAACCATTTTTGATATACCACAGCATAAACAGTTATTTATCGTATTCCCATCGCTTTTCTACATAATATATTTTGATAAGTGTAATTGCCTATAGGCAAAACCCTATGCATTATATTTCATATTCCCTTAGATTAATATTGGCTCTTATACAAAAAATTGGTCAAGATCGACTATTTTTACAAGATAGTCGTTTTTTGTAAAGATTGTCATAGTCGTTTTTTGTAAAGATTGTCATGAAATCTCCTCCACGTTGCAAATACGCCATATTTAATGAATTATGCTTTTTCACGATCAATATTATTGTTATCATAGCAATATTTTTAGTTTAAAACTGTCAGTGTTGGAATACCATCCCATTTTGCATAATAAATTCATGGATAATGGGTCTCGTATTTTCTTCACATTTTAAGTTATTCTTCACATTTTAAGTTATAAAGAGCTCTTTTACTGTTTTCATATGAAACATATAATCAGATATATCACAGCTGTACTTTATTTTCATAAACATCCTTCAACTCCTTCCCACACCTTAATGGATAAGGATTTTCATTCGAATCAAGTCTGCAAATAGTCCAACTTCTAACGGATTTTCCTTGACTTCCTAATCATGCGCTTCTCTTAAACTCAAAGCTTTACAAACAAGTCTAAGAATATTCACCACACACTAAAAACACACTTAATATTTAAGGAAGATGCCGTATATCACAGTCCTAAATGACAGTGTTTTACGGTACAACAAGATAATGCCACCAGTACAATAAATATCTTTCATAAATATGAGTAATAAGAAATCATAATCTCATATAAGATTGGAATATGATATGAAAAGTAATTATACTGTATCTGTTTTACATAGCTGCTAAAATAAGCAATCTACCGCAGTTTTTAGTTGTATTGATAGCTTTTTAATCATACTCATCATGACTCGAAATATTCTGATAAGTTCATAAACTCATAAAATAATTAGCTTAGAATATCGTGCAAAAGATGCAAAAAATCAGAGCACTATCTCTATTCAACTCATCAAATATTACGTACTGCACCCTTTGCAGCAGATGTGGTCATCGCTGCATAGGCTTTGAGAGCCTTTGAAACTTTACGCTGACGCTTCTCAATCGGTTGCCAAGCGCCTTTTCCTTTTGCTTCCATCTTAGAACGGCGCTGCTTCATCTCAACGTCATCCACCAACATATGAATTCTACGATTTGGAATATCAATTTCTATGATATCCCCCTCTTCCACCAACGCAATTGCTCCTCCTTCAGCAGCTTCTGGTGAAATATGTCCTATTGAGAGCCCTGAACTTCCACCTGAAAAACGTCCATCTGTAACAAGTGCACAAACCTTGCCTAATCCTTTAGATTTGAGATAACTCGTTGGATAAAGCATTTCTTGCATTCCAGGTCCACCACGTGGGCCTTCATAACGGATTAAAACAATTTCACCTGTTTTAATCTTATCAGTTAATATAGCTGAAACAGCTGAATCTTGGCTTTCAAAAATTCTTGCCGGACCTTTAAAAGTTAAAATTGATTGATCAACGCCTGCTGTTTTTACAATGCAGCCATCTTTTGCAAGATTTCCATAAAGAACTGCCAATCCTCCATCTTGTGAATATGCGTGTTCCCTATCGCGAATCACACCTTTTTCACGATCAAGGTCAAGGGTCTCATAGCGACAAGATTGACTAAAAGCTGTCTGTGTTGGAATACCACCTGGAGCGGCACGATAAAATGCATGAACTGTTGGCTCATTAGTTTGCTTTACATCCCAGCAGTAAAGAGCTTCTTTCATTGTTTTTGCGTGAACCGTATAAGTTGATGTATCAATGAGTCCTGCCGCATCCAGTTCACCTAAAAGCCCCATAATACCACCAGCGCGATGAACATCTTCCATATGTACATTTGCAACAGCAGGAGCAACCTTACATAAAACAGGAACACAACGTGAAAGATGATCAATATCCGTCATGGTAAAATCCACCTCACCTTCTTGCGCTGCAGCTAAAAGATGCAGTACTGTATTGGTTGATCCCCCCATGGCAATATCAACGGTCATTGCATTTTCAAAAGCCTTGCGTGAAGCAATAGAGCGCGGCAAAACTGTTTCATCATCTTCTTCATAATAACGTTTAACCAATGCAACAATCTGTTTTCCAGCTTCTTCAAAAAGCATTCGTCGATCTGCATGTGTTGCTAACATTGATCCATTTCCGGGAAGAGAAAGCCCCAATGCTTCCGTTAAGCAATTCATAGAATTGGCCGTAAACATTCCTGAACAAGAACCACATGTAGGACAAGCAGCACGCTCCATTTCAGCAACTTCTTCTTCTGAATTTTGTTCTGAAGCTGCTGCAACCATGGCATCGACCAAATCAACCGTTAGATCTTGATCCTTCCATTTAATCTTACCTGCTTCCATAGGACCGCCTGAAACAAAGATTGTCGGAATATTCAACCGTAAAGCAGCCATTAACATACCAGGCGTAATTTTGTCACAATTAGAAATACAAACAAGTGCATCTGCACAATGTGCATTAACCATATACTCTACAGAATCAGCAATGATTTCACGTGAGGGCAACGAATAGAGCATTCCATCGTGCCCCATCGCAATTCCATCATCTACAGCAATGGTATTAAATTCTTTCGCAACACCACCGGCAACTGCTATCTGTTGTGCGACTAATTGCCCAAGATCTTTTAAATGGACATGCCCTGGTACAAATTGTGTAAAAGAATTCGCAATCGCAATAATGGGTTTACCAAAATCAGTATCTTTCATCCCTGTTGCACGCCAAAGTCCCCGGGCTCCTGCCATATTACGCCCGTGGGTCGATATCCTTGAACGGTAAGAAGGCATTATTTTTTTCCCCTCAAATAATTCCATTTTGCTTGTTGTGCTGTAACTTCATTATAAAAACAAGAGCTTTAATATTCAAAAGAGAAAAATACCTTGTACTGCGGCATTTGAAGCACAAAATTAAAAGCTCTGCATAAACTTTTTCATAAAGCCTTTGTTTTTTATTACCTGTTAATCAACATCTAATCCCTGTGCGAGTCCACGTTTGAGACAAATATCAAAACGCTTCAGTATGACACGAACTGTTCCAGATTTTTGTATGCCAGATTTGGTTAGTATATTGCATCTATCTGTTTGCGTAATTTCTGGAATTGGAAAGAATATAAAGAAATCGTGATAAAAATCTATCATCTCCTTATAATTCAGCTTTACACCTTTCAAACGCATTCATAAAAATATCTTTTAAATAATGATGACGCATTATCTCATGCTTTTGTTTTTACACTCTTCAATAGAGCTACTCCTCTCAGGAAGAACAAAACACACCAAACAAAATACACTTGTATAGCCTTTATACTCATTGCACTCGAGCCCATTTCACGATAGCGCCTATGAATGGTATAACAGCCCCCGTGAATAATATAAATCTATAAGGGACATCTTCACACTTATGAAGAAGAAAACTGACACCATCATACATTTTTTTATCCCCATATCGTGAACGTCCTTGGTAATTGAGACAATTAAAAAGAGATATTTTTATTCCTTTCTTCAAGTGTTTTTATCCACATGGCTCTCCCTGCTTATGACATCAAGCAAGTGACTTTAATTGTTTCAATATAAGAAGATCTCAAATGAGAGAACCTTATGATATTTGGGACTCTCATTCCAGTTGTAAAAAATTAATTATGAATATAAATCAATACTTAATCTAATTATAACTCACATTACACCCTTTACGAAAAAACAGATAGAATTTATAAAGAGTACAGCTTTTTCTCGTAAGGTAATCTAGTGCAGAGTTACAATTTGTAGTTCATGCTCATTGGCTCCAGCAAGGGCGATAGAACGCTCATCGGATAAAATGATAGGATAACCTGTTTCACCAAAGAGAGCCCATATCGTAATGCCTGGGGTCATTGGTGGAAGATCTGGAAAGTTTTTAGCCAGATCATCTGTACAAACTTTTTTTAAATAGGCAATCTGTCCCGCATCAGAGTAGGATGTGTTCTGAAACGACAAGTTTTGTTTGTGTTCTCCCATTTCACTGTTCCTTTACGCCTTAACTTTTATGACTCACCACTACTGACTTTAATTGGAATCTGTTTTATTTCTTTTTTTAATTTTGGTTGATACAGATTAATTGATAAAAGACCATTTTTCAACTCTGCATTTGTAACATGCATCCCTTCCGCGAGAACAAAGGTTCGCTGGAATTGTCGCGCAGCTATACCGCGATATAAATATTGATGATTTTGGTTGTCTGTTTGTTTACCATGAATAACCAATTGATTATCATCGAGTAAAATATTAAGATGGTTAATCTTAAATCCAGCAACAGCCAAAGTTATCCGGATATGATTTGCATCATCACTTTTATGCAAACGTTCAATATTATAGGCTGGGTAAGCCTCATCAGCTTTACCGATACGTTGCAATATTTTTTCTACGGTTTCAAACCCTAAAAGAAAAGGATTGGAGAAAGGCGTCACATATGTCATTCATGAGTATCCTCTTTAAAACGGCTTTACTTGACCAAACTCTATAAAAGTGTTCGCTGCACTCCTCTCATATGGCGAGCATGAATGATAACTTCAAGAGAGAAGATTTAAGAGAGTTCAATGCCTCAAAGTAACATAAAATTATCAAAGGTGCGAAATTTATCTAGTATATTGTATAATAAAGATGAAATTGCGGAAATATTTCGCCGTTTTTCTGTGCAACGCCCAACACCTAAGAGTGATCTTAACTATATAAATACTTTTACACTTTTAGTTGCCGTTGTGCTTTCGGCTCAAGCGACAGATGTAAGCGTTAATAAAGCGACAAAAGAATTATTTTTCCTTGCTGATCAACCGGAAAAAATGGTTGCATTAGGGGAAGAAGAAATAGCAAATCATATCCGTTCAATTGGCCTTTGGCGTGCAAAAGCACGTAATGTTTATGCGCTTTGCAACTGTTTAATTAATCAATATGGTGGTCAAGTACCCGATACGCGTGAAGCACTCATGGCCCTTCCTGGAGTTGGGCGCAAAACGGCTAATGTGGTCTTGAATGTTGCTTTTGGTCAGCCTACATTGGCAGTAGATACACATATTTTTCGCTTTAGCAACCGTCTTGGTTTGGCGCCTGGAAAAACACCAGAAATTGTTGAGAAAAAATTATTAAAGATTATACCGGTTCATTATATTCGCCATGCGCATCATTGGCTGATTTTACATGGTCGCTATATTTGTCAAGCCCGTAAACCACAATGTACGCAATGCATTATTGCCGATTTATGTAAAGCAGCCATCAAAACAAATGCAATTCCAGCACCTTTGGTTGAGCTTCAAGACAATGGAGCGCCGATTTTTTTGTAATACGGTCTTGCTATTTTGTGTATACTAGCTTATGAAAACGTCTTTAAGAGCCGCCCGGCAGGGCATGCCGTGGCTGTTTAAATGCTTGTTCAAGCGTTGGTCCGCTTGAGTGAATAAAATGTTTGATTGAATAAATTAATGTACGGAGTAGCAAAATGCCCAAGATGAAGACCAAATCATCCGCTAAAAAGCGGTTTAAAATCACTGCGTCAGGCAAAATTAAAGTAGCAGCTGCCGGTAAGCGCCACGGCATGATTAAGCGTTCGAATAAATTTATTCGCGATGCACGTGGAACAATGGTTTTGTGTGAACAAGATGCTAAAAAAGTCATTCAGCATTATTTGCCGAATGGTATTTAAACCTTACGCTTTTGATTTTGAGGAGATTATAATATGGCTCGTGTGAAAAGAGGTGTGACAGCACACGCTAAGCACAAAAAAATTCTTAAACAGGCTGAAGGTTTTTACGGTCGTCGTAAAAATACCATTCGTGCAGCTAAAGCAGCGGTTGATCGTTCAAAGCAATACGCTTATCGTGATCGCAAAAATAGGAAACGTACTTTCCGTGCTTTGTGGATTCAGAGAATTAATGCGGCTGTTCGCGCAGAAGGTTTAACTTATGGACGTTTTATTGATGGCTTATCAAAAGCCGGTATTGAGGTTGATCGTAAGGTTCTTTCAGATATAGCAATCCATGAGGCAGAAGCATTTTCTGCTTTAGTAGCTTCGGCAAAAAAAGCTTTAGAATATTTAAAAGATACGACACCTAATGCTTTCGAAGGCGCTGTCAAATAAGCCAGTCGTGTTCTCTTAAAGCATTCATTTATTCGAGGTCCCGTGCTGGCTATTGCGAGTGCGGGTTTTTCTTTATTAAAAAATAGGCAAAAATATGAATGATATTGAGCGTCTGGAACAAGAAATTTGTTTAGCCTTAGAGGCAGCAGGTGATGAACAAGCACTTGAAGAAGTGCGTATTGCAGCATTGGGTAAAAAAGGTAGTATCTCTGAAAAATTAAAAGAATTAGGAAAAATGGATGCTGGCGAGCGCCATAAAGTTGGACCAGTTCTTAATGAATTAAAAAATCGCATTTTAGAATTATGGGCACAAAAGCGTGATCTTCTGAAAAGACAGGCAATAGATGCCCGTCTTTCTCGTGAAAAAGTTGATGTTACCTTGCCTGTTCGCTCTTCACCTATAGAACGGGGACGCATTCATCCTATTTCACAAGTGATTGAGGAAATTATTGCCATTTATACAAAGTTGGGTTTTTCTCTTGCAGAGGGACCTGATATTGAAACAGATTATTATAATTTTACAGCATTGAATTTTCCTGAAGGGCATCCAGCGCGTGAAATGCATGATACCTTCTTTTTTGATGTTGATAAAATGGGAGAACGAAAATTATTGCGAACCCATACATCACCCGTACAAATTCGTACACTAGAAAAACAAAAAGCACCGATACGGATCATTATTCCTGGAAAAACTTACCGCATGGATTCGGATGCAACACATTCTCCCATGTTCCATCAGGTAGAAGGTCTTGTCATCGATAAAACCTCCACCATAGCCCATATGATGTGGCTACATGAAACCTTTTGTAAAGCATTTTTTGAAGTTCCCTCTGTAAAAATGCGTTTTCGTCCCTCTTTTTTCCCTTTTACCGAACCATCTATGGAGGTAGATATTCAATGTGATCGTTCTGGTTCAGAAGTAAAGTTCGGAGAAGGACAGGATTGGTTGGAAATTTTAGGATGCGGAATGGTGCATCCCCAGGTGTTGAAAAATGTTGGTTTAAATCCAGATGAATATCAAGGTTTTGCATGGGGCATGGGCATTGATCGTATTGCCATGTTGAAATACGGTATGCCTGATTTGCGGGCTTTTTTTGATGCTGACCTGCGTTGGTTAGACCATTATGGCTTTCGTTGCTTTGATATGCCTGCTTTTTTTCCTAATAGAAATGTGTGATCTTAGTCATCGCTTTCATGTGAGGTTTTAAAATGAAGTTTACATTGTCCTGGTTAAAAGATCACTTAGAAACAAATGCATCTTTGAATGAAATTTGTGAAAAATTAACCGCTATAGGTCTTGAGGTTGATTACGTTGATGATCGGTCTTCTTTAAAAGGTTTTGTGATTGCAAAAGTTTTAACAGCAATAAAGCATCCTGATGCAGATAAACTTCAAATTTTATCAGTCGATACAGGGACTTCCACACCTGTTCAAGTTGTCTGTGGAGCACCAAATGCACGCGCAGGTCTTGTTGGTGTTCTGGCACTACCAGGCACTTATATTCCAGGACTTGATGTAACATTATCTGTAGGAAAAATCCGAGGTGTTGAAAGTTTTGGGATGATGTGTTCACAAGCGGAGCTTGAATTATCAAATGAGCATGATGGGATTATTGAACTTCCAGAAGATAGTCCTATTGGAGGTTCATTTGCAGCTTATGCTGGTTTAGATGATCCGGTTATTGATATTGGTTTGACCCCTAATCGTTCCGATTGCACAGGTGTTCGTGGTATTGCACGTGATCTTGCTGCCGCTGGAATGGGAAAATTAAAAGAATTATCCCTGTCAAAATTTGATCCTTCCTTTGAAACACCTCTCGATGTTTCATTAGATTTTTCGCAAGATTCATCATTATGTTTAGGTTTTGCTTGGCGTGAAGTGCGCAATGTTCAAAATGGTGCATCACCACAGTGGATGCAACAGCGTTTGAATGCAATTGGTCTGAGACCGATTAATGCGCTTGTTGATATGACCAATTACATCAGTTTTGACCTTGGTCGTCCACTCCATGTTTTTGATGCAGATAAAATTAAAGGTAATTTGTGTGTACGTTGCGCGCGTGAAGGAGAGCAACTTCAAGCACTGAACGGAAAAATCTATCATCTGGGCCCTAAAAATTGTGTCATTGCAGATGACGAGGGGGTTGTTTCGATTGCCGGTATCATGGGCGGTGAAAGAACGAGTTGTGATGAAACAACACATCGCATTATTATTGAATCGGCGCTTTGGGATGCGCGAAGCATTGCACAAACAGGAAGAGCATTAGGTCTTATCAGTGATGCACGTTATCGATTTGAACGAGGTGTTGACCCGGCTTTTATAGAAACAGGACTTGAGATTGCAACAGAATTGGTCTTACGTCTTTGTGGTGGTGAAGTATCTAAAAAGAAGATCGTTGGCTATCAGCAACAAGAAATCAAACAGATCGCTTTTCCTTTTTCTGAAATTAAACGTTTAACAAATTTGGAAATAGAACCTGAAAAAGTCATCTCTATTTTAACAAAACTTGGATTTTTTGTTGAAGGAAAAGGAGAAGTCGTTACGGTAAAAGTACCATCATGGCGCCCTGATATTATGGGTAAAGCCGATTTGGTGGAAGAGGTTATGAGAATTTATGGGTTAGATAAAATTAAACCTATTCCTTTGGAAAACTTTGCAGAAGGAAAAGATCAAATTTTAACATGCGCACAAATTCGTTCACGTGCTACACGTTTGGCTCTAGTGCAACGTGGTATGAAAGAAGCGGTGACATGGTCTTTTATTTCTGAAAATCAAGCTCTTGCTTTTGGAGGAGGTCAAGAAGAGCTTAAATTAGTTAATCCTATTGCTGCTGATATGTCAATGATGCGTCCTTCCCTTTTACCTGGCTTGATTATGGCGGCACAAAGAAATGCTGATCGTGGTTTTTCCGATCTTGCTTTGTTTGAAGTTTCAAGTATTTATGAGGGCGACACCCCTGATAAACAACACCGTGTTGTTAGTGGAATTCGTCGCGGAACAGAGCAATTTAAAGGGGCTGGGCGTTTTTGGAATGGAAATGCAACCGTCGTTGATGTTTTTGATGCCAAAGCAGATGCTTTAGCTATTTTAGAAGCATGCGATATGGATGTTGGGAAAGTGCAGATTGAAGTTGGAGCACCGGATTGGTATCATCCTGGTCGTTCAGGTGTCATAAAACTTGGATCAAAGATTATTCTTGGTTTTTTTGGTGTTTTTCATCCTGCTACATTAGAAAAGTTAGATGTCAGTGACCCTTTATGCGGCTTTGAAATTTTTCTAGATCGAATTCCAGAATCAAAGAAAAAAACGACCAAAAGCCGTCCTCCTTTGAAACTCTTACCTTTTCAAATGGTGCGGCGTGATTTTGCCTTTATAGCGGATAAAACTGTTGCCTCTTCTCTTATTATTCGGGCGGCAAGTGGAGCCGATAAAAAACTTATTCATTCAGTGCGGGTTTTTGATATTTTTGAAGATTTAAGCTTTGGTGAAGATAAAAAATCTGTTGCAATTGAAGTAACTATTCAGCCCATAGAACGGACTCTAACAGATGAAGATTTAGAAAAGCTTGCCTCAAAGATCGTGGATAATGTTACCAAAATGACAGGTGCATATTTGCGCTACTGAGTATTCTCATTTTTTATGAGATATTTTACATGAAGTGGGAGCATCTTTGCGTGCTCCCTTTTTGTTTGGCATTCAAGAGCTATAGAACTTCTTGAAAGGGGACCTCCTTACCAAAACAAGCTGCTTAAATCATCAATTTTTTCAATATGAAAAAACTGTTTTTAAACATCTTGAAAAGTTATTTTTTCTCTTAATCCTTCATTGCAAATGTAAAAGATAACTGCTATTGCTAAATGATAATGCAAATTATTTGCAATAAAAAGAAGGCATATAAAGGAAAGAGAGAATCAATGAACGTAAGAACGTTTTTCACCATAGTTTTTGGAAGTGTTATTTTTTTTACACCCAATTTTGCTTTGTGTGCTGGTAAATTTAAAGCTGTTACGACATTCACTATCATTGCTGATATGGCACGCAATGTAGCAGGTGATGCCGCTGATGTTGAATCCATTACAAAACCAGGTGCGGAAATTCATGAATACCAACCCACCCCACGCGATCTTATGCGTGCTCAGGGAGCTAACCTTGTATTGTGGAATGGTTTAGAGTTAGAGCTTTGGTTTGAAAAGTTTTTTCAAAATATCAAGGATGTTCCAAGTGTTGTTGTTTCAAAAGGTATTATACCCATTAAAATTGGTGAGGGCCCCTTTAGCGGTAAACCCAATCCTCATGCGTGGATGTCACCGACCTCTGCTTTGATTTACGTTGATAATATTCGCGATGCTTTTGTAAAATATGATCCTGAACATGCTGAAATTTATAAACAGAATGCTGAAATTTATAAACAGAAAATTCGTGCAACGATTGATCCAATTAGGGCTGAATTAGAAGCTGTACCGCAAGATAAACGTTGGCTTGTGACCAGTGAGGGGGCTTTTAGCTATTTGGCGCGTGATTTTGATCTAAAAGAACTTTATTTATGGCCCATCAATGCTGACCAACAAGGAACACCACAGCAGGTCAAGCATGTTATTGATATGGTTCGCAAATACAATATTCATGCAGTTTTTTCTGAAAGCACTATTTCCCCTGCGCCTGCTAAGCAGGTTGCCAGAGAAACAGGAGCTAAATACGGTGGTGTTCTTTATGTTGATTCTTTAAGTGAGAAAAATGGTGAGGTACCCACTTATATTGATTTATTACGTGTCACGAGTGGGCGTATTAGCAATGCTTTAGTAGAGGGAGTAAAAAACCAATGACGGAATGTGGAATTTTTGCCCAAGGAGTAACGGTAACATATCGTAATGGACATACAGCTTTACGTGAAGTGAATTTTGAAAGTCCAAAGGGTTCTATTACGGCATTGGTTGGTGTTAATGGATCCGGTAAGTCAACGTTATTTAAAGCGATTATGGGGTTTGTACGCCCCTCAAAGGGAAAAATTCGTATGTTTGATTTGCCCGTTGATATAGCTTTGAAAAAAAATCTTATTGCTTATGTTCCTCAAAGTGAAGATGTTGATTGGAATTTTCCTGTCTTGGTTGAAGATGTTGTATTGATGGGGCGGTACGGTCATATGAATTTCTTTCGCTATGCCCGTACACAAGATTATGAAGCCGTTCGTATTGCCTTAGAACGCGTTGATATGTTGGCTTTTGCCAAGCGCCAAATTGGAGAACTTTCTGGTGGACAGAAAAAGCGTGTTTTCCTAGCGCGCGCTCTTGCACAGAAAGCAAAAGCTATTTTATTAGATGAGCCGTTTACAGGGGTTGACGTTACAACAGAAGATAAAATCATTGCTTTGTTACAAGATCTCCGTAAAGAAGGAGCAGTGATCTTGGTTTCAACTCACAATTTGGGTTCTGTTCGCGAATTTTGTGATCATACAGTTTTAATAAAAGGTACTGTTTTAGCTTCTGGGTTAACAGAAAAAATCTTTACAAAGGAAAATCTGGAGAAAACTTTTGGAGGGTCTTTGCATCACCATATTTTTGATCTTCAAACCACAAAAAAAAATGATGTTTTCATGGGAAGAAAGCAGTCTGCAGTTTGTGAAGATATTGAAAGAGTGGAGCACGTTGCATGATTTCTTGGTTGCTTGAGCCACTGAGCTATCAATATATGGTGAATGCAATGTGGGTTTCTGGGTTAGTTGGGTGTGTTTGTGCCTTTCTTTCAGCTTTTTTGATGTTAAAAGGTTGGTCATTGATTGGTGATGCACTTTCCCATTCGATTGTTCCTGGTGTAGCAGGAGCTTACCTTTTAGGATTACCTTTTTCACTCGGCGCTTTTTTTTCTGGTGGTCTTGCAGCAGCAGCAATGCTCTTTTTTAACCACCGGACAAAGCTTAAAGAAGATACCATTATTGGGCTCATTTTTTCTTCCTTTTTTGCCTTTGGGTTGTTTCTCAAATCATTAAAACCAATGGCTGTTAATATTGATACGATTGTTTTGGGAAATATTTTAGCAGTGAGTTCAACAGATATTCTACAATTGGCTTTTATCGGCTTTGTTTCGTTGCTTATATTGCTTTTGAAATGGAAAGATCTTCTTGTGTCATTATTTGATGAAACGCATGCGCATGCCATTGGATTAAACGTAAAATTTTTAAAGATTCTCTTTTTCACATTGCTTGCCGCTTGTACTGTTGCTGCGATGCAAACCGTTGGAGCATTCTTAGTCATTTGTCTTGTTGTGACACCTGGGGCAACGGCCTATCTTTTAAGTGATCGTTTCGTGAACATCTTGGTTATTGCAGTTGTAATTGGAACCTTCACAAGTGTCTTGGGTGTTTATGTGAGTTATTTTTTGAATGCACAAACGGGGGGGGTTGTAGTGCTTTTTCAAGCATCTTTATTTGTTTTGGCTTTTATTTTTGCTCCTAAACATGGGTTTATTGCTGCGCGCTTACGCATAAATGCGGCAAAAAAGGGTGTAATATTATCATGATTGATCAATTACTGCTTCCGTTTCAGTTTTCTTTTATGCTTAAGGGTATGCTTATTGTCATGATTCTTTCTATTCCCATGGCGATGCTTTCCTGTTTTCTTATTTTGAAAGGATGGGCGCTGTTAGGCGATGCCATTTCTCATGCAGTTTTTCCAGGTGTTGTTGTTGGTTATATGACAACACCATGGGTAATCGCATTTTTAACTTCTTTGCCATTTGCTTGGTTTCAGCATATGCGTCCAGAGAATATTACAATGACTTTGATTACTTGCGGTGCTTTTGTTGCAGGAATGGTGTGTGCACTATTAACGGGTTTTTTAGGGAGCAATAGCCGTATCAAACAGGACACGGTGATGGGTGTGGTCTTTTCTTCAATGTTTGGTTTGGGGCTTGTTTTAGCCACGTCTATTTATAGTAGCTTAGATTTGAATCATATTCTATTTGGTAATCTCTTAGGTGTTAACTGGCTTGATATAACGCAGACGGCAATCATTTCCGCTGTTGTCACTTTTATTTTAGCAGCAAAATGGCGCGACTTTATGCTGTATATTTTTGACACAGTTCAAGGACGTGCAATGGGGTTACCAATATCTCTACTCCACTATACCCTGCTAACGATGATTTCTCTTACAATTGTTGCAGCTTTGAAAGCTGTAGGGATCGTACTCGTTATTTCTTTACTGATAGCACCAGGAGCAATTGCCTATCTTGTCACAAAGCGGTTTTCTTTTATGTTAATGATCGCGATACTTGTTGCAGCTTTTTCTGGTTTTTTAGGGATTTATCTCAGCTTATTTATCGGCTCTGATTCTGCTTCCACAATTGTGTTGATCTTGACGTTGATTTTTATGGCTATTTTCATGATGATTTTCTTTCGTCGAAACACAGTTCAAGAGACTTGAAAGTGTTAAAATTCATGCATATCAGCCATGCATTTTTATATATTGTTTCTCATTTTTATTTTAATTAGAGTCCCGAGTGCTAGATTATTTTTCCTCCTAATATCTAGCAGGTGAATGCAGTAAATTTTCTCCCCCCCCCAACACTGCATTCTTAATTAAGAGGCTGCATTGATTTCTTCTGCAGCCTTTTTATTTTTTTGTTTTTCTAAAATCTCTCCTCTTTTCTTGAAATCATTTAAAATGATTATAATATTGTGTAAGCTATTCGGTATTTTCAAGGAACTTATAACAGCAAAGACACTTACGCATGAAGGGGTAGAGCGTAATTGTGCACTCAGACATATAAACAGAAAAAAACAGATACAATGTTTTTGTATAGGGTTTTGCGTAGAGGAAAATAGTACGAGAAAATGAAAAAAGATTTGAAGATATCGCACCCTTTACGTATCTGCTATTATATAGCAGGGTGGGCGATGGTTATATTAGGTATTATCGGTGTCGTATTACCTATTATGCCAACTGTGCCTTTTTTATTGGTTGCCTCATGGTGTTTTACGCGTTCTTCTCCACGTTTTCATCAATGGTTGAATAATCATCGTATTTTTGGTCCCCCTATTAAGCGATGGGAAGAAAAAAAAGCAATCTCTCCATTCGTTAAAGTTTTTGCAATGATGAGTATGACAGGAGGATTTTTATCCTTTTTTGTAATGCTACACCCTCCTTTGTGGATTTCTTTACTTGTTGCGGTTATATTATTGCTGATTGCCATTTATATTGTAACACGTCCATCTTCCTAATGATAAAAAAGGCTTTATGGGATACTCTTTTTAGCTTCAACTTATTTGTAAAAACTATGAGAACTTTTAAGTTTTGAATATAAGCTCTCCATTTCCAAAATGCATATGAAATAGCAAGCTTTTTGAACGCAATTAATTAATAATATGTTTGTGAAATAATTTTTATGAACACTCAAAATGTTCTCACTTGGTAAACAATGATAAATCACATTCAGGGAAGAGAGTCATTATTTTTGTAAAGCATGTTTGTATGAATCTCTACATATACATCATTAAAAAGTCATTGATATGATAGTCATTTCTTTCTAAAAGACATTTCGTTTGTTTTCATATCTCTTAATGAGGATATAATACAAAGCTTACTAAACACCATCATTTTTATACTTATACAGTTAAGAAGCCGGTCTATTATATCAATCTTTAATGTTATATCTGTTATTAACTTAAGAATAATTCATAAAAAACAACAGAGTTTTTCAAATGGTTTTATACATACACGCATTCTTATTATAATATGCGAATAAATAATTTCTCTGTCTTTGTATAAAGCTTATTCGAAATAAAAATATTATTGCATTCTCTGTTTTTAATAAAGTCATGCCCCTCACGTAAAACAAAAGGTCTCCCAAATCATGTTATTTACACATTTATTTTAATGAAACATCTCTCAACGCTTTACTCATTTCATAATAGCAGACCATACATGGATAAAGTAAAATCTCATTGTAACGTGTATAAAATCTATTTGAGCACCATCATCCTTGCCTTTCAAAATGCACACCAATAGTCACCATGCTATTTGTCATCCTCCAATGTTGCCTTAGTAATTCCTAATGCTACAATTATAGCTTGTCATCTGGTTTTGTATATTTTGACACTAGATTTTGTATCAATTTATTTTTTTCAAAGAGTTTAAAGATGTTCTCAAAGGGTTTTGAAAGCCTTTTCTCATTTTTACTTATGGAAACGCACTTTTTTCTGATTTTCGGTAATTTTTGCAATTTTAGGTGTCAAAATCTATTTTGATAAAACGCGCATTTAATGGCCAAAATTGTACATAAAAATAGCAAATTACCACGTATTCCTACTTAATCCAACCTCTTCCCACTTAGTATAAAACCTACTGTCAAACTACAACAATAACCCTTAGAACTTGAAAACCTTCATACATGCAAGGAGATGAGTGTGCTTGATTTAACAGGGTTAAAATGAGAAAATCTCCTTGGTTAAACTTCCTTGGCTCGTTAAGTATTTTTTTAATGCGTCGTAAATATTTTTAAGTCTTATCTATCGCGCCTTATGTAAGTGAAGCGTATGCGTGGTAGGCCAAGTAGAATCTGCTCAAAAACAGCCGAACTGTTTACAGACCAGCAAAGGTTAAGAATCCTCGTCCTTAGAGTAGGACAAAAATCAATCTTATAAACAATATGATGGATCAATATACTTGTTTTAAAGAACCGGAAACTATGTCTTTATAGGTCTAGCAATTCGCTTTTTATTACCAAAAAAATTGAGATAACGTTGTACTTCTTTTGAATCACCGATCGTTTTTTCAGGATTATCTGAAAGTTTTACGGCTGGTCGACCATTGGCATAGGTCACCTTACAAACAAGGGAAAGAGCATCAAGAGTTTCGATTTCCTGAGGTGCACAGCCTGTAAAATCATTGGTAAGATCCGTGCCCCATCCAAAACTCATGCGCACTTTACCATGGAAATGATGATAGGTTTTTTCAATTGTATTGACATCAAGAGCATCAGAAAAAATTAAAAGTTTTTTGCGTGGATCTTTTCCTTTTTCTTTCCACCATTGAATAATACGTTCACCACCTTCAATAGGAGGCGCACTATCGGGTCTGAAACCCGTCCAATCAGCGACCCAATCTGGTGCATTGCGTAAAAATTCTTCTGTACCAAAGGTATCAGGTAAAACAATGAGAAGATTTCCACCATAATAACGATTCCAATCTTGCAAGACTTGATACGGAGCTCTGCGTAATTCATCATCGTTGTTGCTGAGAGCCGCAATAACCATAGGCAATTCGTGTGCATTGGTTCCAAGAGCTTCTAAATCCGTATCCATGGCAAGAAGAACATTAGAAGTTCCAGTAAAAGAATGACCAATGCCTTCTTTTAATGCTTCCACACACCAGCGCTGCCATAAAAAAGAATGGCGGCGCCTTGTCCCAAAGTCAGATATTTTAATATCAGGCAATTTTTTGAGACGTTCAACTTTACTCCACATTTTTGCTTTAGCACGCGCATAAAGTACATCAAGAGCAAAACGATCTAGTTTTTTGAGAGCAGCACGTGAACGTAATTCACTAATAATAGCAAGGGCAGGAATTTCCCACATGGAACTATGGGCCCAGGGTCCATGAAAATGAAGGATATATTGGCCATCTTTGCGGGTGAGTTCATATTCTGGGAGTTGAAAATTCTCAAGCCACTGAAGAAAATCCGGTTCAAAAATTTGTTTGCGTCCATAAAATGTATTACCAGCAAGCCAGATCATTTCTTTTTTTGTAAAGCGCAAACTAAGAGCATGATCAAGTTGAGCACGTAATTCACTCTCATCAATATCATCGGCAAGACGTATTGTTTTAGAGCGATTTATGAGGGAAAAAGTAACATTAACATTAGGGTATAACCCCCAAATCATCTGCACCATAAGAAGCTTATAAAAATCCGTATCAAGAAGTGAGCGAATAATGGGATCAAGCTTCCAAGTGTGATTGTAAACACGTCTAGCAATATCCGGATGATTCATAACCTTTTTCTTTCATTTTCATAAAATCTAAAATATTATGCACCAACACGGCTAATATAGACGGTGCAATATAACAACTCTACAGTTTTGGGCAAGAATAAAAAGCCTACTCTCTTTTTCCATCTTTCATCTTTAAGATTTGACAATACGCATAATTTCATGCTGACCTGTTTTTTGTAACTTTATCCCTGTATGAACTTCGGTATATTCTTTGCTATTAACATAGAGCATATTTTTAGGTCCCCATTTTACTTTAATGCTATAAACGGCATCATAAAACTTCATTGTTGCTTCATATTTTGGCCAAATAGAGGGTAAATGTGGCTGCAAAAATAATAGGTCTCCCTGACGCTGTATTCCAAGAATAGCTTGTGTTGCGGCGCGATAAAACCAACCGGCTGAACCTGTATACCAAGTCCAACCGCCTTGACCACATCGTGGTTCAACAGCATAAATATCTGCAGCCATCACATAAGGTTCAACACGATAAATTTCAGGATCTTGTCCATGGGTAATTGGGTTTATCATAGAAAATAAAGCATAAGCTTTATCGTTTTGTTCCATTTCAGCCAACGCAAAAATACTCCAAATGGCACCATGCGTGTATTGACCACCATTTTCTCGAATTCCTGGAGGATAACCTTTTATATAACCAGGCTCGAGCGTACTTTTATCAAAAGGCGGCCAAAAAAGGCGAATGAGTCCGCCTTTTTTATCATAGAGCTGTTCCAACATTGATTTCATCGCTTGTTTTTGACGTTCAGGCGATGCCATTTGAGAAATGACAGCCCAAGATTGAGCAATGGTATCAATTTGACATTCATCATTGATTTTAGAGCCAAGAGGTGTTCCATCATCAAAATAACCACGTCGATACCAAGCACCATCCCAACCGTTTTTCTCTAGGGATTTTGTTAAATGTTCAAGGTACGTACTCCATATTTGCATATGGCTATTATCACCACGTTTTTTGGCTAAAGAAATAAATGCTTGTAATGTGTACCCAAGAAACCATCCTAACCAAATGCTTTCGCCTTTTCCTTCCACACCGACCAAATTCATGCCATCATTCCAATCCCCACCTAAAATAAGAGGGAGACCATGTGGTCCGCAGCGTTTAATGGCAAGGTCTAAAGCTAAAACACAATGTTCATAAACTGTTGCAACCTTTGAGGATTGGGTGGGTTGAAAATAAGCATCCTGTTGCCCACTTTTGAGAACATCACCTTCAATAAAAGGAATGAGCGTATCAAGAAAAGCGTCGTCACCAGTGGTAGTGACATAAAGAGCTGTTGCATATGCAAGCCAAACGATATCATCAGAAATGTATGTACGAACACCAGCATTTGTGTCAGGCAACCACCAATGTTGCACATCACCTTCAAGAAATTGGTGCGCTGCTGCATTTAACAATTGTTCACGTGCTAATTGTGGTTCCAGCAATAACAAAGACAAGCTATCTTGTAACTGGTCACGAAAACCAAATGCACCACTCGCTTGGTAAAAGCCTGCGCGTGCCATGATGCGGCATGCGTAGATTTGATAAGGAAGCCAATGGTTGACCATAAGATTAAAAGAAGCATCAGGTGTTTTGACTTGGAAAGGAGAAACAAAATCACTCCATTGCTGTTTTTGTTTTGTGAGCTGAATTTCAAAATCACTTGCACGTACTTGATTGAGTAATTTTTCAGCTTCTTGCCTATTTTCAGCACTGCCAAGATAGAAGATGATTTCTTTTGTTTGCCCTGGTTGAAGATCAATATCATAGGCGAATGCTGAACAAGGATCACATCCTGCTGCAATGGTATTCGAAAGAGCACCAGCTTTATGGATCGCATTTGGACGTGTTACGGTTCCCGTTGCACCAATAAATTCAGCGCGATTGGTCGTCGTGCTGGTTGGCATTTCGGATGCTGATAAAAATGTAACTTGTTGATATTTCTCGATGTGATAGGGATTTTGAATAAAATGTGCACCCCATCTAGCCTCATAAGAGGAAACAATAAAGGGGGCATATTTTGTACGGACATTTCCCAAAACCCATTCAACATAATTATAAAGGCGTAAACTGCGTGGTTTTTTCCCTTCATTCGTAAGGATAAGACGTGAAAAGCGAATAGGTTTTTCGGGATCAAGTGTATGAGTCAGTTCTAATGCGATTTCTGAATGTGTTGATTTAAAAGTTGAGAATCCAAACCCATGACACGCCTCATAGACAATATTTTCGTCACATTCAACAGTAGAAACGGGTGAGAAACGTTTTAAAGACTGGCGATCAACCAGATAAAGTGCTTCTCCTGGTCGGTTAGACGTTGGATCATTCGCCCAAGGAGTTAGTTGATAATCGCGGCTATTGTTAGCCCAAGTAAAAATTGCACCTTCAGCAGAGACATGAAAACCAAATCTGTGATTAGCAATGACATTAATCCACGGATGCGGTGTAGTGGTACGTCCATGAAGACGTATTACATAATGATTATGCTGATTAAAACCACCGTAACCATTCCAATATCTTAGATCTTCTCCATTTGGGAGAAAAGAGGATGGTTTTTGTTGGCTAATAAGACCAATGGAAGAAAAAAGATTTTGTTCAGTTTGTGTTGTAAATTGCTGTCCTTCGTTATATCTTGGCAAGTCTAATTGATCATAAGGTTCTTGATAATTTTTACGAACTGTGAGATTAAAATCATTCTCATCAAGTCGTTTAAGTTGTTCAGATAAAGAGCCATTTTGGGCATCAAGAACGATACGCGCTGATGCAAGAAGCGTTTTAAAACTCTGTTCACTCATTTGATCGCGTCGAAGCATGAAAATATGTTGGCGTTCATCTGCTTTTTGCGTGTGGTGATAATAAGATTCACAGACCCACTCAAGAGCGCGTTGTGTACTTTGTATATAAGAAAATGTTTGTTCATTAAGAATGACCAAATCAACAATGAGTCCACGCATACGCCAATATTCGTGTGCTTTAAGGAGCTCGCGCAGTACAGTTATATTTCCCTCGTTATTTAATCTAAGAAGACAGAGTGGATTGTCTCCTGAGATAGACATGGGCCAAAGATTAGACTGTTTTCCTAGCGTTTTTGCTAATATTTCAGAAGGAAGACGCCACGTTCTTTCTGGATAAATAAGCGGTGTTGCATATTTTTGATAGATAATAGCTTCTTTAAGCTGGGTTCCGCTCTGATACAGTGCGACTTGTGAGTGCGTCCATGCCATTGAAAGTTCTTTTTGAAACATATCAGGTTGTCGATAATGTTTAATATGATTATTTAGCGCTTCTTTTGTATGAGCAGCAAAAGTCCAAAAAATAAGTTCTGCTTTTTCATGGGCTGAAATTTTTATACGGCATCGCAATGACATAACAGGGTCAAGAACACAACCTTGACTGTTACTGAAACGAGCATTTTGGTCAAATGCAGCGGGTCGATGAATAGATCGCCCCCGACCAATAAACAGAGAGCGATCTGTTTCAGCTTCTGTCTCTTGGAGAATATCTGTTGTACTAGAAACAAAATGGGTAACATAGATTTCAGGATCACTAGGCGAGCGTTTGCGCCTTTTGGCAAAAATTGTTTTACCTTCTTCAGTAATTTCTGTCTCTATAAACATACGGGAAAAAACAGGATGAACTTGGTCTGTATCCATCGTGGCAAGCGCTAATTCACCATAAGAAGTCACTTCAATGAGTCGGTCTTTATTTGTCGTATTCATCAGTTGAATACGTCTCCCTTCGCCACATCCTTCAGATGTAATAAGACATTCAAGTGTTGATTTAATACCATCAACCATTTTTGTATATTCAGCCTTTTCATCTGTAAAAATGCTGACAGCTTCTTCTTCAATAACACGTGTTGGCTCACCAGTAACAGACCACCACCGTCCACTATGCGTATCACGTAAGAAGAATAAAGTACCTTGTTGATCTTCTGTTGCATCAGAAATAAAGCGCGTAATCGCATAATCGTGCCAACGGCTGTAACCAGAACCGTTCGCTGTTAACATGGTAGAATAAAAGCCATTAGACAAAAGTAAAGTTGCTCGTGGTTTGAGTAACGGGTTTGTAATAATGCGCAAAGGGGCTGCGTCAAATGCTTGAGACTTATTGCGCATACGATTAACAGCTTTGGTATGAATAATAGGAATGAGATGAGGCGCTCTTTCCTGTAAGAGCAATTGTGTTGCTTCAATAACGGGATCACGGTGAAAACGATCACGCATTCGCCCTTGAAAAATAACATTGTTAAGAGCAAGGATAGACATGCCATGATGGTGCGCATAATAATTGCGTATAATGGCGTATTTTTCCCCTGTTTTCACGCGTGTTGGAGTAAAATCAACAGAGTCATAATAACCATATGTTCCTAAAGCTCCAAGATCACGGAGTCGTTTTAAATTAGCGACAGCGCAAGCAGGAGCATATTGTGCCGCTAGAAGGCTGGCATAGGGAGCAATGACAGCATTGCGTGAAAGACCACGTTGGAGTCCGAGGTTTGGAACACCAAAATGAGCGTATTGGTAATTCATTAAATGATCGCGAGCATTAAATGCGGCTTCTGAAATACCCCATGGCAATTCCCGTTTATGGGCATATTGTATTTGACAACGAATAATCAATCGATTTGTTTGATCTAGGAGAGATCCTAAAGGTTCATGCATTACGAGAGATGGCATAAGATATTCAAACATTGATCCAGACCATGATAGGAGTGCACCTTTCCCACCTATGGGTACGAGAAGTCGACCAAGACGAAACCAATGTTTAAGTTTTATATCTCTTTTTGCGATGGCAAAAAAGCTTGCAAGACGTGCTTCTGAAGCAAGTAGGTCATAACAATTTTCATCGAGTTTGTTTTCTTGAACACGATATCCTATGGATAAGAGATGCCGTTTAGGCTGTTCTAAAAAGTCAAATTTCATATCAAAGGCTATTTGCCGTGCCGCTATAGCCAGCCTGTTTAGTTTTTTACGTAATTTTTCAGTATCACAATGAGCAGTCGCATCATTACGATGAGCGTTACAGGTGTCGATAAGGCATTTAGCCCAAGAAAGCGCACGAGCAGATTCTATCGTTTGAATTTTGTGGTCAAGTTCACCGACTAAGTGCACAATATCGTGGGCTGCAAGTGAAAGATCTATGATGTGAGAAGGGACCGTATTTTCTTGTTCTAAAAAAGTGAAGACAGAATCATGAAAACGAGTGATGTTTTCTTCGATTTTTTGGTGTAAAGAGCGTAAACTGGGTTGATGATCTGGAATTTCTCTGACAGTTTCTTCAAGAATAGCAAGAACATCCGATAAGCCTTCTCGATCACTTTGGAAAAAAAGAAGCGGTTTTTCAGCCCATTCACTTAAAGCAGAAGAGAGTGTTACCAAATGACCGGCAAGATTTCCTGAATCAACGGTTGATACATAAGTAGGTAAAAGAGGCCTGAGTGTATCCGTTTCATACCAATTATAGAGATGACCACGAAACTTTTCCATTTTTGTAAGAGAGCGTAATGTACATTCAATACGGTTGATGGTCTCTTCAAAACCAATCCAGCCAAAATCACGTGCTGCAATAATAGAAAGGAGATAAACGCCAATATTCGTAGGCGATGTACGTTGAGCAACAAGAGGTTCAGGATCTTCTTGAAAATTATCGGGAGGCAGATGGTTGTTTTGTGCATTGACAAAGGTTGTATAATAAAGCCATGTCCGCCGTGCAATAGAGCGGAGTTTTTTTTCATCTTTTGAAGAAAGATCAAGGCTATCTTGAAAGGTTGAAGGTTGACTCACAATCCAAGCAATGAAGGGTGAAAAAAACCATGCTATCCCAAAAGGCAAAGCAACCAAGCTTGCAAAACTATCAGAAAAAAGAGGGAGTGCTATAGTAAGAATACCAATAAGCGATGCTGGTGCCATTGTAAAAACATAGAAACGCAAACTATTGGGTATTGATTTTGTTGCGGCAGAAGTTTTCCATTCAAGAAGATGCTGTTTTGAAATCGTCATACGATAGAGTGTACGAATAATCGCATCGGTCATAAAATACGCCGAATGAGCAAGAAACGTCGTTTTAAGAAATATATCAGCGCTTGTAAGAGCAATTTTGTTCCAAATTAATTGAAAATGTCCACGCAAAGAATGATCTATATTGGATGAGACAAGCGTTTTTAATACACATAGAATGGGTGAAATGAAGGAGCTAAACAACAAGAATAGTTGCCAGACGATTGCACTCTTTAAAGACAAAAAAGCCCATCCTGCAAATGCTGCGATTAACCACATAAGTGGAGTGAGAGAACGACGTAAATTATCCTGCACTTTCCAACGCGTCACGGAACTTATTTGACGGTGGGAAAAAAGATAAGGCAAAAGCTGCCAATCACCGCGGACCCAACGATGATAACGCATAACATCAATATTATAAGCGGTTGGATAGTCTTCAATGACTTCTATGCTACTTACCAGAGCAGTACGAGCATAACCTCCTTCTAAGAGATCATGACTAAGAATAGTATTTTCTTTAATTTTGCCATCAAGTGCTTGTTCAAATGCATCAATATTATAAAGACCTTTACCGATAAAGGTGCCTTCTCCTAAAAGATCTTGATAAGTATCAGAAACAGCAAAAACATAAGGATCAATGCCACGGTTGATAGAAAAAACCCGTTGGAGAATTGATGTTTTTTTTCCTGTTGTAAGAGAAGGAATAATGCGTGGTTGTAAAATGCTATAGCCCTTTACAACCTTTCCACTTTGTGGATCAAAAACGGGATGATTGAGTGGATGGTTAAGCTTTCCAACAAGTTTCGCGACGCTCTCTGGAGTAAGACGTGTATCACAATCCAGCGTCATAACAAAACGGCAATCCATAGGAAGATGTGGATTGGGAGGATAAAAGCTTGTATTTTTATCGCCTCTTAAGAGCCGATTAAGTTCATGAAGTTTTCCTCGCTTTCGTTCCCATCCCATCCAACATTTTTCGCTTGTATTATAAAGGCGTCGGCGATGTAAAAGGAAAAAAAGCGGAAGTTCATCACGATGATAACGACTATTGAGTTTATCAATACTCTTTTGCGCATAGTGCAATAAATCAAGATCATCTTGCGTTTCTCTCAATGGAGCATCCACCCAATCTGTAATGAGTGCAAAATGAATGGCACCTTTAGAATTGGAAAGATAGTGCACTTCAAGATTGCGCACTTGTTCATCAATATCATCGCGTGATGTCATCAAAGTAGGTACAATAACCATTGTCCGTGCATGTTTTGGAATACCTTCTTTATATTCATAACCAATGAGTTGTTTTGATGGGACAAACCACGAAACAACAGTGTTAAATAAAGCAAAAGCAGCATCCATAGCAGGAAAAAGCGCCAATACAGTAAAGCAAAAAGATATCCATTGTGTCATGCCAGATATTTGTAAAAGGGCGTAAATTACCAGCAAAAGAGCAAGCGTCAGAAAAGAGACAGGAACGGCGATGACTCTCAATTTTGAGCAACAGGAAGCGCGTGTCCATTTTATGAGAAAGGGCGGAATATACCCACAAGCCTTTTCAAATATGCCACGACCATCATCAACAAGGTACCACCCCACACAAGAATGATGAGGCATATCTTTAGAAGTGGAATTTGCCATTTCTACAACTTTATGTGCAACTTCCAGTTCACTAAGAGGCGAAAAGCGAGAAACTTTTTCAATGACTTGTCGATAAATATTGCGTGAGTGAGCATCAATTTCAGAAAAATCACTATTTTTACGCAAAATAGAATCGACACAACTCACTGTTTCAAACCATGCTGTCCAATCAACATCATCTATAGCTTTAAGAGCACGGATAATATTTCCCATGGTCACACCATCTGCTGCTTGTCGGGTATGTTCATCAGCTGTTGCAATCTCTAAGCTACTACCTTGGCTTTTCAATTGCTTTTCAAGCCAAGTTAATGCTACGGTTGAATCGACAGATGCACTGCGCAGGCGATAGAATAAATGTGCTGAAAAAGTTGGATCAACAGTAAATGGTTTATACTGCGTAAAAAGAGAGTGTGGATTTGTTTTATTTTCTACAAGAGAAATTTTATCAGCTACTTGACTAGCAAGATGGCGCATATGTCGCGCTTTTTCGATACGTACTGAAAGACGACGGACATTTTCAATGAGCAGCATTTGCATAACTGAAGGAAAAGCCCACAATTCACCAATTGTGAGCGCACAAACTTCTTGAAATCCGTTGGTCATAGCAGTGAGTGTTTCTTGTGAAAAGCTGCTATCGGTATGCGCAATATAAAGCCAAGTTAAAGCAAAAATTCGTGGTATTCCGGCTTTGTGTGTAGAAAGAGGAAGTTGCTTTATGAAGGACTTGGGTAGATTACGACGTAGCTTTTGTATGGTTTTATCAATGGTGTAATGATTATCAATGAGCCATTGAGCAGATGGTGCGATGGTTTCATCATTTCGAGCAGCAAAATCACTGGTATGAAAGGCATGAAGAATAAGTTTAGCATTTTCATTCAATCTCTTGCGAAAATCTCCTACTCCTTCATATTCAGGGAGTAAAATTTCTTTACCAGAAGCTATATCATGCCCTAAGTTATAAAGATCTTCCTGTACCTTATAGATTGCACGAAGAGGAAAATCCGTATTAATAAAATGATCTTTTTTCTCTTTTTGAGAAAAAAGTATTTTATGAAGGGTATTATGCACGCCATGTCCCATTGTTATTTAATTACATCGTTTTTTATTTAAATTGTAAGCATTTTATCTGAATAGTGAACCGTTGTTAGACAAAAAACAAACTTTTTGTTTTTATTTGCAAGCATTTATAATTTTTGTTTCAATAATTTAAAAATAAGCAGACAATTTTTTTTAGAAAATAAAAAGGTCACTCCTAATGAGTGACCTTAATAATAACACCAACTTTAATGATTGATGATTAATCTTGTTCTTGTTTTTTCAAAGCTGCACCCAGAATATCACCAAGAGAAGCACCTGAATCTGTAGAACCATATTGTGCAACAGCTTCTTTTTCCTCTGCAATTTCTAAAGCTTTAATCGATACTGAAATTTTACGTGTTTTTTTATCAAATGCTGTGATGCGAGCATCAACCTTTTGCCCAATTGCGAAACGCTCAGGACGTTGCTCATCACGATCACGCGCAAGATCAGCACGCCGAATGGTTGTCTCAAGGTTGTGGTCAATCAATTTCACACCAATGTCATTGTCGTTAACAGCAATCACTTCGCATGTTACAACTGCACCTTTTCGCAATTCGCCAGAAGCAGCTGCTTCTCCAACTTTATCACTGGAAAGCTGCTTAATTCCAAGAGAAATGCGCTCTTTTTCAATGTCAACATCAAGGACCACAGCTTTAACGATATCGCCTTTATTGTAAGTATCAATAACTTGTTCACCAGGACGGTTCCAATCAAGATCAGACAAATGAACCATACCGTCAACATCGCCTTCAAGCCCAATAAACAGACCAAATTCTGTTTTATTTTTAACCTCTCCTTCAATTTGCGAATTGACAGGAAATTTATTAGCAAAAGCTTCCCATGGATTTTCAAATGTTTGTTTTAAGCCAAGAGAAATACGCCGTTTAGAAGGATCAATCTCAAGAACAACCACTTCTACTTCTTGTGATGTAGACAGAATTTTTCCAGGATGAACATTTTTCTTTGTCCAGCTCATTTCAGAAACATGGATCAGCCCTTCGATTCCTGGTTCAATTTCAACAAAACCACCGTAATCAGTAATGTTGGTAACAGCACCCGTAATTTTTTTACCAATCGGATACCGGACACTGATGCTTTCCCAAGGATCACTTTCAAGCTGTTTCATTCCAAGAGAAATACGGTGCGTATCTTGATTAATGCGAATAATCTGAACTTTAATCGTTTGGCCAATTGTGAGCACTTCAGATGGGTGATTAACACGCCGCCATGCCATATCTGTAACGTGCAAGAGACCATCAATCCCACCAAGATCAACAAAGGCACCATAATCTGTAATATTTTTCACCACACCTTCAACGATTTGGTTTTCTTCAAGATTTTGTACGATTTCTGAACGTTGCTCAGCGCGACTTTCTTCTAAAACAGTGCGGCGTGAGACCACAATATTGCCACGACGACGATCCATCTTCAAAATTTCAAAGGACTGTGAATTATGCATGAGGGGTGAAACATCACGAATGGGACGAATATCAACTTGGCTGCGAGGCAAGAAAGCAACGGCACCATCAAGATCAACTGTAAAACCACCTTTTACTTGGCTAAAGATCACTCCATCAACGCGTGCACCAGCATTGAATTTTTCCTCCAAACGGACCCAACTTTCTTCGCGCCGTGCTTTTTCACGCGATAAAACAGCTTCACCCATCGCATTTTCAATGCGTTCAATGTAAACCTCAACTTCATCGCCAACTTGCAAAGAACCATCTTTTGCTTTAGCTCCAAATTCTTTGAGAGGAATACGTCCTTCGACTTTAAGACCAGCATCAATAATGGCCATGTCTTTTTCGATTGCAATAACACGACCTTTAACAACAGATCCTTCATTAAGATCATTAGTTTGAAAAGATTCTGTTAAAAGGGCTTCAAAATCCGCTGTTGTGGGATTGTATTGTGACATAAGAACTCCTAATATATACCTTGTATTATAAGGTATGAGCGCTAGGTTAGTGTTAACATAAGCAACTCCCTAGCCTTTTCCCTTGAATAAGGGAAAAAAGTTAGCGCTAGGCTGGAAGTTACCTTAACGAATTTATCCAATTATATGCATTTTTATGATTGGATCAACAAAACTGCATGCAATTTCAAATGTTGCTTCTATACTCAATTCTGACGTATCAAGCAAGTGGGCGTTTTTTGCTGGTTTTAGTGGACTTTGTTTGCGCGTTATATCGCGACTGTCGCGCTGTTCAAGTTGAGCTAGGATTTCATGATAATTTGCTTGAACACCTTTTTTTAAAATCTCTTGGTAGCGGCGTTTGGCGCGTGTTTGAACATTGGCTAGAATATAAAACTTGATATCGGCATCAGGACAAACAATCGTTCCGATATCACGCCCATCAAGCACACAGCCGGGTAAAACTTTAGCAAAGTTGCGTTGTTTTTCGACAAGAATTTTGCGTACAGCAGGGTTAATTGCTATTTTTGAAGCCGCTTCACCAAGTTCATGAGAAGAAAGAAGAGAAGGATTTAAGGTATTAAAATCAAGTTCTGTAGCATAAATAATAGCATTTTTTTCATCATTAAGAGCTAAATTTTGTTGTAAAAGCGTATGAGCAACACTACGATAAGTAAGACCAGTATCGAGATGACGAAGGCGATAATGTGCAGCAATTTTGCGTGCTAAGGTTCCTTTGCCTGAGGCTGCAGGTCCATCAATGGCAATAACAAAAGGCTTCAAGCGATTTTCCCCCCAAGTTTTTTTATAAAAGGAATAAACTCTGGAAAGCTCGTAGCGATCATTCGTTTATCATCAATGGTAACAGGTTTTTCTGACACAAGCCCAAAAATGAGAAAACACATAGCAATTCGATGATCAAGATGTGTGGCAACATACCCCCCCCCCAAACCTTTGGCAGAACCTTTTCCATAAACAATAAGAAAATCTTGACCTTCTTCACAGTCTACACAATTAATTTTTAATCCTTGCGCAACAGCAGACAATCGATCTGATTCTTTTACACGCAATTCTTCAATTCCTAGCATAACTGTTTTGCCTTCTGCAAAGGCTGCTGCTACTGCCAAAGCAGGATATTCATCTATCATCGATGGAGCACGTTCTTTGGGCACCGTAACGCCTCTAAGGACCGATGATTTTATCTGTAGATCAGCAACATTCTCTCCACCTGTTTGACGTCGGTTCAAAAATTCAATTTGAGCACCCATTTCCCACAATGTTTCGATAAGTCCTATTCGAGAGTTATTTATCAAAACATTTTCAATGGTGATATCAGAGTCTTCTACAAGAAGGGCTGCGATAATTGGAAAAGCAGCAGAAGAAGGATCACCCGGAATATGAATCGTTTGTCCAGTAAGATGGGGTTGACCATTAAGATGAATCAAACGCGCACCTTTGTTATCTTTTTCTATTTCAAGTTGCGCACCGAATGCTTTTAACATTTTTTCCGTATGATCTCGTGTCAGAACTGGTTCAATAACAGTTGTAGTGCCGGCGGTATTGAGTCCAGCAAGCAGGATTGCTGATTTAATTTGGGAGGAAGCTATTGGAACACGGTAACGAATCGGATTAGCCATTTTCGGACCATAAAGCGTTAAAGGAAGGTAATCGTCGCGCGTTGCCTCAATTTCAACCCCCATGAGACGCAGTGGATCAAGGATACGCCCCATTGGACGTTTAGAGAGAGAAGCATCACCAATAAAGGTTGTTTTCATATGATACGGACCAACCATTCCCATAACCAAACGAGCACCTGTTCCAGCGTTTCCAAAGTCTAAAGGTTTTTGTGCAGCTAAAAGGCAACCATTCCCTGTTCCTCGTATGATCCAGAAGTCTCCTTTTTTAATAATACAGGCACCCATAGCTTGCATAGCAGCAGCTGTATTGAGTACATCAGCGCTTTCAAGTAATCCATGAATATATGTCTCACCACTTGCTAATCCTCCCAATATAAGAGAGCGATGAGAGATTGATTTATCTCCTGGTATTTGAATTTTTCCAGAGAGACTACTCGATTTATAGGTGGTTATAGGGATTGCTTTTTGCATGGAAATTCTATTTAATTCTATCTAACTTTTATGAAATTGTGCATCCTTTAGCACATGCTTTAAAAGACGTCATGAAAAAATCACTGTGGAACAGTGTATTTATCTTTGACAAAGGTATTATTTTTCGATTAAGCACCATAAAATTTATCTTTTAATGGAATAATAGTTAATCAAAGAGGCACGGTTTATGGCAAAACAAGAACTTGGAACTAAACGTGTTGATCCAGAAACAGGAAAAAAATTTTACGATCTAAATCGCGATCCTATTGTGTCGCCCTATACAGGAATTTCTTATCCGCGTTCTTACTTTGAAGTTGCAGCAGCTGAAGCAAATAATGAAGAAGAAGTTGATACTGAGGAGCTTGATACAGCACTTGAAAAATCTGCTTTTATGCTTCTTGAAGATGATGATGTGGATTCTAAAGATGACGATCTTCCTGATTTAGAAGATAGTGATGTAGATCTTGGTGATGATGATGATACATTTTTGTCTCATGATGGTGACGATGAAGATGATGACGTTACTGATATTCTCGGAGGCGGTGTTTCTAATGATGACGATGCTTAAAAGAAGTAAAAGAGGACATCTTTTCTATTGAATGTAAATTCTTCTTGATCTTCAATTTTGATCGTTCTAGAAAAGTTGGAATTGTATACTGTCTTTTTGGGACAATTTGTTTTTATAGGGGCTATAGCTCAGCTGGGAGAGCGCTTGCATGGCATGCAAGAGGTCAGCGGTTCGATCCCGCTTAGCTCCACCAAAAGGACCAACTGTTCTATCAAGGGAATCAATCATAATAAAAGATGTGTGCATCAATTTAAAAGGTTTATGTGCTATTTAATTATCATTTCAATAGCGCCTGTTCCTTGCATTTTAATGATATTATAATACATTTTTAATCATTTGTTGGATTATAAAATTTACTGTCGCAACCATGAAAGTAGATAATTTTTTTATGCTTTGCACAGAAATAGAAAATGATCTGTTTAACCTGCGCCTTGTCTTAAAGGACAAAATCTGAATTTCCTTTACCACAATATTTCCACAAATATCATAATATGTTGGTTACTGGTATCTTTTTAAAAGATATGAAGTACTTAAACAAAGATTAGAGAATAAAATATTAAAATATACTTCTCAATTATTGCGAATCAGAACTTTTTTCGAGTATTTTTAGCCTGATCAGATGTTCTGCCAATTAAAAAATACCCACCTTGAGTAGCGTATACCTGCTCAATACTAAGGTATATTAACGCTTAAATAATATATTGAATCAATTAATTTTTTTCCTTGCACGTCACAAACAAGGTCGAGGTGTGAGAGCAAAGTGGTGCCATCATTATATGTGCTAATTCCCAATGTTACCGATAATTCTTACATTTGAAAATGTATGTTCATAAAAAAATATTTTTAGTCTTTTCTTTCACAGTTTTTATCCACATACCCATTGTGCTTATTATCTGCAAGCCAATGGTTTTATTGATTCAACCTCAAGAGATCTGAAACGATAAAACCCTACGCCATTCGAGATTCTTACTTTAATATGAATAACGATATATTATCTTTATAAATCAATATGCTTAAACCATTTAAGAAAAAGAATAAAAATGCTTCTCATAAATATTCTCAAATGCAAAAGCTATCACAACATTGGAGACTGACTTGTTACTTCATAGGCGTTACAAATCTTTCTCTGAATATTCCCTACCCTGAATATTCATTGTGTGTAAAGTTGCATATACCTTATCATCCTATAAACGGGAGTGTTTTTACAATACAATAAGATAACTTTTTTCAATTAAGATGGACTGGATGGACGAATATGTTTTATTTCATACAATACTAAATACACCTAGTTCTTTTGAAGACTGTAGCGCCCTCTTTATACAAAATAACGTTTTTTCGTTTAATGCATTTCTCGTTTTTTTATATTGAATATTTTACCCTTTTTATGATGCCCGAATTGCATTTGTTTTAATTGCTATTTTATACGCTTAACAAAGAAAATATTCATATAATAATCAGCCAGTAATACGCATAATGAAAATAAAAAATGATATTATATTTTAAAATTTTTCTTCAATAATCTCTGGCACTTAGCCCAATGCGAAATGCCAGCGCTAAATAGAAGATAGTTTCTATTATAAATTTTTTTAACAAAGGAGGTAAAAATGTCGAGAGTATCTTCAAATATATTGTGTATTGCAAAAACTTTCTGTTGCTTGAGTTTATTCTAAAAAAATAACAATTTATTTCATTGAACGATCGGAAAAACGACACTATTTTATCATATCATGCGGAATTTTGCTTTCGAATAATTTTATCCCATCAATTCCCTGATTGAGATTTTCAAAAATCTTCCCTAATGCCATCCACATCTTTTTAATTGCTGTTCATAGAGCCTCGATATCCTTGCCATGCGCTGTGCTGTCTGTGAAAGCGCAGCACTGACATGCCCACCACTACGTGCATAAGCACCATGCCCCATATGATAATTTAAATAAAGGCTATATGCATCATCAAACCTCACCCCATTGCGTTGAACACTTTGGCGATGATACCAAGCAACAAAATCAGCAGCATCTGCGAAATTCGTACGCCATGCAAAAGACTTTCCTGTAGAGCGAAGATACATTGCCCATGTACTATCAAGCGCTTGAGCATAACCATAAGCTGTCGACCGACGCTTCCATGGAATAAAACCAAGTAGTTTTTTGCGTGGAGGACGTGCATTGTGACGAAAGCTCGATTCCATCTTAATGGTTGCAAGAATAATAGGCATAGGAATCCCATAGCGCATTTCTGCTCTTTGAGACGCCTTTCTCCAATTATCAAAAAAACCATTTTTTTGTGCTAAAATAACGCAAGCATTGTTTGTGTGAATGGGAGTGGTTGTTGCGCATCCCTCTAGCAAAAACACCAGTGCCCCTAAAAACAAAAGGTGTCGCATATTCCTATTCCTCTCGTTTAAGAAATAAAACAAGATAGAGATACTAAAAAATGATTACCAATCAATAAAGAACATGATCTAACTTGTAATATTTAAGAAGCTTGCTTTGCTTTATTCCTCATCAGCAAAACGCAATGTTTGCGACTGAGCCAATGTTGTCATTTTTGTTGGTTCAGAGTAATTTTCTTTTAATTCGACAGTTTCAATGCGATTTGCCCGTTTCATGATTTTGGAAGACGATATCAAAATTCCCTCTATATCTTCACCTGCTTTATGAAAGTGCTTCTGTAGTGCGCGAACACGCGTATCCATTCGTCCAAAATCTTCCATCAATTTTGCTACTTCTGATTGAATTAAATGCGCTTGTTCACGCATCCGCGCATCTTTCATAATGGTTTGTACCACTTGGACAGAGAGCATCAACAAAGATGGTGAAACAATAATCACATGGGCTCTATTGGATTTTTGTACCAATGCCTCAAAATCCTCATAAATTGTTGCGAAAATCGATTCAGATGGCACAAAAAGGAAAGCAGTGTCATGGGTTTCTCCAGGAATCAAATATTTTTGTGCAATATCACGAATATGAACTTCCATATCGGTACGAAATTGGCGTTCTGCCTCTTGACGCTCTTGCGCTGATTCTGCCTTACGCATAGCATTCCAAGCTTCCAGAGGAAATTTAGCATCAACAACAAGAGAAGGAGCTTTATTGGGCATATGAATGAGACAATCTGGGCGCTTTCCATTGGAAAGAACAGCCTGAAAAGCATAAGCGTTTGTTGGTAAGGCATCGGCAATAATTGCTTCCATCCGCCCTTGACCGAAAGTACCACGCGTCTGCTTATTACTTAAAATGGACTGCAACTGAACAACTTGTCCCGTAAGCGATTGAATATTATTTTGTGCTGCATCAATCACTGCTAAACGCTCTTGCAAACGATTCAAATTTTCATAAGTGGATTTGGTTTGTACCTGAAGTGTTTGGCCTAAGCTTGTTGTCATCCCATTGAGTTGCTCACTGAGTGATTTATTCAATTCAGCCTGCCGTTGACCAAAAATTTCCGCCATCGTTTGCATTCGTCCTTGCATTTCAGCTTGTGTTTTCAACAAGGTAGCCATCTGCATTTGTGCCTCACGTGCGCGTTCAGCAATTTCATTTTCCAAAAATGCTTTTTTTCGATGAGAATGTATCAACATAAAAAATGCCAAACAGACAAGTATAAATAAAAGCAAAAGCATTAGTTTAGAAAAAAAATCACCAGCGAATATGGAAAAAAACGAATCAAACATAAATTGTAATATAACGCTCTTATTGTAAAAAAACGCAAGAATCCGTTATTCAATATTGACCAATAACAAACCATTGATTAATCTCTACTTATGCCAATGAGATCTTTAGTTACTTTACCTGATCCAATTTTACGGGAAGTGTCCAAACCTGTTGAGCAGGTCGATTCAGCTCTCCAAAAACTTGCGGATGACATGTTGGAAACCATGTATAATTCTAAGGGCGTTGGTCTTGCTGCTATTCAAATTGGTATACCGCTACGTATGTTGGTTATAGATGTCTCTGGAAATTCTGAAGATGAGCAAAAAAAACCACTTGTTATTATCAACCCTGAAATTTTATGGCTTTCAGATGAGCGTAATATTTACAAAGAAGGCTGTCTTTCTATTCCTGATTATTTTGCAGAGGTTGAACGTCCTAAACGCCTTCGTGTTCGCTATCAGAACCGTGAAGGAAAACGAACAGAAATTGAAGCAGACGATCTCTTAGCAACTTGCTTACAGCATGAAATTGATCATTTAGATGGGCGCCTTTTTATTGATTACATTTCAAAGATCAAACGCGATATGGTGATACGAAAATTTAAAAAACGTGCAAAAGAAAAAAACATGCAGGAAGCAGTTTTGTAATGGCTTTACGATTAAGTTTTATGGGAACACCAGATTTTTCTGTTCCTATTTTACATGCTTTATTGGATGCAGGTCATGATGTTGTTGCTGTTTATAGTCAACCCCCTCGTCCAGCAGGACGTCGAGGGCTGAAATTAATCCCCTCCGCTGTTCACACCGTAGCAAAAGAGAAATCTATTCCCATCTTTACGCCTCAAACACTCAAAACAATCGAACAACAGGAGCAATTTGCAGCACTTTCTGTTGATGCTGCTATTGTGGTGGCTTATGGACTCCTTTTACCTAAAGCTATTCTCGAAACGCCACGTTTTGGTTGTTTTAATGCCCACGCTTCACTCTTACCACGTTGGCGTGGTGCTGCGCCTATTCAACGAGCAATTATGGCTGGTGATAAAGAAACAGGTATCATGATCATGAAAATGGATGAAGGACTTGATACGGGGCCTATCGCTCTTTCTCGCTCCATCCCCATTACTGATAACACCACCACTGCTGAGCTTTCAAACAGACTTTCACATATTGGCGCAGAACTTATGGTAGAGACTTTATCAACTCTTGAAAAAGGACAACTTAAACTGACCCCACAATCAGAAGAAGGCATCACCTATGCCGCCAAAATTAGAAAAGAAGAGACCCGCATTGATTGGACAAAACCTGCAGAGTTTATTCATAGGCATATTCGCGCGCTCTCTCCCTCTCCTAGTTGCTGGTGCAATATGAATATCGGTGGACGAGAAGAACGTGTAAAAATTCTTGATAGTCGTTTAACAACAGGTCCTTCTCTTGAAATTGGACGGATAGAACCAGATTCTTTGATTATCCATTGTGGGCAAGGACGGATAGAAATAACCTCTCTCCAAAGATCTGGCGGTAAAATTCTTGAGTGCGCCACCTTTTTGCGAGGTGCTCATATTTCTGCTGTTTTTTAAGATGCCACGTTTTAAACTCACTCTTGAATATGATGGTTCAAATTATGCTGGTTGGCAGCGTCAAGCAAAACTTCACACGATACAAGGAGCTCTTGAACAAGCAATTTTTTGCTTTAGTGGACAACAATTGACCATAACAACAGCAGGAAGAACCGATGCGGGCGTACATGCTACGGGACAAGTTGCGCATGTTGATTTTGAAAAAAACTGGCTCTCCCATACTGTGCGTGACGCGCTCAATGCTCTTTTACGTAAACAGGGAGAGGCGATTTCAATCTTAAATGTAGAAAATGTCCCTGATGACTTTGATGCACGATTTTCCGCTGTAAAACGCCATTATCTTTTTAAAATACTTAATCGTCGCTCTCCACCAGCTTTAAATGCCAAACGCGTGTGGTGGATACCAAAACCTCTTCATGCTGAAGCCATGCATGAAGCTGCGCAAAAGCTTGTAGGACAACATGATTTTACAACTTTCCGTTCAGCACATTGCCAAGCCAAAAGCCCTATTCGCACCCTTGAACGCCTCGATATTCAAAGAGAAGGTGAAGAAATTTTCCTTTATGCACAAGCTCGTTCTTTTCTTCATCATCAAATCCGTTCATTCGCAGGAAGCCTCATGGAAGTGGGTATTGGACGTTGGACAGCTCAAGATCTCGAAACAGCTCTTCATGCTAAAGATCGTAAACGTTGTGGTGTTGTTGCCCCCCCCTCAGGACTTTATTTAACCAAAGTAGAGTATTAATGATCCTTCAAGAGTGAGCATCTCAAAAGTCGTTAAGGCAGTTTATAAAAAGAACGAATTTCTTCAAAAGCTTCTGCTGCTGTATTAACAAATTTCACAAAATTAATATCAGTAGGAGAAATTGTACCTTGTGCAGACAGATACTCAAAATTGACAGTATTGCTCCAAAATTCTTTGCCAAACAATAAAATCGGTACCTGTTTCATACGCCCCGTCTGTACTAAAGTTAATGTCTCAAACAGTTCATCCAGAGTCCCAAATCCTCCTGGAAAAATGGCTAGGGCTTTCGCTCGTACTAAAAAATGCATTTTGCGCATCCCCAAATAGTGGAAATTAAAACACAAATGCGGTGACACATACGAATTAGGCTCCTGCTCATGTGGTAAAATAATATTCAAGCCAATCGTTGGGGCACCAACATCACAAGCACCACGATTTCCCGCCTCCATGATTCCTGGTCCGCCCCCCGTAACAACCACAAATTCACGATATTGTGTCGTAGCAGAATAGAGTGAGCACAAACGCCCAAACTCTCTTGCTTCATCGTAATAATGTGACATAGCATGCAAATTTTTCTTTTGTATTTCATTTTTTGCAGCCCACGCTGCTTGCCCAGGTTCAGGAATACGCGCACCACCAAACAAAACAACTGTTGATTGAATATCATATTCTTTAAGGGTTATTTCCGGCTTTAAAAATTCAAGACTAATACGTTGTGAGCGCAGCTCTGGACGCATCATAAAATCTTGATCGATATAGGCTAAACGATAAGTAGACGAACGCATTTGTGCTGAATTAGAGATTTTATGGATCTGTTGTAGAGCATCCTTCGTATGGAGAAGTGGTGTCCAGTTTTCTTGCTCCCTTTTTCTTTTTTCTTTACAGCTTTTTTTCATGCACCTGTCCTACTTCCTCATCGTTTTATTGACTGAACACATTTCTTCGCGTAGTTCATAGAGAATAAATCTTGAAGCTTTCAACTTGTTTAACGGAACTCTCGTCATGACTCATATCACACAACTTGAAATTATTATCGAAAAAGCTTTTGACGATCGCGATTCTATCGATACTACCACAAAAGGCGAAATACGTGAGAGTGTTGAACATGCATTGAACCTTCTTGATAAAGGTGAAATCCGTGTTGCAGAACGACAAAAAAATGGACAATGGCATGTTCATCAATGGTTGAAAAAAGCGGTTTTACTCTCTTTTCGGCTTAATCCTATGCAAATTATTACTGGTGGAATCAATGGGACACATTGGTGGGATAAAGTTCCTTCAAAATTCTCTGGTTGGCAAGAGGCAGATTTTAAAAGTGCTGATTTCCGTTCCGTTCCTGGAGCCATTGTACGTCATTCTGCTTACATTGCACCCAATGTTATATTGATGCCATCCTTTGTCAATCTTGGTGCTTTTATCGATGAGGGCACAATGGTTGATACATGGACCACCGTTGGTTCTTGTGCACAAATTGGTAAACATGTCCATCTTTCTGGCGGTGTTGGTATTGGAGGTGTTTTAGAACCACTGCAAGCAAATCCAACAATCATTGAAGATCATTGCTTTATCGGTGCTCGCTCTGAAATTGTTGAAGGCTGTATTATCCGTGAAGGTGCTGTTTTGGGAATGGGAGTCTTTATTGGAAAATCAACAAAGATTATTGATCGTACAACAGGTGAAATTTTTATTGGTGAAGTACCAGCCTATTCAGTGGTTGTACCAGGTTCTCTCCCCGGAAAACCTTTACCAAATGGTGAAGCAGGCCCAAACCTTTATTGTGCTGTTATTGTAAAACGCGTTGATCAAAAAACACGAGAAAAAACATCTATTAATGATCTTTTACGTTCTTAGACACAAGATTAATTCATAATAATATTTCATCGTTTTTTAACTTGAATAATAACCTCGAATACAAGGATTCTCTCATTTCAAATCCTTTCATAGTGAATCAATCACTATCATTTCCTTGCACGTTATAAACGCAGTTGGTGTGTGGGTAAGAAACACTTCAAGAAAAGAGTGAAATACCTTTAATGAATTCTCTCAAGTGATAAGGACTGTCATAATATTTTGAGCTGAAAAAAAGTATGATGGGTGCGCTTTGCACCTTTCTGACGCGTAAAAGCGGTAATGCCAAATGGATTTTATATCATTCACAGTGTATTTTACGTTATATTTTTCATAGCCCCCGTTGTGAAATGGAGTTTGATGTATTGAGTGATGATTTACGAAAACGAGCACGCCAATATGCAACATAAATGTATTTTGTTTAAAGCATTCTGTTTTACGTGAGAAAGTGATACCATTATGCAATACACAAGAACATGAAGCACGACGCAATTCTATTTAAAAGTGTTCTTTAAACACCTGAACCAATCGACAAAAGCAAAAGCGCAATCAATGAGAGAAAATACCCCTTTTTTCATTATTTGTTCATTTTGAGCACTTGAATAAATGCCGATTGTGGAATTTCTACTTTTCCAAATTGGCGCATCCGCTTTTTGCCTTCTTTTTGCTTTTCCAAAAGTTTGCGCTTACGCGTAACATCACCCCCGTAACATTTCGCTGTTACATCTTTACGCAAAGCACGAATCGTTTCGCGCGCTATAACTTTACCACCAATAGCCGCTTGAACTGGAATCTGAAACATATGCTGAGGAATAAGATCTTTCAGTTTTTCGCACATTGAACGCCCACGCTTTTCTGCAATCGTGCGGTGAACAAGCATCGATAATGCATCAATAGGCTCTCCATTCACCAAAATAGACATTTTAACTAAATCACCTTCTGCATAATCTGTCATTTGATAATCAAAAGAAGCATAACCCTTTGAGATTGATTTTAGCCGGTCATAAAAATCAAAAACAACTTCATTCAGTGGTAAATCATACGTTACCATAGCACGGGTTCCAACATAGGATAACCCAACCTGTACCCCGCGCCGCTCTTGGCATAGCTCTAAAATTGACCCAAGATAATTATCAGGAGTCATGATTGTCGCCCGAATCCACGGTTCTTCTATGGAAGAAATTTTAACCACATCAGGCATATCCGCTGGATTGTGCAACTCTTTAACAGAACCATCATTCATATTCATGCGATAAACAACCGAAGGTGCTGTCGCGATTAAATCCAAATTAAACTCACGCTCTAATCGCTCTTGAATAATTTCAAGATGCAGAAGTCCCAAAAAGCCACAGCGAAAACCAAACCCCAAAGCCGCAGATGTTTCCATTTCAAAAGAAAAACTCGCATCATTTAAGCGTAATTTGCCCATGGCTGCACGCAAATCATCAAAATCGGCAGCATCAATTGGAAAAAGTCCACAAAAGACAACCGGTTGCGCAGGCTTAAAACCAGGTAAAGCATTTTCACAAGGACGGCGCTCTTCAGTAATCGTATCCCCAACCCGTGTATCTGCTACCTCTTTGATAGAAGCAGTGATAAAACCAATCTCGCCCGGTCCTAATTCATCAACCTGTACCATTTTAGGTGTAAACACCCCAACGCGCTCAACTGGATATTTTGCTCCTGTACCCATCATACGAATGGTTTGGCCTTTTTTTAAAATACCATCTATCACCCGTACCAAAACAATGACACCAAGATATGCATCATACCAGCTATCAACCAACATTGCTTTCAAGGGATTTGCAACATCGCCTGTATGTGGAGGTGGTAATTGTGCAACAATTGCCTCCAGAACATCAGGAACACCCAAACCTGTTTTTGCTGATATTTCTACTGCTTGAGATGTATCAATGCCTATTACATCTTCAATTTGTTCTTTAACACGCTCAGG
Organism: Bartonella sp. AP150HLJHH; assembly: GCF_042196385.1. Classification (NCBI taxonomy): domain Bacteria; kingdom Pseudomonadati; phylum Pseudomonadota; class Alphaproteobacteria; order Hyphomicrobiales; family Bartonellaceae; genus Bartonella; species Bartonella sp. AP150HLJHH. The sequence goes on along the minus strand of NZ_JBHIQC010000001.1, from coordinate 210,201 downwards.
TTCTGCTGCTGGAAGATCAACTTTATTGAGAACAACAACCAACTCATGGGAATTATCAATGGCTTGATAAACATTTGCTAACGTCTGCGCCTCTACGCCTTGGCTTGCATCCACCACCAACAGAGAACCTTCACAAGCTGCCAATGAACGCGAAACCTCATAAGCAAAATCCACATGACCAGGTGTATCCATAAGATTTAAAATATAGGTTTCACCATTCTTTGCCTTATAGTGTAAACGTACCGTTTGTGCTTTAATAGTAATTCCACGTTCACGCTCAATATCCATGGAATCGAGTACTTGTTCTTTCATCTCACGTGTATCAAGCCCACCTGTTATTTGAATCAAACGATCAGCTAAAGTTGATTTGCCGTGATCAATATGCGCCACGATGGAAAAATTACGAATATAATTACGATCTATTGTCATATAAGGCGATTTAGCAAAGAATAATACAAAACGCAAAGACCAATTATGCTCCAGCTCCTTACAAAAGAATATAAACCTAAAAAGCCTCTCAAAACACAACTTTTTATAGCCTAAACAATAAGGCTTTTGTTTGCGAAATTAAATACAAAAGGTCCTAAAATGATCTTTTCGCATCTTATTTGATGACTCATATGCTGTAATAAGCCAGTACCATCACACACTTTGCCAATCTTCAATATTGCGACGATCCTTTACATTTGAAAAATTTTATAAGAGATATGCTTTTCTTGCACAGTTTTTACCCACATGGCCCTACCCACTCACTTGTGACGTGTAAGAAAGTGATTTGGATTGATTTAACATGAAAATGATTTGACGTGAGAAAATTTTACGGTATTCAGGGTCATAATTGAATGTGAATAATGCTATATTATAATTATAAATCAATATATTATCATATTTATATGATGGGCGTGTATATCACTTAGGCTTGCAATAAAATTCGCAAGAAATGCTTTTTATTTGTACGCAATAATCTGCTTTTTTAGCAATCTTATATAAAATAACATGAATATCGAGAGAGTTTCTTCTCAATTTTTAAAACTTTAGAAATACGCTCTATTGAGTGATGTTTTTATATACTTTTTATATAACTCCTTCCTTCCTCCATTAAATATAAAACACACCAATCCTCTTCGATTCATTGGATAACGCATTGATTTATAATGATCGTTTATTGTTTTGCAATTTAAATGAAAACTCTGAATATCGCGAGCCTCTCTCATTTTAAATCTTCTCATAATGAATCAATAAATTTTTTGCTTCCCCATTATAAAACAGAGCTAGTGTATGGATAAAAACGTTTAAGAAATGAGTCAAAATGCCTCTCTCTTTCAAATGACAAAGGCTATCGTAATATTGAGAACAGATAAAGAAAATCTCGTGCCTTTTATTTTAAGTAAAATGATGATGTTCTGTGGTTTTTCTATACTTCATGCAGACCGTCAATGAATATGATGTATATTGAGAAAATTATCTTTTAAAAAACGCTTTAATGTACAACGTTATGGGGATACTTTGAGCGTTCTATTTTGCATGAGAAGCGTAACTCTATTAAAGGACAAAAGAAACAACGTGCGACAGTGCGTAATTTTCATTATTCAAAAACACTACCGTAGATGTTTTTGAAAGTTGTTAAAGCCGAATTTAAAAATGATCGTAAAGATGAGCGTTAATTTTTAACTTTATATCACCTCATGTTTTGGCTCAATGAAGGTTGTCTGCCCGGTTCAGAAATCTGACAAACAGAGAGAAGCATACTATTTCTCCAATTTGATATGCAAAAACTGGAATAATTTATAGAACTTCTTAATCATCTGAATATTAAAAAAGCTCCAAAAATGAAAACTCTACAAGAAAAAATCTCATGCAATAAAATCATAATAAAAAAATGTATAGCTAATCATTTTTTTTAATTGCTTTATTTTTTTTACGCCATTGTGAAGGTTGTAATTCAGCCACAATTATCCCAATCAGAATAAGCAAACCGCCCAATAAAGCTAAGGGAGATAAATGTTCTCCAGCCAAACGCCCAACAATACCAGCCCATACCGGTTCACCTGCGTAAATGAGTGTCGCACGCGTAGGGGAAATAGACTTTTGTGCCCAATTCATAGCTAATTGAATGATGGCACTCATTAATGCCAATCCTATACCAATATTAAACCACACCCACGAAAATTCAGGAATGCTTTCTCCCATCAAAGGCATACAAGCAAATGAAAAAAAACCACTAAAAAATAACTGAATAATGGTTACACGCCGACTATCAACCTTGTTCGCAAAAATTCCGATGAGTATGACTTCTCCAGCAATCGCTAAAGCGCCTAACAAAGTTAAAATTTCGCCTTTTGAAAAATCAAAATTTCCCGGCTTTTGTCCTGAAATAAATACAAGCCCAATAAAAGCGAAAATAATGCCAATCCAACAAGCTAAACGGGGAGGTTTTTTAAAAACAATCCATTGCAAGATTGGAACCATCGGTACATAAAGCGCTGTGATAAAAGCTGACTGACTACTAATAATTGTTTGAAGTCCAGCTGCTTGAAAAGCATAACCAAAAAACATGGCTAAACCTATTGCCATCCCAGCGAAAACTTCATAAACAGTTATACCTTTTATAGAGCGCCAAAAAATTACCCCACATATAAGAGATGCAACAATAAAACGAAATCCAACAAAAAACAGAGGACCACTATAGCATACCGCAATGTGAATGACTAAAAATGTAATGCCCCACAATATTGTCGCAGTAAATATTGCCAATTCTGGCTTACTTAATAAAGGATATTTAAACTGTTTTAGATTCACCATGAAAAACTTTCTCTTCCAATTTTCCCCACAATTTATGAAACAATAAGCGTTCCAACTCCCTGTTCGGTAAACAGCTCTAGTAAAACAGAATGAGGAGTTTTACCATTTAAAATGACAACACCTTCCACACCATTTTGAAGGGCTTTTATGCAAGTCTCTACTTTTGGAATCATGCCTCCTGAAATTGTCCCATTTTTAATAAATTTCTCAGCTTCAGAAACTGTCAATTCTTTTAAAAGTTTACCTTGTTTATCCAAAACACCAGGAACATCAGTGAGAAATAAAAGGCGTTTAGCCTCTAATGCACCAGCAATAGCTCCAGCAAAAATATCAGCATTGATATTATAAGTTTTACCATCGCGTCCTGGAGCTACAGGAGCAAGAACTGGTATCATTTCAGAACATGCTAAAAGATCTAGCAATGTGCGGTCAACTTCAACAGGCTCACCAACAAACCCCAAATCTAAAACACGTTCAATATGCGAATCAGGATCAATGACAGTTTTATAAGCCTTTTCGGCAAAAACCATATTGCCATCCTTGCCGCATAATCCTATTGCCCATTCACCCTCAGCATTGATGAGAGCAACAATTTCTTTATTTATGGAACCCGCTAAAACCATTTCAACCACTTCAACGATCCGCTCATCGGTTACCCGTAGTCCGTTTTCAAATCGTGATTCAATCCCCATTTTCATTAAAATTTCAGCAATTTGAGGCCCACCACCATGAACAACAACAGGATTGATCCCCGATTGCTTTGATAGAGCAATATCACGCGCAAATGCTCGCCCCAAAGCAGGATCACCCATAGCATGGCCGCCATATTTTACCACGACCGTTTCATTTTCATATTTTTGCATATAAGGTAAAGCAGACGATAAAAATGCTGCTTGTTTTTCCAAAACATCTACATCACCGTTTTTAGCATCATCCATCAATAGAGCCTCCTCATCACTTTTTACCATCTCTTAATGAAATTTAGGAAAAGTGAAAACAATAAAACCAAACTTTACTCTATCCACCCCCTCCCCTGAAAATCGTCAATTTTCCTCTAAATTACGAAAAAGGAATAGCAAAATGAAATACAAAAAACTTCCTTTAAAAATTGACAGCGAAAAATTAAACAAAATAGACGTAAAAAAATGTCATTATTTTATGACCTTATATATAAAATTGAAAAGCAAAATTTTGAAGCTAAGCCGTACATTCAACTCATTAGTTTATCCCTATGGATACTTAACAATGAATAGGAATATATACAACCATTGATTTTGTAAGATAAAAATAAAGTTTCTTATAATAATAAAATTAACATATTCCCAAGATAAGAAATCACTCAACTGCTTTATAGCTTATCCCAATAAACTATAACTTTGGTTTTAAAAATTTGACTTTTTCTCAATCATTAAACATGAGGAAATGTCAATTGAACGCTCCTCATGGAGAATCATAATAAGTTGATTTATAATCATAATTTATCTTTTTATATCGTAAAATCAAAAAAAGGCTTTGCAAAATTATCATATATTGTGACTTTATTTCGATAACTCTTCAGAAGCATCTTCGTAAAAGCATTTAATTGTTTAGATTACTCTCTTCGTAAGGTTTTATAAAACTTCTCATTTTTCATGATCGGTCATTAAGTTTTTCTTTCTGCATAGCGATACATGCTTGAATTATTCAATGTTTTGTAGAATTTTTAATTCTTTTAATTATGTTATTTTATGAAAAAAGATTCATTTCGTAAATTTCTCTTTCCATATCACCAATCAATTTCAACAATATATCGTGCTGTTTTCTAAGCATATTGTGCTATTTTTTATTGTATTTATTTTTTCTTTTTAAAGGTAACTTCCTCTATCTTCCCACCAACTTTTTATTATGCCAATAAATTCAATTAAGTGAATTCCATCGAATCTGTTTCCCCACAAGAGAGATACATCGAATAACTCAAAAAGTGTTTTGTTATGTCTTCTTTAGCATTCAACACACATTATCTCATTCCACAATTTCTTTGGAACAAAATAAACTTGATTATAGCGTTTTTTATTATCTGGAAGAACTATTTATGACATCAGAAATACAAAACTAAATCCGCATCTAAAAGACATGATTACTGCTAAAAGCTAAGATGAGGCATGTAAAAGCTATTCCGAACAAAATAACCCTTATTTTAAAGGAAGCAGTGATTAAAACTATGAAAAATGCCAAAAATAAAATCGGTTATAAGAAGTTGATACTTTATTTGAAAAAGATGGATTGCCTAACAGCTTATTTAGCGTTTCTTGGAAAGCCGCTACCTATTTTATAATTTTATTATAGAGCCTTTAAAAAGAAATTTTGAGTGAAAAAATAAACACCAAAAATACTGAATGCATAAAGGCAGTTATCATGACACTGGCAATATTTATTATCAATCACTCAATTGCGTTCTTATATGGATAAGCCCTTTTTAAAATGTCATAGACACTCAAAAATAAGACTTATCCATAAAACTCATGAAATATAAAAACTATCAGCAGCAGGAGTTTATCCTAAATTAGCTGTCTCTCTCTTTTCTTTTCAAGAAAAAATGCTTTTCAAAGATAATGAGACAATAGAAAGCTTAATGAAAATAACTTTCCCACAGTTCTCTCTAATTATTCTGAGAACATTCACATAATTTTAACCAGAAATATTTTCAAAAAATTCTTTCATACGTGAAAAAAAACCATGTGATTGCGGTGAATTTTCATGATTTGAGAGTTTCTCAAATTTTTGCAACAATTCACGTTGTTCTTGCGTTAATTTCTGCGGCGTCTCAATCGTGATATGGATGTAAAGATCACCCCTTGCTTGCTGACGGCGCAACATGGGCATACCTTTGCCTCTAAGGCGGAATTGACGTCCATTTTGTGTCCCTTCTGGAATCTTAACGCGTGCTTTAACACCATCAAGGTCGGAAACTTCAAACTCTCCTCCTAAAGCAGCTGTTACCATTGAAATAGGAACGCGACAGTGAAGATCTGCTCCTTCTCGCTGAAAAAACTCATGCGGTTTAATGGAAAGGAAAATATAAAGATCACCATTGGGGCCACCACGAATACCAGCATCACCCTCACCAGAAAGGCGAATACGCGTTCCATCTTCAATACCAGCTGGAACATTTACGCTTAATGAACGTTTTTTCTCTATACGCCGTGTCCCCTGACATTTGGGGCATGGATCCGTAATAGTTTCACCACGTCCATGACATGTAGGACATGTCCGCTCAATAGAAAAGAAACCCTGTGCAGCACGCACACGACCAGATCCATGACATGTTCCACAAACTTGCGGCTTAGAGCCTTTTCTCGCTCCTGATCCTTCACAAACATCACACGTAACGGAACTGGGAATATTAATTTCTGCAGTTTTTCCTGAAAATGCCTCTTCTAAAGTCACTTCCATATTATAACTCAAATCTGCACCACGTTCGCGACTATCACCACGCTTACGGTGTGTCCCTCCCATAATCTCACCAAAAAAGTCTTCGAAAATATCCGCAAATCCACCACCAGCAGCAAAACCACCAAAGGGATTTGCTCCCCCTTGACCACCGCTATTTTCAAAGGCCGCATGGCCAAATCGATCATAAGCAGCACGCTTCTGGGGATCTTTAAGAACTTCATAGGCTTCGCCAATTTCTTTGAATTTTCGCTCTGCCTCTTTATCCCCCGCGTTGCGATCAGGATGATATTGCATTGCCAACTTACGAAAAGCAGATTTCAACTTTTTATCATCACATTCGCGAGTCACGCCAAGAATTTCATAATAGTCAACCTTCATCATGTATTCCTGATAATTTTTCTGTCATCCATCTTTATGGATAATATTGCTTTTAATTTATATTTTTAGCAACAAAGTTGCAACTTATCTCAAATAATAAAGCCCAGCCTTATATTTCAAAGGCCGGGTTTATCAATTAATCAACACATATGCTGACACTATTTCTTCTTATCATTAACTTCTTCAAAATCAGCATCAACAACATCATCATTCTTTGCCTCTGTTTCAGTGTCAGCGCTCGCTGCTTGTGAGGCTTCGTACATAGCCTGTCCAAGTTTCATACTGACTTCTGCTAATTTTTGCATCTTTGTTGTTACTTCTTCCGTATCACTGCCTTCAAGCGCAGATTTCAAATCAGATATTGCTGTTTCAATCTGTCCCTTTTCTTCAGCTGATACTTTATCGCCATATTCATTGAGCGACTTTTCAGTTGAATGAATAAGAGCCTCCGCTTGATTTCTAGCTTCAACACCTTCACGGCGTTTTTTATCCTCAGCCGCGTGCTCTTCTGCATCCTTTACCATTTTTTCAATATCAGCATCACTTAAACCACCTGATGCCTGAATACGAATTTGATGCTCTTTACCTGTTCCCTTATCTTTGGCCGAAACATTAACAATACCATTCGCATCAATATCAAAAGTAACTTCAATTTGAGGTATACCACGTGGGGCTGGAGGAATACCAACAAGATCAAATTGAGCCAATAACTTATTATCACTTGCCATTTCCCGTTCACCTTGGAAAACACGAATCGTCACAGCACTCTGGTTATCATCAGCTGTCGAAAAAACTTGCGATTTTTTCGTCGGGATAGTGGTATTACGCTCAATAAGGCGTGTGAAAACCCCACCCAAGGTTTCGATACCCAAAGATAAAGGTGTTACATCTAGCAACAACACATCTTTGACATCGCCTTGCAATACACCTCCTTGGATGGCAGCACCCATTGCAACCACTTCATCAGGATTAACGCCTTTGTGTGGATCCTTACCAAAGAAGCTCTGCACAACTTGCTGAATCTTGGGCATACGTGTCATTCCACCCACTAAAACAACTTCGTCAATCTCACCGGCCTTTAATCCAGCATCTTTCAACGCAGCTTTACAAGGTTCAATGGTACGCTGCACTAAATCATCAACGAGAGATTCAAATTTTGCCCGAGTCAATTTCATTGTTAAATGCTTAGGACCTGATTGATCTGCCGTGATAAATGGTAAATTGATTTCTGTTTGCTGTGACGAAGAAAGCTCAATTTTTGCTTTTTCTGCCGCTTCTTTTAAGCGCTGTAAAGCGAGTTTATCATTTTTCAGATCAATTCCTTGTTCTTTTTTGAATTCATCGGCAAAATAACCGACCAAGCGCATGTCAAAGTCTTCACCCCCTAAAAACGTATCCCCATTGGTTGACTTAACTTCAAAAACGCCATCTCCAATTTCAAGGACTGAAATATCAAATGTACCACCACCAAGATCGTAAACTGCTATTGTTTTTCCGTCCTTTTTGTCCAAACCATAAGCTAAAGCAGCAGCAGTTGGCTCATTAATAATCCGTAAAACTTCAAGTCCAGCAATTTTACCTGCGTCTTTCGTGGCTTGACGTTGCGCATCATTAAAATAAGCAGGAACCGTAATAACGGCTTGTTCAACTTTTTCACCAAGATAAGATTCTGCTGTTTCCTTCATCTTTTGCAAAATCATAGCTGAAATTTGTGACGGAGAATATTTCTTTCCCGCCTCTTCAACCCATGCATCACCATTGTCACCTTTAACAATTTTATAAGGAACAAGCGCTTTATCTTTTTCAACCATAGGGTCATCAAAACGGCGCCCTATCAAACGTTTAACTGCAAAAACTGTCCCTTCAGGATTTGTCACCGCCTGCCGTTTAGCAGGCTGCCCAACAAGCCGCTCCCCCCCATCAGTAAAGGCAACAACGGAAGGTGTTGTTCGCGCTCCTTCTGAGTTTTCAATAACTTTTGCGTTTTTGCCATCCATAACAGCCACACAAGAGTTCGTTGTCCCCAAATCAATACCAATTACTTTTGCCATATTATAATCTCCATTCAGCAAGCTACCTCAACCTTCATAAAGCATCTTTTTAAGATAGCTCCTCATAACACCTAAAGCCCGTATATTGCTTCAAGCAATATAAATAATGATAAACTGCAAGTCGCAACAAGCCTTGCTGCCTCGTATATAAGAACAGGCTTTTATTGCTACAAGAGAATAATGAGAGAAACATCTCTAAAATAAAAAATTTATTTTAAAATAGGCACTCTAATGACCCATAAATACCATATTTATGAGAGACTTGAGAGGATAATATATTTTTCTTGCAATTCTCAAAAAATATATCTTTCTATAAAAATTAAAAAATAAAAGAATGATTGCACTCTCGCTCTTGATCTTCTCATCATTGATAAAATCATACTCACGTAAAAGCTTTTTAAAAGGCGAATAATTTATATCACAAATATTATAAATTTTCCTTGGACTAAAATAGTCATCATATCTAATGCTCATATCAGTAAAGGTATTATCTATCTATCTCCTTTCAAAAATTCTCCTTCTAACGGTCTCATTGTTTGCGGCTATTTGAAATCTGTGCTTTAAATTCACCTAAAGCGTTTTTTCTTAACTGTATAATTTTGAACTTTGAAAATATATAAAAATACCTCTGTATAAACGCTTTAAAATGCCAAGAGCTGTCATAATATTAAAAATTGGTAAAGTGGTTGATGATTGTTCTGTATTATATCTTCATTAAGTAAAACAGTAGTGCATCATAGATTTTATACCATTTGCAAATACTATTTATGAGATGAACACGGAAGCGTTAAGAGGTGTGTTGTCATTGTAAATCTTACTGTCTTCTTTTAAATTTCAAGAATTCTATGATTTTTATATTAAAATCAATTTCATTTTAGCATTTCTTTCTTTTATTTTAAATAAAAGCTCTGCTAAAATAAAAATATTCAAAGTGTGAATCTTATGAAGGAGGGTAAATCAATGATGACATCTATTATTAAGAAAATAACAAATCTCATCTTTAAGAATATAATACATACACAATATCCATACAAAAAGGTTATCATAAATATCGTGTGTGCTCTTCTCTTTGCTGGTATAACCCTGCCAGCAGGTGCTCAGCAATATAAACTTGGCGACATAGAAATTCTCAATCCTTGGACACGCGAAACACCTAGAGGTATAAGAGTTGGTAGCGGTTATCTCTACATTATCAATCACAGTAATACCCCAGACCGTTTGGTTTCTATTTCCACAAACGGAGTAAAAACAACGGAGATACACTCTATGGCTGTCGTTAATGATATTATGAAAATGGAAAAAATGCACAATGGCATTGAAATTCCGGGAAATGGCGAAATCACGCTTAAGCCTGGCGGTGATCATATTATGTTCATGGGGCTTTCACAACCATTTAAGTTAGGTGATAAAATTAGCGCAAAATTAACATTTGAGAAAGCAGGAACCATTGATGTTGATTTCTCTGTAAACGCTATGAAAGTACCATCACCTTCTAAATCCTCTCCTGTTCACTAAGCTCCTTTTATTATAAATACACACTTTATAAAATGAAGAAGCGTGAAATTTTTTACGCTTCTTTATTTTTTGTTTTATGCCATCAGTAAAAAATTATCCCCTTTGATGAATTAACTATGGTCAATTTCAGGAATACGTAAAACTTGTCCAGGATAAATTTTATCGGGAGATTTTAGCATTGGCTTATTGGCTTCAAAAATAAATGTGTTTTTATTACCTTGCCCTTTTCCATAAACCTCTTCAGCAATTTTCCAAAGATTATCACCAGATTTAACCTCATAAAAGCGAGAAGTTTTTCTAGGCGTTGTATCTATAACCTTTAATTGATCAACATCTACAGAAGAGATACCTTGTGAATTGCCAACAACCAGCAGTGCTTTTTCAAGTGTTTCCCTATCTGGAACTTCACCGCTTAAAATAGCTTTACCGTCTTCAACTTGAATATTGACTTTTTCTGTACCGAGTTGAAAATGATCAAATGCTCTCTTAAAATCCTTTTCTTTTGGTTCATGGTCCCCAATACCTAACTTTTCCCCTACAGTTTTAATAAAATTAAAAAATCCCATTACGACCTCCTTTCGTGTAGCAGAAACAAATTTTTGTGCATATATTGCCACATTCTTTTCTTTGCTCTTAAAACACATAGGCAGATTTTCTAAACTTCAACAATCAAAACTACATCTGTTCAATTATGAGACAAATACAATAATAAACTTTGTAATAAACCTTGATAAAAAAAGCCTTTATGAAAATTTTCTCTCAAATGAAGGGATCTTAATAGACGTAGAAACATTATAAATTATGAAAGCAAAACAAGATTTTACAGTAATGACAAAAGGTTTTTTACTTTGCTACAATTTGTATCATATTTGTTTTGCAAAAAAAATATGAACTCCCATATAAATAAGTGTGGGTAATTTGCTACCACAGCAATAGAAAGGTCTAAGAAACCATGAAAGATACACCAACAATCACACAAACGATTGTACTTGTTGATGATGATCGCAATATTTTGACATCTTTATCTTTTGCGCTTGAGACAGAAGGATATCGGGTTGAAAGCTATACAGATGGAGCATCTGCACTCAAGGGTCTCACACTTCACCCTCCACACTTAGCTATTTTTGATATTAAAATGCCCCGAATGGATGGGATGGAACTTTTGCGTCGTTTGCGTCAAAAATCTGATCTTCCAGTTATTTTTCTTACCTCTAAAGATGATGAAATTGATGAATTATTTGGTCTCAAAATGGGAGCTGATGATTTTATTACTAAACCTTTCTCCCAACGTCTTCTTATTGAACGCGTGAAAGCTATTTTACGCCGTTCTAATGCACGTAACCAACCGCTTTCTACAGGAACTTCTTCCACCTCTTCTCTCAAACGTGGAGATCTTGTGATGGATCAAGAACGCCACACCTGTACATGGAAAGATAAACCTGTTATTTTAACCGTTACGGAATTTTTGATTCTGCAAACCTTAGCACAAAGACCAGGAGTTGTAAAAAGTCGTGATGCTTTAATGGATGCTGCTTATAGTGATCAAGTCTACGTAGATGATCGCACCATTGATAGTCACATTAAACGTCTGCGTAAAAAGTTTAAACAAGTGGATGATGATTTTGCAATGATTGAAACACTTTATGGTGTAGGTTATCGTTTCCACGAGGTATAAAACTACTTTGTCGCAAAAATTTGAATGGCAATCAAATCGATGACAGACAATTCTCAACTGGAAACTTTACAAAAAACAACCGTTAATGGTACATCCTCAACGCCATTTCTTATGTTCGCTCGTTTGCATCTTCGAACACAACGTCTCTTTAGACAATTGCTTTTTTCCAGCCTCACACGTCGCATTGTTATATTAAACATTGCTGCTCTTGCCGTTTTAGTTACAGGCATTTTATACCTTAACCAATTTCGCGATGGTTTAATTGAAGCAAAAATCAAAAGTTTATGTACCCAAGGAAAAATTATTGCTGGGGCTATTGCTGCTTCTGCAACAGTAGATACAAATTCTATCCTCATTGACCCTCAAAAACTCTTAGAGTTACAGACTGGTGAAAGCGTTACACCCGCTCCTCAATCAACCGATTCTTGGGATTTTCCTATTAACCCTGAGCAAGTTGCCCCTCTTTTACGGCGTCTTATTACACCTAAAACGACAAGAGCACGTATCTATGATCGTGATGCTACTCTCCTTCTTGATTCGCGCGTTCTTTATTCTAGTGGAGAAGTTTTTAGTTATGATTTACCCCCACTTAAAACAGAACAAAACATGTGGGATCGCCTTACTTCATGGTATTCAAACGCATTTTATGGCAAAGGTATTGCTCTTGACAGAGAACAAACAAAAACCAGTGGTATTGCTTATCCAGAAGTGTACCGCGCATTAAACGGATCTCTTGCTACGGCTAAAAGACGCAACAGACAAGGGCAATTAATTGTTTCTGTTGCCGTTCCTGTTCAACGCTATCGCGCAGTGGTTGGAGCTCTTCTTCTTTCAACCACTGGTTCCGATATTGATAACATTGTAAAAGGCGAAAGACTGGTTATCTTTAAAGTTTTTGCCGTTGTAGGTAGCGTACTTTTGGTTCTTTCTCTCTTTTTGGCCCATACGATTGCCCATCCATTAAGTAAATTATCTGCCTCGGCTAATCGAGTGCGTAATGGCAATAATCAGCGTGTAGAAATTCCTGATTTTTCAATGCGTGAAGATGAAATTGGTCACCTTTCAACTTCTATTCGTGATATGACCAATGCCCTTTATATGCGTATTGAAGCCATTGAACGTTTTGCTGCTGATGTAAGCCACGAATTAAAAAATCCTCTCACCTCCCTACGCAGTGCTGTTGAAACGCTCCCTCTGGCTAAAAATGAAGAAGCACAAGAAAAATTGCTGGAAATTATTCAACATGATGTGCGCCGCCTTGATCGGTTGATTACAGATATTTCTGATGCATCGCGACTCGATGCAGAGCTTGCACGAGAAACCGCAGAGATTGTTGATATGACACCGCTTTTGGAAAGTCTTGTTCATGCTGTTCAGGAAGTGTATCGTAATACGCAAACTATTGATATAAGCCTTAATATTGTCCCACGTCCTCATGGAAAAGCTTATCTTGTATTGGGACATGAACTTCGTTTAGGACAAGTGATTTCAAATCTTCTTGAAAATGCGCGTTCTTTTATTCCTCGGAATCGTGGCAAAATTTGCATTACTATGAAAAGCCATGCTTCAACCCTTATTTTAACCATTGAAGATAATGGCCCAGGTATTCGTTCAGAAAATATTGAACGAATTTTTGAACGTTTTTACACAGATCGACCAAATGAAGATGCTTTTGGACAAAACTCTGGACTTGGCCTTTCTATTAGTCGGCAAATCATCGAGGCTCATAATGGGACAATTACAGCCGAAAATATTATTGATCCTACACTTGGGAAGTGTAAAACTGGTGCACGTTTTACTATCATGCTTCCGCTTGCTAAATAAATCTTTTATCCAAAGTAAAAGACATGAAAACAAAATGTGAAATACTCCACGCAAATTGCCTTCAACTAGGCGGCAAGGGGCTGTTAATTATAGGTCCATCCGGATCAGGAAAATCAACCATCACCCTTTCTTTGCTTGACCGCGCTGAGTGGTCAAAACGTGAAGCGAAGCTTATCAGTGATGATTATACAATGTTGCGTGCGGAAAATGGAAAGCTTCACGGATACACTCCTGATAATTTAGAGGGCGGCATCGAGATTCGTGGCGTTGGTCTTTATATGATAGAATTTGAAAAGCACACAACTATCGATTGTGTTATTTTTCTCGGTCCGGAATATGAACGTTTTTCCACAAATAAAACTTTTCAATTTGAAAATTTGCACATTCCTCTTTTAAAACTTCCCTCTCTTCGTGAAGCCGATTGTACAGCCATTTGTCAAGCTATTGAAGCATTTTTGTTTAGAAAAATATGGCAAAAATCTGTCTAATTTTTTTCTAAAGATAAAAAAATCACAATTTTTGCCTTTTTTTTGCAAATTTTTCTTGGCAGCAAGATAAAGCCTTGTACAATGTCTTTCCCACCAACTATGGTTGGGTCTTATTAGTTAACAGGAGTTTGCGTAAATGATTGGACTCGTGCTTGTAACGCACGGTGAGCTGGCTGTCGAATTTTTACATGCCGTGGAACATGTTGTTGGAGTACAAGAAAAGTTCGCAACAATATGCGTTTATCCCGATGACGATATAGATCAGCGCCGAGGTGATATTATAGCCGCAGTAACCGATACAGATACGGATCATGGCGTCATCATATTAACAGATGTGTTCGGTGGAACACCATCAAATATAGCTATTCCTGCTATTGAAAAAGGACGCGTTGAAATGATTGCGGGTGTTAATTTGCCCATGCTTATTAAACTGATTTCTATTCGCAAATGTCCTGATATTTCATTATCAGACGCGTTAAGAATAGCACAAGAAGCAGGGCGTAAATATATTAATGTACCAAGTATGATTTTATAGCGGATAATAAAATACCAATGTTTTCCAAAGATACCCTCCCATGTATAAGTCGTCATTTCAATATCTGTAATAAACGTGGGTTACATGCACGTGCTTCTGCAAAATTTGTACAAACTGTTGACAATTTTAATGTTACTGTTGAAGTTGAAAAGGACGGGAAAATTGTTGGCGGATCATCAATTATGGGACTTATGATGCTAGCGGCTTCATCCGGTTGCAACCTCACCATTCGTGTTTCAGGACCAGAAGCAACAGATGCTCTTAATGCTCTTGAAAAGCTCATCAATAACAACTTTGGAGAGGAAAACTAGTGCTTTTTCATCATAAACAAAGATGATAATTCTTAGAAAATAGGAACTTTCCATCATTATTTTGAATTTTAATTTCTCTTCCCGCTTTTATACAAATATTCATATCCATTATAGATTGGCATAATTATCATAAATGTAAAAGCTTATAATAATTTTGTTATGCTCGATTTTTTTCTTCCTTTCCTAACATTATTTGACCAATTTGAATAGTTTTGCGTATTATGGCTATTCCCCGACTTAATCATATAATTAAATTTTTACAGAAAAGAGAACTCTTTACCTTGTATTAAAGTATGCTTTATTTTAGGCTAAAGATAAATGTCAAAATAATTTCGCACATCAAAAATCTATCAACTTTTCTTATTTTCTGCTAACTTTGTAGCCTTTATAATACACAAGTAATCTTCCATTGCACATCATTGTGATACAGATCCTGAAAACGCAATTCTTATCAATATCATAACCATTTTCTTAAAACAAATAAGCTGTGTATATTCATAATTATGGTAAGCATTTTTTAAACATTATTTTTCTATACTATTGCCTTATGTTCTTTGGTAGACAACTCACTCTCGTTATCTATCATTGTGCTTGGAGTGGCATCTTTTCATTGTAAAGAGGTAATATTGTGGGTCGTCTATTTAGTGCCCTTCAAATTCCTCAACAAACAACACAACAACTTGTGTCGTTGCAAAGTGGCTTACCAAATACGCAGTGGATTAATTCGCAAAATTTTCATGTCACCTTATCTTTTTTTGGCAAAGTTGAAAGTTCTACCGCAGATATACTTATGCACGCCTTTGACACAATAAAGCTCTCTCCTTTTATGCTACAAATAGATGGTTTTGATATTTTTGGTTCAGAAAATACTGCCCCCTCTCTTGTTATTCGCATTAAACCTTGTAAAGCTCTCAATCTTCTACACGAAAAGATGCAATCTATCCGTAGCCATTTAGGTCTAACACCTGATGAAAGAGAATTTACTCCACATATTACTATTGCGCGACTGCTTGATACTAAACCTGAAGACCTTGTTCCTTATCTGTTCTTTCGAAGGAATTTTTCATTTCCTCCTTTTGAGGTTGATCATTTTGTTTTATTTTCATCGCCATTTCCCTCAAGCGATGCCGTGTATGTTGTAAAAGGAAATTGGCCACTTCAAAAATAAAAGGGTGTTTGTCACACCCTTTAAAAACTCTTTGAGAAAAGACCCTATATATATGAAACTGCAGGGAATACTGCATTTTACGATAGAGGTTTGTTATTGATGTGTTTTAAGCCGAATCATCTTCAACAGAAGTTTCTTTTGCTCCTCCTTTGGCTACACCCACTATAGCTGGACGTAACACCCTTTCCCCGATAATATAACCTGCCTGAACCACTTGTTGAACAGTATTATCTGGAACATCAGCATTGGGAATTTCAAACATCGCTTGATGAAAGTGAGGATCAAATTTTTGCCCCTCTGGATGAATTTTTTGCACCCCATGACGTTCTAATGCTGCCATCATGGCACGTTCAGTCATTTCAACGCCTTCTGCCAATGATTTCAAACCAGCATCACTCTCCCGTGCACCTTCTGGAATAGCTTCCAAAGCACGATTGAGATTGTCAGAAACCGATAACATATCCCGTGCAAAATTAGCAATGGAATAAGCTCTTGCATCCGCCACATCTCGCATAGTACGGCGTCGAAGATTTTCCATATCTGCAACAAGACGTAAAAGCTGATCTTTCAGTTCTTTATTTTCATCCTGCAAAGACGCTAAAAGATCACTAACCTCATTGCTTTCTGTTTCAACGACTTCGTGTTCCTCTGTTTTATGTGTTTTTAAAAATTCATCGGCTGCCTGTTTAAGTGTATTACGATCAGCTGGATTTTTTAAATCACAATTTTCAAATGAAGCGTCAGTAAATTTGTTTTTTTCATCAGACATAAAAATTTTATTCCTTCATAAGATTCGTTATTCTCGATATCGAAATTCTACAGACAAAAATCAAGGGGTATCGATGTATATAATACTATATAATACAATGAGCTTTTATAGTACAAATACTTACTTGCATCGTTTTAACGCAATAACTGTGACACAAGTTGAGCTGTATAATCAACCATGGGCACGATCCTTGCATAATTAAGCCGTGTAGGACCAATAACACCTAAAGCACCAATGACTCTTTGTTGTGAATCACGATAAGGTGCTACAACTAAAGAAGAACCAGAAAGTGAAAATAACTTATTTTCTGAACCAATAAAAATTCTAACCCCAGAACCTTCATCCGTTAAATCGAGAAGTTGTGCCATACTTTCACGCGTTTCAAGATCATCAAACAAATGGCGTAATCGTTCTAAATCTTCTTCTGCTTTCACATCTTCAAGTAAATTGCTACGCCCGCGAACAATGAGGTGTATTTTATGATCAGCACCTTCTCCTCCCCAAAGAGCTAATCCCGTTTCAACAAGATGATGCGATAAATCATCAAGTGCAGCCCGTGTTTCTGCGCATAAGCGGGCAATTTCCCCTTTAGCTTCACTCAATGTACGCCCTTGGATATGGGCATTGAGAAAATTCGTTGCTTCCGTCAATTGTGCATGAGTAACCCCTTCCGGTAAATGAACAATACGATTTTCAACTTCACCTTGTTGAGTCACCAAAACGGCAAGAGCATGCTCCCTATCAAGGCGCACAAATTCAATATGTTTCAATGTTCCTTCTTGTTTTGTTGCTAAAACAAGCCCTGCCCCACGTGAAAGATCTGAAAGAACTCGGCTTGCTTGAACAAGAAAATGTTCAACCGATTGTGCATGACCAGCCTCTTTGACTTGCATTTCAATATTTTCTCGCTCTTCGTTTGGCAAATCACCCGCTTCCATAAATGCATCAACAAAAAAGCGTAAACCTGATTGTGTTGGCATTCGACCCGCAGAAACATGTGGTGCATAAATCAAACCGAGATGTTCAAGATCACTCATCACATTGCGAATCGTCGCAGGCGATAATGTCTGTTGTAAAAGCCGCGAAAGATTACGTGATCCTACAGGTTCACCATCATTAAGATAAGCTTCAACAATATGGCGAAAAATATCACGCGAACGTTCATCAAGATATTTTAGTTCATTATCAATAGTTTTGTGCTTCATCACAACTGTTTCACTACTTTTAAAATCCTCATCTCTTATATAAGTTTTGCCAAGGTTTGGTCAAATAGTCTAAAGTAGTATAAAAACATATTATCCTATTGAGCTGTAAAATGCTACCTTTCAGAGTGATGCTTGATAAATTACGCAGGAAATATTTTTGTTAGAGTGTGTGAGAAATATTTAAGATTAAGAATTGATCTGTAAAGTGGTCTGCTGTAGGGACTTGTCAAGAGAATCTAGATTGATTAAAAATCGCTGTAAATAGAAAATTTCACCCTTTAGAGCAAGCAGAAAATTGGAAGTTTACCATAAAATGCTATCATAAAAAAGACATGTCTTCCCTATCTTTGCAAGGTTATCTTCGTGCAAGATAAAAAATTTTATTGGAATAAAATATCATAAAACGTGTAAAATAATCATATTATGTGAAATCAAGCAGAATGTGTGTATATGAGCATTTAAACCGTTTTTTAGCACAAAAATAATTCCCCTTTCATTTTTGGAGAAATCTATATGAGAAGCATAGCAGATAAAAAACTTGTCATTGCTACACATAACACTGGAAAATTGCATGAAATCACTACTTTAATTACGCCTTTCGGTTTAATAATACAATCGGCAAAAGAACTAGGCTTGCCAGAACCAAAAGAAACGGGAAAAACATTTGAAGAAAATGCTTATATTAAAGCTTTTTCAGCAGCAAAAAAAACAGGACTTCCTGCCCTCTCTGATGATTCAGGCTTAGAGGTAGATGCATTGGAGGGTGCGCCAGGCGTTTATACCGCTGATTGGGCAATTCAAGCCGATGGTACACGTAATTTTCCAAAAGCTATGAAAAAAATAGAAAATGAACTCCAAAAAGTCGGAGCACGAGAAAAAAGTCAACGGAAATGCCGTTTTATATCCGTCATTTGCATTGCATGGCCTGATGCTCATGCAGATTACTTCCGTGGATGCGTTGAAGGAACGTTCATTTGGCCTCCACGGGGAGATAAAGGCTTTGGTTTTGATCCTATTTTTTTACCAGATGGATGTGAAAATACCTTTGGAGAAATGTCAACAGAACAAAAACACAACTGGAAACGCAATGATCTTCCCCCTCTTTCACATCGCGCACGTGCTTTCAAACTTTTAGCAGAAAACCTTTTAGCATTCTCATGAATGAACCTTTCGGCATTTACATTCATTGGCCCTTTTGTGCAGCTAAATGTCCTTATTGTGACTTTAATTCGCATGTTCGCATCCATGGTGTTGATCAACCACGTTTTGTCACCGCCTTTAAGCGCGAAATAGAAACGCAATACCACAAAATAGGACCACGCCATATTACAAGTATTTTTATTGGTGGAGGAACCCCCTCTCTTATGGAGCCACAAACTGTCGATGCCCTATTGCAAGCACTTGCAAAAAAATGGGTAGTCGATGATAAAGTTGAAATTACATTAGAAGCTAATCCATCCAGTGTGGAAGCAGAGCGCTTTCGTGGATACCGTGCGGCAGGTGTTAATCGCTTATCTCTAGGAATACAAGCGCTCAATGATAAAGCATTGCGCAAACTTGGCCGACTCCATAATGTGGAACAAGCTCTTTGTGCCATTGCTTTAGCACGACAAATTTTTCCACGTTTATCCTTTGATCTCATTTATGCCCGCCCCGAACAAACCCTCGAAGAATGGAAATCTGAAATTTCCCAAGCAATTGATTTGGCAGCAGACCATCTTTCTCTTTATCAATTGACGATCGAAGAAGGAACCGCCTTTAAACGCCTTCATGATGCAGGAAAACTTATCCTTCCCCCATCAGAGCTAGCAGCAGATCTGTATCATCTTACTCAAGAAATAACGGCACTACATGGACTTCCTGCCTATGAAATCTCAAACCATGCAATGCCCGGTGCCGAATCAGCACACAATCTTCTTTATTGGCGTTATCACCAATATGCAGGCTTTGGTCCAGGAGCACATGGACGTTTCATTGAGCATACACCGAATCATTCCTCTTTCTGTTCAAAAACATTGTCATCACACCTTGAAAACCGCGAACGTTATGTCACAATAAATGAAAAGCATCCCGAACAGTGGCTTAATTTGGTAGAAACAACAGGACATGGCTGTATTGAAACGGAACATTTAACCACTGAACAACAGGCAAATGAAATGCTCCTTATGGGATTACGCCTTTGCGAAGGCTTAGAACTTATACGCTATGAAACCTTAAGTCCCAAACGCATCCCTATGGAAAAACTGATCGAGTTACAACACCAAGAATTGATAGAAATGGTCGATAACCAACGCTTAAAAGCAACAGCCAAAGGACGTATTGTTCTTGATCACATCATCAGCCAACTCGCAAATTAAAATTTTTATAACAACATACTTATTATCATTTTTCATAGCAAGGTGAGACTAGAATATTGTGAGATTCTTTCATTTCAAAACTATTTATAGCAAGTTAGTTATCGCCATTTGCTTACACCTTAAAAATAGAGAAGCATGTGGATAAAAACTATAAAAAAGGAGTAAAAAGGCCTCTTATGAACACTCTTAAGTGCTAAAAGCTATTGTAATATTTTGAGCTAGAAAGTGTATGGTGCTCTAACTTTATTTTTCATAAACATAAAGATGGGGAGGCATTATAGATTTTATATTACAACATTCATAAGCACCGTAGTAGCACAAATGTGACAAACATTAAGAAAATTTCTTTAAAACAAGTACGTGAATGCATAATACGATAATGTATTTTTTCTTTATGAAATCGTGGCACCATTAAAAGAACCAGAGAAATAAACATGAAACCATGCATCAATTTCTGATTATTTAAAAAGATATTACTCTAGATAATTTTGAAAACCGTAAAGCTGAATAAAAGAGAAAGTAAAAAAGAACGCTGATTTTCACCTTTATACCTTTATATTTCCCCTCAATCAGGTTGTGGTTGTATGTCTGTTTCAGAGATTACAAAAAATAGATATACACAATGCTTTTATCCTATTCTGTCATATAAAAGCTGTTATCGCAAAAAATACTGAACCAATATTTATTTGAGATACGCGGCTGTATGATCGTATTAATTTATAGGTAACAGCAACATCATGAGCTTTACTAAACAAATAATGTGCTCAAATGGCAAATATACTAAATATGAATCGGTATTGCTTTGTTAGCGAGCGAAACGATGTTAATCTCATATGATCTTACTTGTATGCGTATATGCTTATAAGTGTCTGTACCCGTCCTTTAAGGTTATTTAATTAAAAAATTGAGAATAATACTAGGACAATCTTTGGTTAAAGAAATCAACGTGCTGCTACAAAAAAATTCTGTGTATCTTTATCATAACCAAGATTAAAGCTGATTAAATACGCTCACCTTCTATCTCGTAATGATTTGCAACGGAAGTTCTTGGGGACAAAAAAAGCAAGGTAAAATATATGAAATAAAACAAACTTAAAGCGCTTTTCCTATAGTCTTTATTCTAAGAAAGTCTATAGGAACAAGAAGTACCTTTTATGCGAGTGCAGAAAACATATCAAAACATGAGCTGTGAATGAGCGCATTTATGTTGTACGAACTTTTTACAATAGTAGCATGTTTTTGTGTGTCTTTATGGCATCAACCTGTCATCACACAATGATGATATAATATTCATTGTTTTCCATATATGATTGCGTGTGACTTCCTTTCTACACTTTAAAGAACGAATATTTTCAATCCAATATGGTCTAAACAGTTCTGCTTCTTCAAGCAGATCTCTTTTGGCTTTTCAATTATGTAATTCACTTAACTAAAGACTCTACAGGCAAGAATCCCAACTTAAGAATATTCATTACTTACTCTAAGACTACTTAATATATTAAGTTTTACGAGTCTCGTATCACCACACCATAAATGGCAATATCTTATGGCACAACAAGATAAAGGTATTTTTGAACCAGCAACCTTTTCTTTATGCAAAAAATTCAATAATAAAACGCTCATAAATAGTAGTAAGTGTTTCTATTGCATCAAGGGCTACACACTCATCTACCATATGCATCGTTTGCCCCGGTAAACCAAATTCGACCACTGGGCAATAATCCTTAATAAATCGTGCATCTGAAGTACCACCAGAAGTGGAGCATTCTGGTATATTCCCTGTTACACTTTTAATAGCATTGGATAAAGTTTGAATGAGTTTATCATTTTTGGTCAAAAAAACATCTCCTAAACTTGGAATCCATTCAAGCTGATAAGAGGGATATTGGTCACCATTGTTTTTTGATTGTACCAAAGCAAGACGCTTTTCAATTTCCTTCATCAGTGTTTCTTTTGTCCAAAGATCATTGTAGCGTATATTAAAACGAATCGTTGTCTGCGCTGGAATAACATTGACCACTAAATTACCGGTATCGATGGTTGTTAGCTCCAAATTACTGGGTTGAAAATTTTCTGTCCCTTTATCTAAAACGGTTTGTGTCAATGCTTGAATAAGCTTACTTGCCAAAGGCAAAGGATTGGCAGCCCTTTCTGGAAAAGCAACATGACCTTGGCGACCCTTCACGGTAATGACACCAGAAATCGATCCGCGGCGACCAATTTTGATAATATCACCAACAGTCTTTACGCTTGTTGGTTCTCCCACAAGAGCCGCAGTCCATTTTTCGCCTTTTTTTTCTGCCCATTTGAGAAGTTTTACCGTACCATTAACAGCAGGCCCCTCTTCGTCACCAGTAATTAAAAGGCTTACCCTTCCTTTAATGGATCGTTTCTCAAGAACTCGCGCTAGAGCCGCAATAAAACAAGCGATACCACCCTTCATATCAACAGCACCCCGCCCATATAATTTCCCCTGATCTATAACAGCTTCAAAAGGTGGATAAGTCCAATCTTCCAATGCACCTGGCGGTACGACGTCCGTATGACCCGCAAACATAAGATGGGGTCCTTCACTTCCCATTTTTGCATAAAGATTTTCAACATTATCTGTATTTTTATCCGTAAAAACAGGGCGATCGACGTGAAATCCCATTTTTTTTAAAAATTGTTCCAAAGTTGATAAAGCCCCTGCTTCATGAGGTGTAACAGAAGGACAACGAATAAGTGCCTGTAATAGCTGAAGTGGATCTGTAAGAACAGACATAAAAAAACCTTCCCATTTTTTTATAAGTCATCGGAACTTAGGGTTATTACGCTGAATTACAAAAAAGATAAAGCAAAACATTGAAGACACTCAGCAAACCAAGCAGGGGAGAACAATCGTGCTGAGAGCTTCAATGGCTTCCTCATTATGCATGAGCAAGCAAACACTCAACAAAACACTCAACAAAAAGTTCCGTTAAATATTGCCTTCATTTGAAAGTTTTTTACGCCTCTAAATTATATGAATCAAAATTAATTGCATGCAGTCTAGGAGCATTTTCTTTCAACCAAGCACGATATGTTTTACTATCAGGACATAGCTCTTCACAAAGAGCCCAAAATCTTGGCCCATGATTCATTTCAACAAGATGAGCAACTTCATGGGCAACAACATACTCAACAACTTCTTTTGGTGCCATAATAAGGCGCCAAGAAAAAGAAAGACGCTTATCGATTGAACAAGAGCCCCAACGACTTCTCGTATCTTTATAACAAATGGATTTGACTTTACGCTCTACCTGATGAGCATAATGTGCCACCAAAGGCGTTATAATAAGCGCCGCTTGTTTTTTCAAAACGTCAGCAATGCGTCTTGGGAGATATTCTAATTGACCATAAACAATAATTTCAGGCCCTTGCTCCGCATCTGCTGTAATGATTTCTGTTACCCCACGTCCCTCTCTATGCTTTATGGTATGAGAAACACCCAATAAGGGAATTGTCGCCCCTTCTTTGAGATAAGCATTTTTATGAGAGATTTGTACATGAGCAAGACGTGCCTCAATCCAAGATCGATGCTTTTCAATAAAATTTTCAACCGCATAGAGATTTATTGCTGGTGGTGTTGTTACACAAATCTCCTGACTTCTGGCATCAATACGTAAGGTAAGACGGCGCGCATACTTATTTTCCCGCACCCGTACAGGTACAAAACGCTCAGAAAAAATAAAATGCTGTTTAGAAATGCTCATATATTTTTATCTTCATCAATAAATGTACCCCTTACTTTGCATTAATCTGATTAATAAAAGATCTCAATACTGTTTCAAGGCAATCTAAATCTTGTGGACGAGAAAAGCGATGATCTGCATCACGAACAAGTGTCAATGTTACATCATGGAGAGGTAAATGATCAAGTAAAGTCAATGTATGCTGATAGGGAATATCTTCATCTTCCATCCCTTGTAGAATATGGACTGGACACCCAACATCAATGCATCCTTTCATAACACAATTTTCGCGCCCATCTTCAATCAATGTTTTTGTAAAGGGCATTGGCTCTGTATCATCAACTGCAGGTCGTTCAATATAGCCTTTTTCTTCCAAAACCTTCCATTCTTCTGGGCCTAATTTTGGTTCCACCAATGTTTGTGTAAAATCAGGTGCTGGAGCAATCAATATCATGCCAGCAAGCTTCTTATTTTTCTGTGCTAGCATCATTGCAAGCCTTAGCGCAATCCACCCCCCCATAGAGGAACCAATCAAAATTTGTGGACCCTCACAATAGGTTTCAAAAGTCGCTAAACTTTCCTTAACCCAACGCGAAATTGTTCCTTGAAAAAAATCACCTTCAGATTCTCCATGTCCAGAATAATCAAAACGTAAACAAGACAAATCATTCTTCTGAGCAAACTGATCAACTAACGCTGCCTTACTTCCTAACATATCGGATTGATAGCCAGGAAGCCAAACCAAACCTGGAGATTGGCGCCCCTTGCGATAGCGTACTGCAAGTGCGGTGTTCTCAAATGAAAAAAACTGACAAGGAATATTTTGATCCATGATTTTTTATCCTCTATAAAACAAATTCTTTAAATTAAGAGAAAAACTTTTATAATCTAAATCATTCCAAAAAGTAATAAATCAAATAATGAAAATAACACGAATTATAGTTGTTTTTAGGTACATAATTGTATATTAAATTAACTGTAGTTGAATCAAAATTTAAGGAGCATAAACCATTCGTAAACCGTTTAAAATGACACCTACCCAAAAAGACGGACCACGTTCAAATCAGGATATTCGGGTACCTCATGTTCAGCTTATCAATGATGAGGGACAACATCAGGGAGTTGTTGCGATACAAGAAGCTCTTGCTATGGCTGCAGATGCGGGACTTGATTTGGTTGAAATTGTACCAAATGCGGAGCCACCTGTATGTAAAATCATCGATTTGGGAAAATTAAAATATCAAACCCAAAAAAAAGCTGCTGAAACACGTAAGAAGCAAAAAGTCATCGAAATCAAAGAGATTAAGATGCGCCCAAATGTTGATGTCCATGATTATGGAGTCAAACTCAAGGCTGTTCATCGCTTTATTGATCATGGTGATAAAGTAAAGATTACTTTGCGTTTTCGTGGTCGTGAGATGGCTCACCAAGATCTTGGATTAAAGCTTCTTCAGCGTGTGAAAGAAGATACAAGTGAAATTGCCAAAATCGAATTGGAGCCAAAGCTTGAAGGCCGGCAAATGATGATGGTGATAGCACCTAAATAGTTTTGCATTGGAATAATATTCGCATGCAACGCATCAAAATGATGTGTATAGTATTATTTAGAAGCACCACATAGAATTTTTGTGGTGCTTTTAAGGTTTTATAAATGTGTATAAATCCTTTTAAGAGTCTAATAATGCTTTATCAATTTATAAGAAGAATTCGTCATTTTGCATATTAATGAGAAAGCTCAACATCGTAAGGTCTTCTTATTTCAAGCTCTTTTATCATGCAATGCGGCAAAAT
Organism: Bartonella sp. AP150HLJHH; assembly: GCF_042196385.1. NCBI lineage: Bacteria > Pseudomonadati > Pseudomonadota > Alphaproteobacteria > Hyphomicrobiales > Bartonellaceae > Bartonella > Bartonella sp. AP150HLJHH. Next base: position 184,187 of record NZ_JBHIQC010000001.1, on the reverse strand, counting down.
TGTTTGCTTACACATCACAAATGGAGATGATACATAAAAATTATTAAAAAAGCAGAAATGTTTTTTGTGAGCCATTTCAAGTGCCAAAGGCTATCACAATATGGAAATTGGTAAATACAATAGTGAAACTCACCGGTATCTTTTATTGAAAACTAAAAATAATGATGAACAACGAATTTTCGTTATACCTTTTACAGAAACTTTGAACTACATTCTTCACTCTCACCGTCGTGAAATTGATGTGATGAACCTTGAAAGAAAAAGCTATTTTTGTAAAAAAGATTAAGGGGCTTTTTAATTAAGAGTGTTTCAATCTTGCATAAAATAATGAGAGAATATAGAAGCTCTTCATGGCTAAAAAACAAATTTCCTCTTTTGACAAACATCTTATTATCCGCCTTTTGCGAGAAAATTTTCGTAAACATATGCGTTGGTACAGTGCGGCTATCTTCTCAATGATCATCATTTCTTGTACCACAGCAACCAGTGCATGGATTATGCGGGATGTTGTTAATCAGATTATTGATGCACAAAATTTTCCTATGATTGTTTTGATTTCTAGCTTCATTGCTTTTATCTTTATTCTCAAAGGAGTTGCAACTTTTTTCCAAACTTACTTTCTAAACAAAGCAGGCAATAGTATCATTGCTGAACAACAGCGTAAAATTTTTGCACGACTTATGGAACAAGGTGTCTCTTTTTATCATAATAACACTTCATCTGATCTTCTTGTTCGTGTAACTCATAACGCGACAGCCGTACGTAATATAATTGATACTATTATCACAACTTTTGTACGTGATTTGCTTTCCGTTAGTGGTCTGTTGCTTGTCATGTTCATTCAAAACTTTGTGTTAATCTCCATTACTTTAATCGTAGGACCACTAGCTTTTTTAGGCGTTCGAATGGCTTTAAAACGCGTTCGCAGCTTGATGGAAAAAGAGCTCCTTTCACTTGGTGAAATTATCAAAATCGTACAGGAAACGGCTGTTGGTATTCGAATCATCAAGGCCTTTTCACTAGAAGAAGTCATGAAAAAACGGATGGACAAAGCCATTTGTGATGTTGAAAAACAAACAAACAGTATTGCAACACTCGAAGCTATTACCAATCCAATTATGGAAACACTCACGGGTGTTGCCATTGCAGGTATTATTTGTTTTTCCGGTTATCTTGCAACCCAACGCGCAGGTGTTCAAGGTGAATTTATGTCCTTTATTGTTGCTTTACTTTTAGCTTATGAACCCGCAAAAAGACTAGCAAATGTACGTGTTAAAATTGAATCTGGCTTGGTCAATATCCGTACGATGTTTGAAATACTCGATTGTCCCCTTACAGTTGTAGAACATAAAGAAGCTAAAGATCTGAATAAAACGCAAGGAACTATTCGTTTCGAACATGTTTCTTTTGCATACACTAATAACAAAATGATATTGAAAGACATCAACCTAGAAATAGAAGCCGGAAAAATGACAGCATTGGTGGGACCATCCGGTTCGGGAAAATCAACCCTTATCAACCTTATTATGCGCCTCTATGACCCCACAAAAGGACGCATATTGATTAATGATCAAGACATTCGCTACACAACATTTCGCTCTCTGAGAAACCTGATGGCCTATGTAGGACAGGATACTTTTCTCTTTCAAGGAACTGTTAAATATAATATCGGGCTTGGAAAAGAAGGGGCTAGTGATGACGAAATTATCGAAGCAGCAAAAGCAGCAAATGCTCATGACTTTATTATGAGTTTGCCAAATGGTTATGATACACAGATAGGTGATAATGGCTGTAATCTTTCAGGGGGGCAAAAACAACGACTCGCTATCGCTAGAGCAATGATTCACGATAGTGAAATTCTGATTCTTGATGAAGCAACAAGTGCGCTCGATTCACACACCGAAGCACAAATTAATGAAGCTATTCATCACCTTACTAAAGGACGCACAACGATCATTATTGCTCATCGCCTTTCAACGATTGCTCGTGCTCATAAAATTGTGGTCATACAAAATGGACAACTGATTGAACAAGGTACTCAAAAAGAATTGCTAGCAAAAGAACATGGGTTTTATAAAAAACTTCATAATATCCAGTTCAAAAAACATACCTCCTAATTTCTAGATCCTTAAATAAAATTTGAAATAAAAAATGGATAGAAGGTAATGCTCCATTTATAAAAAAGACTTGTTACCACGAAAAAGCATTACTTTAATCAAAGTTGGCAAAGAATTTATGGTTTATTGAAAATAAACTTCTTGGATTTAGATGAAAACTTTACTCGCTATTTTGTTGAATGCAATTGACTTTAACCATGAAATTTCAAAAACCCCTTCCCTTCCTCAAATAAGTGTTGAAACATTCATAAGTGTTGTGAATCCTGAAAGAGAAAGCATAAAAGTTTGAAAAAATTATCGCGGATGATGATGAATTTGGATTAATACAACCTTTATCCGTGTTTATCCCTGCACTGATAATTTTTTTCTCCACACAACTTTTAAAGGACAAAGACTCTACCCAATCTGATCTGTAAACAATCTAGATTTTTATTGAGCTCATTCCTCTTGATAACAACTTATGTGATTCACTTATACAAGGCTTACCCTAAATATTCACCACGTGCTTTCAGAATACTGTGTCAAAAAGGCTTACATACCTTATATCACCACACCTCAAATGTCGGTCTTTTATGGTACAACAGAATAAGCTAACAATTATAAATTGTGTTGCAAATTATAGATACACTCCGTTTAAAAGAAAAACATTGAAAAAATAAGAGAGGTTTTATTATAAAACTTTTTTACTGTTGTAGCTTGCTTTAAAGCAAGCTTTGCTGTTTTTTCTACATTTAGAAACTAAAATGATATTCCTCCAATACCTTAACGGCTTGAAGAGTTTATAAATGCACAACGTTAGTGCCTATATAAGGCTATAATTTCAATATGTAAAAAAACAGATGAAAAGCAAAATGACATTCCTCTTTCTTTTAACCGCTAAAATAGAAAAATACGACATATAATTCTGATAAATACTTTTACAAAAATATCTTTTAATATACATTTTAATACTTTGATTTATAATCGTAATTTGTTATTTTATATCTTAAACAAAAGATAAGATGTAATTTGCTTATTGCAAATTTTCTTTATATCTATGATGAATCAATCAAAAGCGCTTGTTGTACGTCATAAGAGATATTGGTATATGCATAAAAACTCTTAAGATAAGCAATAAAAATACCTCTACACTTTCAAGTGAAAAGATTGTCAGCAACATGAGAAGCTGGAAAATAGAATGATAATGCCGGCTTATAGCTTTAGTAAATACTTATACCTTTATTAATAACGGTAGTGTAGATTTTATACCATTCATAAGAGATACTTTATACCATTTCACAAGCAATCTTATGAAATAGACTCAAGCGCACACTGAGAAATGTTCCTTTAAAACAAGTACATAAACTTGCAACACAATAATGTTATATTTTGGAGTATTCTGTTTGGGGAGCTATTCGTTATAAGAAAAGTGATCTTATTCCAGACACAATAAACAAAATCTAAAATAATAGGTAATTTTTATTATTAAAAAATATTGCTTTAAATGCGTTTGACAATAAAATCGATATCTTATGAATTCTCTGCTTGCCTCACGTTTTTGACGGTCTTTAATGGAATCATGTCCTTCACGTAAAAACAGAATGCCATTGTGTTGCAAATTCACGTACTTGTTTTAAAGAGATCTCTCTCAAAGTCTTCCCTAAGCCCATTCGCAATAACATTCGTGAATTGTATAACGATAAATCCATTAACCCCCTCTATCTTTACGCTTATGGAGTAACAAGCCGGCACCACTCACACTATTCTGCCAGTCCCTAATGTTGCGACAGCTCTTAGCTCTCGACATGATTCATAAAAGGCATTTTTAGTTATTTCTTAATAGTTTTATCCACACAGGATTCTCCGCTTGTAGCATACAAGCCGAATGATTTTGATTGATTCAATACGAAAGAGATTCGTACGATATTCAAAGTTCTAATTCAAGTTGAATAACAATAAATTATCTTTATAAATCAATATATTGCACACATTACATTCTTTAGGCAACAGCACGATATGGGCTTGAAAACAAGGTAAGGTATTTCTCTAAAATAAATATATAGCAGCAAAATAACATACTATCTTTCGTGAAGATTTTGTCCCTTTAGAGAATAGCATAACAAAAATCAAATATTTCAGATACATCTCTTCACGCCTCAACAAAAAGCTTCTTCTTTTATAGGATTTCTAGTCTATGCCTCCTTCCTCAGATTTAGAAATGAGAGACAAAAAACGAAGAAATTGTTTTTTTAAAATTCAATCTTTAATAATCTCTTTCATAAAAGAGACCTATACTAGAATTTTGTTCATTTCCTATGGCACCTTTAGCTTTGAGATGACGCGAAATATCTAAATTAATTGTCCCTTTCGTCGTTCCATCAGACCCTGCTTCAAAGCCCAAATAAATATTATTGTGTATGTAGCGTCCAATACGTAAGCCTGTATTCCCCTTCTCATTAACGATAACATCAAGATCATCAAGTCCAATTTTAGTTCGTAAAGTATTCAACAAAGATGTATTAGAACTACCTGCAAGATCAGCCGCTGCTGCTGCAAGTTGAGCAATCTGAAATGGTGATAATTCATTAAGAGAGCGTTTAAAAATCAAACGCGCCAAAATCTCATCCTGAGGCAAATTTGGTTGTGATGAAAAATTAATATCAAGATTATCAACCGTCCCACTTACAGTTACAGTGACACGAATATCACCACTGTTATTGTTGGTTACAAAATAAACCGTAGGATTAAGATTACCACTAAAACTCGCTTGTCCTTGATCAAAATTAAGACGTTGCGACAAGATATCAAAACGTCCACGAATCATTCTAAATTCACCAACTGGATGCACATCATTCAATGGACCTGCTAGATTAATGCGTCCTCCCAGTTCAGCATCTAAGCCTTTTCCGCGTACAAAAAATTGATTGCGTGCTGTAATACGCATATTTGATAGCACGACAGATGAAGATTCTTGTGTAACTATACGGCTTTTGCTTTTGTTCGTGTTCTTAACATCAGCACGTTCAAGTGTTGTTTGAATCGATTTAGTTAAATTCTTATTTCTAACATCAAGAAACTTGGCACTTTTAAAATGATCAGGAACAAAAACTTCAGCTTTTTCAACGATGATATCACCACCAAGAACAAGACTATTAAAAAAATGACCTGTCATTGTCATCTCACCTGATAATGTTGCCAGAATCATAGAATCATCATTATAATTGGCATTATCAAGATGAAATATCAAATCTGTCTCTAGATCATTAGAGATACGACCTGAAGCAGAAATTCCTCCCCCCTCAAACGAAGAAGCTGAAGCTTTTTCTATAAGGATATGATCACCTTTCAATTTGCCTTCAATTGTTATATTATTTAATCCTACATTTGTTTGTGAATCAAAAAAGCTACCGTCGCCTATAGAAATATTTCCTATCAATTGTGGCTTTGATAATGACCCATTAAGAGCTGTATCAATTCTTGCTGTACCCGTTATATGTGCACCACGCTTAGCTAATAAGAGATTAACAAAATCAAGAGGCATTATCCCTTTAACGTTTAATTTTGCCTCTGAACCATTAAGAGATACAGGCCCATGGATGGAAAGATCTAATCCTTTATCTCCAGTAGCTATCATATTTTCAATATGAAATGTCGATTTTTTATAAGAACCACGAGCATTTATATTGATTGACATCGGTCCTTTATGCGTCATAGCGGTTAAATTTTGACTAGAAAGCTCAAAATGAGCAGATGGATCCTTCATTGTTCCACCAATATCAACTTTACCTATCACTGTCCCATCAAGCGCTTGTCCTGCAATAAAACCATTCGCCAAACGTGCAGATAAATTTTGCAAATTAATACGAAGATCAAGCGCATTTTTCTCTAGAGATACACGCCCCTGAGCTTGTGCTTGTACTCCTTCTCCTGTTAAATTTGCATTCAAAGTAAGATTTTGATCTACAGTGTTTCCCGTAGCAGAAAGAGAAAAAGGCATAATTTTTTTATCTTGAAAAGCAACGGTTGTCAGTCCCTCACCTTTTATATCGTAAGTTATATCAGGTTTTTTTAAATGACCACGAATCATAACCTGCCCTGTTACACTCCCTGCTGCACCAAGATCGGATTTCCACAAATTGACTAAAGTAGCAGGAAGGGCATTCATTGTAAGTTGTAAATTCAGGGTATCTTGAATATTTCCTGCTAAGATGATGTTGCCCCCATTTATTGCAATTCCTAATTCATTGATTGTCATTCCATCTTTATCAAAAGAGATTATAGATGGCTTCGGCAATGTTGCATGAAAAGTATGTTGTTTTAAGTCCACAGCTTCAATTTGCACTTCTCGTTTTATACTTTCTGGAAGTTCCTCAACCATTAAACGACCAGAAAGCCGTGCATTGAGAGTATCATGCAACGTCGCCTGGACAGTAAAAACCGTTTGTCCATTATTCCTATCAGCGTGAGCATTTAAACGATTGACCATTACCAAAGGTGTTTGAATATGTTCTGCATTGATAACTCCTTCAAACTGAGTCATGCCAAAAGGATCGAATATGTCAGCATCTATTGCCAATTTTTTTATTTTATTCTTGGAAAAATTCAAATGGTTAACATGCGCCTTCACATTGGTTTTTTGTCTGCCATTTTGTTCATCAAAAATAAAATCTCCTTTTACTTTTCCACTACCATCCTGCAAAAATAACGCTGAAAGTAGGGAAATATCATCGGCATCAATATGCAGCGCTCCTTTCAAAAAACCGCCAAGTTGTTGAGAAAGATCACCCGTTATTTTTGCACTTCCCCCTCTAATATCGATATTTTCAAGTTTTCGAATTTTATGAGAATCTTCAAAAGAGGCCGATAAATGCAAAGGTTTCTTAGCAAAAATTCCTTCACCCTTTACCACCCCTGTTAAAGAAGTAACTGGTGCTGTATTATCTACAAATGCATCTATGTTAAATGTTGTGTTTTGAAGTTTCTTCCCTACAATTAATGCTTCAGAAATATGGGCACGCGTATTTAGTTTTATATGGCTATTGCGCCCTCTAGCCGTACTTTGAATTGTAAGTGCACCACTTATCTTCGGATCTAATTGAGCTAGATCAAATACTTGAGCAGATAGATCCATTTTAGCGCTTTCATCTGAAAAATAACCATCAGCCTTTATGTTTGCATATTGATTTTTCAAATTAAAATGACGTAAAGTGAAGCCCATTGTATTTCGAGCAGTGCCACCTGAAAGAGTAGTATTTCCTTTGAATAAACGATCAAAAGACTGCACGCCTATTTTCATATCGTCAGCCATTCCTGATAATTGGAGATCAAAAATGCCACTCAATAAACTGATCGTTCCTTTGGCTTTAATATCTGCATTACCAGAAAGTGATTGTTTACTGAACACTTCCAAAGGAGTTAATGTTTGAGCTTTTAAACCGAGATCGCCTTTAAAAACAAAATTCTCCATTGTCCCTTTTAACCAAGAAGAAAAACCCTGAGCCGTAACACTCAGATCATGAATCAAAATTGGTTTGTTCGAAACAATATCCGTATCTAAATGCACATGAACCGCTTGGCTTAAATTTTCTACTAACGCTCCCTTAATCTTTTTAACCCCTTGAAGCGTCCCTTTAACCTGAACACCAACATGACGAGAAGCTGCATTATCAAGATTTTCGCTTACTCCTCCCATATCAAAAATTGCATCGCGAATATAAATATTTTTATTGCTTAAATGATTTACAACCAACCGCCCATTCCAAGATTGTTGACCTTCGCGACCATAGTCAATGTTCAAAGCAAGAGTATTCGCAGGTTTTGGCACTTCTGATATAGGTAAATGAATAGACTCCTTTTCGTTATCAAGAGCCATTTTGCCATCAACAAAAAGCCGTCGCAAGAATCCATCGGCGGTTATTTCAGCATTGGCTATAACATTCATTGCTTTGTTCTGAATAACCATCTGATCAAGGTGTGTCACACCTTCTTTTGTTCTTCTTGCCTTTGCTTTTAATGTTATATCAGATTCGAAGAGACTACGATATTGAACAGGTATTAAAGGGCTCAGTGTTCCCTCTAATTTCGTAGAAAAACTCTGTCCTTCTGGAACACTTGCAAGAATAACATTACCATCTAAAATAGAATGATGATCGGACTCTAAAGAAAGTTTGATAACCAAATCATCAAAAGTACCATCACCTTTCACGACGAGACTTAATGCTGGACGTTGTTCAATGTTAAAAATATTCGCCAAAATACCATTTTGTGGTTCGTTAGCAGAAATATCAATTTGAGCTGTACGATTACTATCAGATATCTTGGTGAGAACAGAAAAAGAACCCGGTGCATCTAAACGATGCGCCGCTATATCGACATCAAAATTACCACCAGCCAAGGTGAAATTGCCTTTTAAGGACATATCAGCAGAAAAACCAAAAAGATTCTGTTCAAATGTCACATGTTGAGCTGTAAGCGTATTGATAGAAAGAGCAAGCGGTAATTTTGGTAAAGAGAATTTACCAGTCTCAAGGGAAGAAACAAAAGAAGAATTGCCTTGCGGTTTGCGTAAAAATGTAACCTGTTCTGCCGAAAGCTGGTTAATATCCATCCGTCCTCTCAGCAACGCTAGACGATTCCAATCCATTTTAGCATTGGTAATTTTAAGCCAAACCCCTTTTTGATCACTGACAGTAATAGTATCAATTGATGTTTGAGAAGACAGTGTCCCTTGCATATTGTGTAAACGAACTTGACGATTAGGCGCTGAAAGCTTTCGTTCAATTAAAGAAACAAACCATGAGCGATCATCTGTTTTCATTTCGCTAGAGGGAAGAATGTCTCCTCTTTGCGCAAAAACAAAACCACCCACCCCAAAAAACAAAAATACAAAGAAGAAAGCTGATAAATGTACACCTTTTTTCATTAAAATGCTTGCCCTATACCCACATAAAAACCAATGCGAGGGTCACCCTTCTCTCTCTTTAAAGGAAAGGCTAAATCAACGCGTAAAGGACCAAGACCCGTCATATAACGACCTCCTATACCGGCTCCCCATTTAATTTTTTGAGAAAAATCAAAATTCGCCTTTTCCCCGACTAAACCTCCATCAAGAAAACTGACAAACCCTATTTTATCATTTAAAGAAACACGCAATTCTGCTGACCCCTCAATAAGCGCCCGTCCACCAACAACCCCATCATTTTCTGTTTTGATACCAATATTACGGTAAGCATAACCACGAACAGAGCCCCCACCACCAGCAAAAAAAAGCGTATTTGCGGGTACTTGTGCTGCATCATTCCCAAGAATTGCACCAAGCTTTGCCCGCGCAGCAACAACAAAACGATCCCCTTCATCCAACGCCCAATAAGAACGACCTTCTGCTGTTACTTTTGCAACAAAGTTGCTAAAACGCATCTCATAAAAAGGCTCAATGAAAACTTCACCATATAAACCTTTTGTTGCATTAAACTTATTATTACGACTATCGTAAATCAAACCGCTAGGGAAACCGATTGTTGTAAAATTACGGCTCCCAAAATAGATATCACGTGAATAACCATTTGAAACTTCTACAGCAGCCTGTCCCGATAGATTACCATTAAAAATATGCGTAATACCTAATTTTCCTTTGATGGCTTTTGTCGTATAATTTTCTAAAACATCTTGTTGTATTTTTAATTCTGACCTGAAATCTGTATCTGGCGTGAGTACACCGGGCTTTACAAATGTAGCACCGAAAAGATAATCAAAATTTTTAAAATTATATGATTGCTTTTTATTGCTACCAACACCACTTATTTTTGTTTCAATTTTAAGAGTCTCTGCATGACCCAAAAGATTGTTATGCATCCAATAAGTCTCAAAACCAGCACCGTCTAAAGTTGAATAGCTACCGCCTACACCAAAACGACGCGGTTTACGTTCTTGTACAACAAGTGCAAGCGGTAAACTACCATCTAGATTAATAGTATCAGCCTCACGTATATTGATAGCACGAAAAACACCAAGGCGCGCAAGACGTTCATTTGCCTTAGCTAACGCATCAGAATCGTATATCTGCCCTGGTTTCAATCCGGTCATCCACGCGATATAAGCTGAATCTACACGTGGTTTCTTACTTATATTACGCACACTTAAAGGACCATAATAAGCCTTTTGTCCAGGAGCAACAACAATCCGTCCTTCAACACGCAACGCAGCATGGTCAGCCACGACCTCACTCTTCATAATTTTAGCTTTAGCATAACCTTGTTGCCGCCATCCTTCTATCGCCCATTTTTCTGCTTTCAAAATGGTTTCAGATTTAGCAATAGCCCCAACTTTATAGCCCAATTCTTCAATTGTGGGCATTTTATGCGCTTTACGTTTTTCAAACGGAGCTACTTTATCAATATTGGCAATACTAAAAACATATTGTGGACCAGCATTAATTGTAATAACGATATTCGATTGTGCTGGAAGTTGAGTTACCGGACTTAAATCAGCGACTTCTAAGCCATTAATTTTAATACTAATAACACCACCATAGCGTCCATCAGCATAAAGAGCAGAAAGAATTGCTCGATAATCTGAACGCGCCTTGGCGAGCAAACCAGAAGAACTGGCGGATGCTTTCTCTTTATCAGCAACAAGAGAAGAAACAGATTTAACTATTTTTATACCTTCTAATGGTGCACCTGGCGGTGCAACAACATCAACTTTATAAAATTTCTCTGTACTTTTGGCATAATGTGAAGAAGAATTTGTTTTCTTTTGACCAAAAAGAGGGATGCCGAAAAAATCAAATGCAGCAAGTGGCTGTGGAAAAGAAAAAGTAAAACACAAGCCTATAAATACACAGCGCACAGTCCCTGATTTTAACAAAATTCTTGTCTGGTATACCATAAAATCAGATACCTTATAATACACTTTGCATCTACTACGCTTTGAAATAATATAAAAATAAGAAAGGTAAATATAATTACTTTGCACATTTTACACGTTTTATCACATCAAATAACACTCTGCGATACATAACGTTATCCTCCCCTTATATTTTCATAAAATTTTGCACTGTTGTATAACACGAACAGCCTCATTCTTTTTTTCTTAACATATTTATTTAGCTTATTATAAATGTTTTATTGCGTCCCATATCATCATGGTTAAATTTGTACAAATGACTTTCCATGGGAATGCTAAAAAACTGCCCACGTATATAGTTCTCTCTATAAAAAAAGCTATAGAGATGCTTCTTGATTTTTATAAATAGATATGATTGTCTCTACCAGGTCTAAAGGGGGAAAATAAATAAATGATCGCACGTATTACAACTGTTGCTTTTCGCGGTCTAGAGGCAGTCCCTGTCGATGTACAGGTTATGATTTCGTCTGGTAAAATAGGAATGGCTATTGTTGGATTAGCTGATAAAGCAGTTGCAGAAAGCCGTGAACGTGTACAAGCAGCCCTCCACGCTTGTGGACTTTCTATGCCTACTAAACGAATTACGATTAATCTTGCACCAGCTGATTTGCCTAAAGAGGGATCGCATTATGATTTGCCAATCGCCGTAGGCTTAATGCTTGCTATGGGAATCCTCCCTCCCGAAGTAGCTCAAGACTATGTCATTTTAGGAGAATTATCACTGGATGGTTCACTTACCGCCGTTAATGGTGTTTTACCAGCTGCCATGACAGCTTTATCACTCGATAAAGGACTAATTTGTCCCTTCCAATGTGGACCTGAAGCAGCATGGGCAAATGCAGAAATAAATATTCTTGCCCCAGAGACTCTGCTCACTATAGTCAACCATTTCAAAGGAACCCAAATTCAAAAACGTCCACAACCGCGCCAATATACTATCAAAACTGAACTTCCAGATCTTTGCGAAATCAAAGGACAAAAAACAGCCAAACGTGCCTTAGAAGTTTGTGCTGCTGGACGCCATAACCTTTTGTTTGTAGGTCCCCCTGGTGCTGGAAAATCTATGCTAGCGCAACGCTTACCTTCCATTTTGCCACCTCTTGATAGCCGTGAGCTTTTAGATGTCTCTCTGATTGCTTCTATTACAGGAGAAACGGTTCATAATACCATTTCACTTCATTGCCCCTTTCGTTCCCCACATCATTCTGCTTCCATGGCCGCAATGATTGGTGGAGGGCTTAAAGGACGACCGGGAGAGGTCTCCCTTGCTCATAATGGTGTGTTATTCCTTGATGAATTGCCTGAATTTTCTCCACAGGTTCTTGATTCTCTTCGTCAACCTTTAGAAAGTGGGGAGTCAGTTATCGCCCGCGCTAATCACCATATTAGCTATCCTGCTCGCTTCCAACTTATTGCCGCAATGAATCCTTGCCGTTGTGGTATGGCAGGCGAAAAAGACCATGTTTGCCCTAAAGGGATACGCTGTCAAATCGATTATCAGTCCCGTATTTCTGGTCCTCTGCTTGACCGAATTGATTTACGGATTGATGTCCCTGCTTTGACGGCTATGGACCTTATGCAACCAGAACAATCAGAAAAAAGCTGCGACGTTGCCAAACGCGTCGCACGGTGCCGTACCATTCAAGCTAAACGTTTTTCAACAATGGGGTTTGATCATATTCGTACCAATGGCGATTGCCCTGCCAAAATTATAGAACAGATTGCCATTCCTGATAAAAGTGCGACCATACTCTTACGAGATGTGAGTGAAAAAATGCACCTCTCCGCACGCGCTTATCATCGCATTCTCAAAGTTGCACGCACAATTGCTGATCTTGACGGATCAGATACTCTTTCCCGCTATCATCTCGCAGAAGCTATTTCCTATCGACTAGGCGCAGAAAGATTAACAGCCCTTAATTAAAAAACTACTCATCAAAAAAAACTTATTGGAAAATAACGCAAATAAAGTTCTGTAAGTTTACCATCCTCTTCTAGAGATTTCAGCGCATAATTGAGTATATCAACCAATTTTTCATTCTTTTTTGCAACAGCAAGCTGCATTCCTTGCCCCAATAACTGTGGCGCCATATATGCCCCCCCAACAAAATGGCAGCAATCAACAGATTTTTGTTTTTTGAACCATAATGATAAAGCAAATCCATCATCAAAAATAAGGTCAATTTTACGCTCTTGTAATGCTTTATAGAGCTCTTCTCTCTTTTTAAACCCTTGCCATTTGGCTTTAGGAAAATAATATTGAAAGAGTTTTTCGTGAACACTTTTAGACAAAACACCACTGGTTAAATGTATCAATTGATCGCTTATTGGCTCATCGAGATTTAAACGTCGAGAAGCAACAAATCGCGCTGGAAAGCGCAAATATGACTTTGTAAAAACAAGATCTTGCTGGGTTTTACTTGTTTCTTTTAAACCCGCAATAATGACTTCTGCACCACCATTTTTAACATGTTCTAAAAGCTCTTTCCAAGGAATCACTTCTATTTCACAAAGCTTCTCTAATTTTAATTTTGAGCAAATAGCGCGCAATAAATCGATATTATAACCTGCAAGATACCCCGATTGATCAATAAAATTAAAAGGAGGAAAATCAAAAGTTGTTACAAAACGCAAACGAAAGATATCCGTTGTATCAGGTTGTACCAAATGTTCATGCGAATCAAAAAAAGAAGGCAGCCTTTCAGCTTCTGCGTAAGAGGAAAATAGAACCCCCCCTGCTACAAATAAAATACGAATAAAAATATTGTATGGATTATTGAATAAAAAGTACTGTAAACGCAATTGAAGATGTTTCACATATATAGATTTTTTTATTTTCAAAATCTCTCCCCCATTTTTCAAAACTAAGATGCAACACTTCTTAATTATTATCTAACGCACTTCACCAAAATATCTGGCGTTTAATAAATAAAATTCTTGCTATTTTTGAAACCATTGAAAATGCTTAGATTTCTGATGTTAATTTTCCAAAATGAATATATAAAAAGTAATTTTAGAGAAAAGCGATTTAATTTTTTAATATAAGAAATAAGCTGTATATACTTTAGTGGTACACTTTATTTTATCAAAATATCCCGCGTACCTTAAAATATTAAGACCATTTCCTTGCGTATCACAACCTAGGAAGTATATAGATACTATTGAAGAAAAGAGTAAAAATACCCCTCAAATGCCGAGGGTTTTCTCAATATTAAGGTTGCACCAACATTTAAGAGCTGAAAAATAAAATGATGATTCTGATTTGCACTTTATTGTCACGATGGGAAAGATGGAGGACATAAATCTTGTAGTATTCACAGGGCATTTTGCGTTATACTATTCAAACATCGTTGTAAAATGAGTTTGGGAACATTGAGAGATGCTCCTTAAAAAAGCGCGTGAATAAACAGTACAATGGCGTTTTGTTTTGAATGAGTGATGCAACCTCACGAGAATGCAAGAAACAAAAGCGTAAGATAATTCGTCATTACCCTCATTATTCAAAAACATCACCGTAGACGTTTTTTTAATTGTAAAGTTGAATATAAAAGATGATCGTAGAAACGTGTTTTTACATTTACGCATTTATATTTTCCTCAAATGAAGCGTTTTTCACATTTTAAAGATAACACAAACCAATATACAAAATATTTTCGCCTCAATCTAACATACAAAAGTTTGAACTGCTTAGAGAGCTCGCAACCTTTGTTTTAAATATATGGTAGAATTAGGATTGAAAAATTGATTTATGGATAAAACAAGTGAGACCTTTATTAGTGTAACACAAAAATGCATAACTAATTCTGAAACATTACGCATATGCAAAAATAAACAAAGTAAATAGCATCGTTTATGAAACAGTTTTTTGTATAAGTCATAAGTGTTTATTCGCCTTATATCACCGTCCTAGTGTTTTACAGCATAACAGTACACTATCATTTTATCATTCTCTCCATTATATATCGACAGATATTGAATCTAGATCTGATATACGGTAAATATTTAATGTGGTTATTCCATAAATAACTGATCAGAACATTGAGCTTTAAAAAAGCGGATAAAATATTGTAAATTGAACACAGGAATGGACTAACTTATGAGTGATGAAATAACCTCACCAGCACAAAGCAATAACTATGATGCCGCTTCTATCAAAGTTCTCAAAGGTCTTGATGCTGTACGCAAACGTCCTGGTATGTATATCGGTGATACTGATGATGGATCGGGGTTACATCATATGGTCTATGAAGTTGTAGACAATGCTATCGATGAAGCTTTAGCCGGTCATGCAACTCTTGTAAACGTCACACTCCATGCTGATGGTTCTTGTTCTGTTCGTGATAATGGACGTGGAATTCCGACAGATATCCATCCAACAGAAGGTATTTCTGCCGCTGAAGTTATTATGACACAGCTTCATGCCGGTGGAAAGTTTGATCAAAACTCTTATAAAGTTTCAGGCGGATTACACGGTGTTGGCGTTTCTGTTGTGAATGCATTATCCGTTTGGCTTAAATTGCAAATCAAACGCAATGGTAAAATTCATGAAATATCATTTACCCACGGGGTAGCTGATGCTCCATTAAAAGTTGTTGGCGATTGCGATCAAGAAAGTGGAACAGAAATTAGATTTTTACCAAGCTCTGAAACCTTTACTATGGTTGAGTTTGATTTTGAAACTTTAGAGCGTCGTTTACGGGAATTAGCTTTTCTAAATTCTGGGGTTTATATTCTTCTTGTTGACGAGCGTCATGCTGATATTAAATCCGTTGAATTGCATTATGAAGGTGGATTAATAGAGTTTGTGAAATATATTGACCAATCAAAAAAAGCTCTGCTTGATACTCCTATTTATATTGCAAGTGAAAAGGATGGTATGAGCGTTGATGTTGCCCTGTGGTGGAATGATTCCTATCATGAGAAGGTCTTGTGTTTTACCAATAATATCCCTCAGCGTGACGGTGGAACGCATTTGATAGGTTTCAGAAGTGCCCTTACACGCCAAATTAATGGCTATGCTGAATCTTCAGGTATTGCTAAAAAAGAAAAAGTGAACTTAACCGGTGATGACTGCCGTGAAGGATTAACAGCTATTCTTTCTGTCAAAGTTCCTGATCCAAAATTTTCTTCACAAACAAAGGATAAGTTAGTCTCTTCTGAAGTGCGCCCTATTGTTGAAAATTTGGTCAATGAAGGTCTTTCAATATGGCTGGAAGAACATCCTCATGAAGCAAAACTTCTCATTAGTAAAGTGGTAGAAGCTGCAACAGCACGTGAAGCAGCACGCAAAGCACGTGAACTCACAAGACGAAAAGGGGCACTTGATATCACTTCTCTACCAGGAAAGCTTGCCGATTGCCAAGAACGAGATCCCGCAAAATCAGAAATCTTTATTGTCGAGGGGGATTCGGCTGGCGGTTCAGCAAAAAGTGGGCGCTCACGTCAAAATCAAGCAATTTTACCCCTTCGTGGTAAAATCCTCAATGTTGAACGAGCACGTTTCGACCGCATGCTCTCATCTGATATGATTGGAACACTTATTACAGCTCTTGGAACGTCTATCGGTAAGGATGAATTTTCGCCGGATAAATTACGTTATCATAAGATTATTATCATGACGGATGCGGACGTTGATGGAGCCCATATTCGTACTCTGCTGCTCACTTTCTTTTTTAGACAAATGCCCGAGTTGATTGAACGTGGACATCTTTATATTGCTCAGCCTCCTCTTTATAAAGTATCGCGTGGAAAATCTTCCCAATATATTAAAAATGAAGCAGCGTTTGAAGAATTCTTGATCGATACTGGATTAGAAGAAACAACGCTTGAGCTTTCAACGGGAGAAGTTCGTGCAGGAGCTGATTTGTATCAACTCGCTAAAGATGCTCGTATATTACGTCAACTTTTAAATGGTCTTCATACCCGTTATGACCGTAATATTGTTGAACAAGCAGCAATTGCTGGCGCTTTTAATCTTGAAGTCTTTGCAACACAAGAAAAAGCGCAAAAAATAGCAGATACTACAGCACACCGCCTTAATCTGATTGCTGATGATATGGAACAAGGTTGGAGTGGACAATATACAGCAGATGGAAGTTTATGTTTTGAGCGTATTTTGCGTGGTGTTAAAGATGTTGTTACGCTTGATGTGGGACTTATAAATTCAACTGACGCACGCCAAATTGATCGCATTTCTCAAAATTTTATCGACATATATCATCCTCCTGTTCTTTTACGTCGCAAAGATAAAACAGAGCGTATTTTTGGTCCTATGAGCCTTTTAGAGAGCATTTTTACAAACGGTAAAAAAGGTGTTACTCTTCAACGTTATAAAGGTCTTGGGGAGATGAATGCTGAACAACTTTGGGAAACAACGCTTGATCCCAATGCACGTTCTCTTTTACAAGTAAAGATTAATGATGCAACCGATGCAGATTCACTCTTTTCTCGTCTCATGGGTGATGAAGTTGAACCTAGACGTATTTTTATTCAAGACAATGCCTTAAGCGTTGCCAATCTTGATATCTAAAGGTACTCTTCTGTTTTTGGCTGTGTAAACGTCGTAGTTTTATACGTTGTTTTTTCGTAGTTGAACATTCCCTCTCTATTTCATTTACGATAAAAGAAAAATAAGGAAGATCATATACATGGCAATTGAAACAGAACGTGTAGGAACCAAGGGTGGCATGGAGCACTCTTTTGGTTTTACAATAGTAGATGAAACACAAAAACAATCCATGGTGGATGGTGTGTTTCATTCTGTTGCTGAAAATTATGACAAGATGAATGATATCTTATCCTTAGGGCTACACCGTGTGTGGAAAAATTCCATGATTGCTTGGCTTTCCCCACCAGCACTTTCTCATTGGAAAGTTCTTGATGTCGCTGGCGGTACAGGTGATATTGCTTTTCGTATTCTTAATGCTTCACGCCAAAAAGCCCATGCTACAGTGCTTGATATTAATGGCTCAATGCTCAGCGTTGGCAAAAAACGCGCACAAAAAAATGGTCTTGCCCCTCTGATTGATTTTGTTGAAGCCAATGCAGAAAATCTACCTTTTGAAGATCAAAGCTTTGACGCTTACACGATTGCTTTTGGAATTCGCAATGTTCCTCATATTGATCAAGCTCTTAGAGAAGCTTTTCGTGTTTTAAAGCTCGGTGGACGTTTCTTATGTTTAGAATTTTCAAATGTCGAGATGCCTTGGCTCGATAAAATTTATGATCTTTGGTCTTTCCATGCTATCCCTAAGCTAGGTCAATTTATCGCAAATGATGGCGATGCTTATCGTTATTTGGTTGAATCTATCCGCAAATTTCCTAAGCAAGATGATTTTTCCCATATGATCAAGCATGCGGGGTTTTCGCGGGTATCGTACCGCAATCTCACCGGTGCGATTGCGGCGCTGCATTCAGGTTGGAAAATTTAAAAATGGTGCAAATTTCCCCTTACTTTCAATTGATGCGTGCAGGATGGGTTTTAACACGTGAAGGTGTTTTAAGTGCTCTTCCTCATGATGATCTTCAAGGATTTCCAGCGCTATGTCATCGTATAGCGAATGCATTAGCACGACGCAAAACAAAAAAGAAACAGCGATCTGAAAATATTTCATATGCCATTAATAAGCTTGGACCCTCTTACATAAAACTTGGTCAATTTCTTGCCACAAGACCTGATATTGTTGGGCGTGATATTGCGGAAGATTTGTCACAGCTACAAGATCGTGTCCAAACATTTTCTTGCACTGCCGCTATTGCTCAAATTGAAAGTTCTCTTGGTCGCTCTATTGATGATTTATTCGTAAATTTTTATCCCCCCATTGCCGCCGCTTCTATTGCTCAAGTTCATCCAGCTGAATACAGTGATGAAACTGGCCATAAGAAAAAATGTGCTGTAAAAGTTATTCGTCCCAATATCAGAGCACGTTTTTCTAAAGATCTTAGAGGATTCTATCTCATTGCTCATTTACAAGAGCGCTATATCCCTGCCTCTCGAAGGCTTCGTCCTGTTTGTGTGGTGGATACTTTAGCACAAACAACACGACTTGAAATGGATTTACGCTTAGAAGCAGCAGCTATATCTGAAATGGCTGAAAATATTCAACATGATACAGGCTTTCGGGTTCCACGTATTGACTGGGAACGGACAGGACGTAATGTTCTTACAATGGAATGGATTGATGGTATAAGAATATCCGAAATTTCCAAACTTAAAGAAGCAGGTTTTGATTTGAAGGCGCTCGCTATTACGCTTATTCAATCTTTTCTTCGCCATACATTGCGTGATGGTTTTTTTCACGCCGATATGCATCCTGGTAATTTATTTGTAGATGAAAAAGGATGTATTGTTGCTGTTGACCTAGGCATTACAGGAAGGCTTGGTAAAAAAGAAAAGCATTTCCTTGCTGAAATTCTTTATGGCTTTATTACCCGCGATTACCATCGGGTTGCACGTGCCCATTTTGAGGCAGGTTATGTTCCTTCACACCATAATATCGAAAGCTTTGCGCAAGCCAACCGCGCTATTGGCGAACCAATTCACGGACAATCAGCACAAAGCATTTCCATGGCTAAATTGCTCACTTTATTGTTTGAAGTCACTGAATTATTTGACATGCAAACGCGACCTGAACTTTTATTGTTGCAAAAAACGATGGTTGTCGTGGAAGGCGTTGCCCGCACATTAGACCCCACTTTTAATATGTGGAAAGCTTCTGAACCCGTTGTCAAAGAATGGATTAGTAAAAATTTAGGACCCGTAGGCGTTGCAAAAGACTTTAGTGAAGGAGCACAAGCTCTCCTTTCGCTGGCACGCAAAACACCACAATTGGTTCAAAATTTCCAACGGATAGAAGAAGATTTCAATCAAATGAGAAAAACAGGTTTTAATCTTTCTCCTGCTACCCTCAAACAACTTGCTGTGGAACAAAGTCATAGAAACCGTTATGGTCGTTATAGTCTTTTTATCATTGCACTTTGTTGCGCTTGTCTTACTTTTTACTTTTTTCATCTTTTCTAATCTCCTTAATATGCTAAAAATATCAACAATGAAATCATTGCAATCATTTTATTTCTTGGAGGTATTTTATGGCCAGTATTACCATTCGTAACCTGTCTCCTGAAACCAAAGAAGCTTTACGCATACGCGCCGCGCAAAATGGTATTTCTATGGAAGAAGAAGTCCGACGCCTTTTAAGCAATCCCACTCCTCTCACCACACAACCCCTTCATACTAGCGCTGTTGAAATGCAATCATTGAAATCAAAATCTCTCCTTCTTATTATTGGTGGAAGTATTGCATCCTATAAAGCACTTGATTTGATTCGCCGTTTACAAGAACGTGGAGCACATTTAAAAGTTGTAATGACAAAAGCAGCGCAAAAGTTTATTACGCCTTTAGCCGCTGAAGCTTTAAGCGGTGGTACTGTATATACTGATTTATTTTCACGCGAAGAAGAACACGATATCGGACATATCCGTTTAGCACGTAATGCTGACCTTATTATTTTAGCCCCTGCTACAGCCAATCGCATTGCAAAAATAGCCAATGGCATAGGAGATGATCTGACTGATTGCATTCTTTTAGCGGCACGCTGTCCACTCTTAATTGCACCCGCCATGAATCCGTCCATGTGGGCGCATCCTGCCACTATTCGCAATGTTGCACAACTGCGCGCAGATGGCGTTCATATCATCGGACCAGAAATCGGAAATATGGCTGAACGTGACGAGATAGGATATGGACGCATGAGCGAACCTTTAACTATTGTCGCTACCATAGAGACTATTTTGAATGTGCATGAAAAACCTCTCTCTGACCGCCATTTCATCGTTACCTCTGGTCCTACCCATGAACCAATTGATCCAGTGCGTTATATTGCTAATCGGTCTTCAGGTAAACAAGGCCATGCCATCGCAACCGCTCTTGCGCATTTGGGTGCAAAAGTAACACTTATTTGTGGACCTGTTAATCTTGCAGACCCACAAGAAGTAAAAACCATTCATGTTGAAACAGCACAACAGATGTTACAAGCCGTTCAAACCGCATTGCCTGCTGATGGTGCTATCTTTGTTGCCGCTGTTTGTGACTGGCGCAGTCAAACGCAGTCTTTACACAAAATTAAAAAGAATGCTCATAAAATACCACCATCCCTTGATATAGTTGAAAATCCTGACATTTTAGCAACGATTGGACACGCTCCAAACCGCCCCTCATTGGTCATTGGTTTTGCTGCTGAAACATGTGATATCATTGCCAATGCGCAAAAAAAATGTGTTGAAAAAGGAGCTGATTTCATTCTTGCTAATGATATTTCTCTTCAACTAGATGGTACAAGTGTCATGGGTGCTGATACAAATCAAGTTTATCTCGTAAGTAGAAAAAAAGTTGAACAATGGCCCCATATGAGTAAACAACACGTAGCGCAAAAATTAGCAAACGTGATTGTATCATTTTTTGCCCCCCAAACATCTACTCCTCATGAGAAAAATATACCCCTTTGCAAATAAGAACTCTTCAAACGCGTTGATATTAAAACACCTTATAAAATAGAACTGACAATAGGTGTCTATCCATCTCAATTAGTATATAATATTTTTGATTTATAATGATAACCTAGCATTGTTCATATTAAATTAGAATCCCAGACATCGTAAGATTCTCTTATTTCCAATCTCTCTCATATTGAATCAATAAAAATCATTTTCTTGCACGTTTTAAACAAGGATAACTGTATGAATACAAAACGTTTAAGAAAGAACTAAAAGCGCTTATAATGGACCATCTCAAGCACCAAGGGCTTGTCTCGGACAACACTGAGGATGATGGTGCCAGCGTGCTCTTTTTATTAAGCGTAAAGTTAGTGATGCCCTATAAGTTTTATATTATTCACGAGAGCTTTACCCATATACCATTCACAAACGCTGTTGCGAAATGGGTATGATGAGCGTTGGGAAATGTTTTTTTAAAATCCTATCTCACCCTAGCCTTCATAAAAGTAGAATCTATTGCACCACTGTCTCGCCAGCTTATAAAAAACAAGCTATCATTCACTTTGGCTACCATCAATTTTGACAAAGCTCTTGTAATGGATAAAATTTATAAAAAGCATTTTCTTTCTTCAATGTTTTTATCCCCATATTGGTCATATTTATGATATGCAAATAAATGATTTTGATTGTTTCATAATGAGAGCAGCTAATGAGAAAATATGACAACTTTATTTTGAGCTCTTATTCGCTATGAAAAATAATGTATAAATCAATGATATTATAACATCTCAATGCAATTTGAAGCATATCTCACACTGACGCTTATAAAGAGTGTAGACAAAATTCACTGCACCACTGTCTATAAGTTTATGAAACTGAAGCCTTTATTATTTTCCTCAGTGATCGGTCTTTAAGATTAAATGTGTATGTCCTCTCTCCAGAATACCAAGACCACAAAAACTAGAATTTTATCCATGATATCCTCACATTGTGATGTTTCATGAGAAGCATTTTTATTCCTTTATCGAAAGCTTTGTATCCATACATTGGTCTCGCCTATAATGTGTACGTAAATAATTTTTTGATGTTGAATAGAGTCTTTGAAATTAAAGAATATTTCTATATTTGGGATTCTTATTCAAGTTGAAAATGATCAATTCTCTTCGATAAATTAGTGGTGTTATTATCTAAAAATTATTTGATACAGTGCACCACTTGTATGAAAAGTGCTTCAATGAATGCTTACTTCATTGCACTTATAGCTTTTAAAATTCAAAATCTCATCATTTTTAAGCATCCGTGGTTTCTCCCTTTCTTTGCTTCTTCTCAAAAAACTGCTCTTCTATGGGATCTGACGGTCAATCGCCTAAGCTTATTTTTTCCACTTCTATCATATTAATCATTCTGTTGCCCAAAATTAGAATATCTACGGAGCTACTACGTTACCCCTATTCCATTGAACTCAATATTTTTTTGAAAGCGAGAGGCAAAAGCATGCCGCCAAATAGTAGAAAAGTACAGAATTTTAGGAATTGTGCAAAACAATTAAACATTTAGATAAACGAAGTTAGATAACTCTACTGAATAAATAGAAATAAACAACTTTTCTACCAAATAGTTTTTATTCCTTAATTTTTTACATATATCATATAAACGCAATAATCTACACTATGTACAAAAATACTAAAAATTTCTTCTACAACAGCTACTTTGTTAAATTCTTCTTTGTTTTTAAAAATCAAAATTTCTATTTATTCAAACTTTATTTTTAACAAAGAAACCTTAACCGTTTTTTATAATGTTCTTGAAAAAAATCTTGTAATTCAAAGAAAGAAAAAATCATACAATAAATATATTTCTTGTTTTTTTTGCTTCTTTCCTTAATTTACTAATCTATGATTTTTACTGCTGCTTATCGTGCTTTACAACGTCTTCTAACCTCGCAATATCGTATTATGATACTGAAAGCATTGGGGGTTACTTTTTTCATTCTCACCATTTTATGGTTATGTGTGCACCAACTTTTTGTGTCTTACTTTTGGCCCTGGATTGCTCAATTTCTTCCTGGACTCCCTAGTTGGGCGGGATGGATTGGTTTTAGCATGCTTATCATTTTTAATCTTGGTTTGGCTCTTTTGTTGGCTTTTTTGATTGCACCGATCTCAGCTATGATTGGTGGTTTTTTCATTGACTCTGCTGCTGAAATCATTGAAAAAGAGGATTATCCAAACGAGCCTATTGGACAAGCTTTGCCGTTTCAGCGTTCTCTTATCATTTCCTTTAAATTTGTTATTTTAAGCCTTCTTGGTAATGGAATTGCTTTTATTTTATTCTTCATACCAGGTATTAATTTAATTGCTTTTTATCTTATTAATGGTTATTTGCTCGGTCATGAATATTTCTTGTTTGCGGCTTACCGTTTTCGAACAGAACAAGATGCCCGTGCTTTTTTACATACTCATTACACAACGGTTTTTGGCGCAGGATTATTGATAGCGCTTTTTGTTTCGATTCCTATTATTAATCTAGCAACACCGCTTTTTGCCGCCGCCTTTATGACACATTTACACAAAACGCTTTCCCAAAAGACATAGCACGCATCACACAAAAATAATGCTCCTTAACTTTAAATCAAACAAAACTTGTAAGCCCCCAAAAGCATAATATAAAATTTTATGCTTTTCTTTTTATTAAGGCAATATATTGATTTATAATGATAATTTATCGTTTTATGACATGAGTGAAAAACCTAAATATTATGAGGGTTTCTCATTTTAATCCTATTCATATTGGATCAATTGAAATCGTTTGTTAATATGTCATAAACGGAGGTGGTGTGCGGATAAAAGTACTTTCAAAAAAGCGTGAAATATCTTTATATGAATCCTCTTAATGCAAACATTATCGTCGTATTGAAAACTGAAAAAGAATATGATGGTGCCGCTTTGTACCCTCTATTTCAGTAAAAACGGATAGCATAATGTCTTTTATACCATTCATGGAGAGTGTATACTCTTCATAAGAGAGTTTTGGAAATTATTGAAAGATATCTGTGTAAAACAAGCACGTAAATGAGTAATATAATGATATTTTGAGCGTATTCTATTTTAATTGTAAAAAGCGTGCGCTTTAAAGAAACCTTTTGAAAAAAATCTTGCTCTGATGTTAGCGTTTCGCTAATATAGCGTTATTGTATTCATTATCTTTAATGGATTATTTTAGCCTTGTTAGCGCCTTATACTATAAGGTTTCTTTTCTTCAAAACTGTTGATACGAATGATTAATTGGATATTCATTTTTTATTAAAAATAAGGCGTTTGTTAACCATCGCAAGGAGTAAATTTTAACACCAAAGTAAAAAATACAAACATGTAAGTTCTTAGAATTTATGAGAAATTTATTATAGGGAATACTCTTCATGATGCATATGATTGTTATGATATGGGAAAAATTAAAAATTAAAAAACAAGCTATACGTACGCTGATAAAAGTATTAAATAGACTCCTTTGTTCAACCGGTAAAGTAAATGTGACTGCTTAAGTTCTATATTCTTTCAAATCATGAAAAAGATGCACAATATTTAAAGGAAGGTTATAAAGATGAACTGGATTACAAATTATGTTCGTCCTAAAATTAACTCTATATTGGGGCGCCGTGAAATTCCAGAAAATCTATGGATTAAAGATCCTACCAGTGGTGAAATGGTCTTCCATAAAGATCTGGAAGCTAATCAATTTGTAGCTCCCAATTCTGGTCATCATATGCGTATCAGTGCTAAAAATCGTCTCATGCATTTTTTTGATGATGGTGTTTATACAGCTCTTGAAAATCCAAAAGTTGTAACAGATCCTTTAAAATTTCGTGACGAAAAACGCTATATTGACCGGTTAAAAGATTATCGTTCTAAACTTGGGGTTGATGACAATATTTTAAGTGCACGTGGTACGATTGAAGGCTTACCAATTATTGCAACTGTTCAAGATTTCGCCTTTATGGGTGGATCACTTGGTATGGCTTCAGGAGAAGCTATTATCAAAGCTTTTGATACTGCCATTGCTGAAAGGCGTCCGCTGGTTCTTTTTGCTGCTTCTGGTGGTGCACGAATGCAAGAAGGAACACTCTCGTTGATGCAAATGCCCCGTACAACTGTAGCGATTGAAATGTTGAAAGAAGCAAAGCTTCCCTATATTGTTGTGCTGACTAATCCAACCACCGGTGGTGTTACTGCTTCTTACGCCATGCTTGGTGATATTCACATTGCCGAGCCTGGCGCTATGATTGGTTTTGCTGGTCCACGTGTGATTCAACAAACTATACGCGAAACCCTACCAGAAGGTTTTCAAAGTAGTGAATATCTGCTTGAACATGGTATGATTGATATGGTTGTATCGCGTTTAGAACTGAAAACAACAATTGCGCGTATTTTACGCTTGATGATGAAACGCCCTGCTGTTTTTAACCCTTCCGATCCATCCCCAACAGACTCTCAAACATCGCTTTCTAGGACAAAAGCAGCTTAAGTTTATGCAACAAAGTCAAATACAAAGGGTGGTGGATGATTTACTAAGAAATTATCCGAAAAAATTTGATCTTTCTTTAGAGCGTATTGTTCACCTTTTAGAGCGTCTTGGTAACCCACATTTAAAACTTGCCCCTGTTATTCACATCGCTGGAACAAATGGCAAAGGATCTGCTTCAGCAATTTGCCGTGCTCTTTTGGAAAGTGCAGGATACCGCGTTCATGTTTATAGCTCACCTCATCTCGTCAACTGGAATGAACGCTGCCGGTTAGGTCAAAAAGGAGGTGGTCAACTTGTTACAGAAAACCAATTGGCTGAGACAATCCGTGAAATTATAAAAGTAAATCGTCAAGAGCCGATTACTATTTTTGAAATTTTTACAGCCGCTGCCTTTATGTTGTTTAGTATACATCCAGCTGATGTTGTCATTTTAGAAGTTGGATTGGGAGGACGTTTTGATGCTACCAATGTCGTTAACAAACCAGCTGTATCGCTTATTATGCCCATTGATTATGATCATGAGAGCTTTCTTGGAAACACAATTGCTCAAATCGCTTTTCAAAAAGGGGGAATTATAAAACCAAACGTTCCAGTGGTCATCGGAAAGCAGAATTATGAAGAAACTCTTGCTACTTTAATACCCCTTGCCGATAAAAATAAAGCATCTTATGCTCTCTTTGATCAAGATTATCAAAGCTATAAAGAACATGGACGTATGGTTTTTCAAAACCATCAAGGTCTCATGGATCTTCCTCTTCCTAACCTTATTGGAGACCACCAAATTGCTAATGCTGGTGCATCTCTTGAAGCAGTTTATCAAGCGGGTTTTCAACTTTCAGAACAAACCATAAATGACGCTTTGAAAAATATTTATTGGCCCGCACGAATGCAGCATCTTACCCAAGGACTTTTGGTTGATCAACTATCTCCTGATATTGATTTATGGTTAGATGGTGGTCACAATCCTGCTGCAGGAAAAGTTATTGCGGCAGAACTTACACAATGGAGAAAAAAAACAGATCGCCCCATTATTATGATTGCTGGCATGCTTAATACCAAAGATGCTGTCGGTTATTTTCGTCCTTTAGCTAACCTTGTCGATAAAGTATATACGATACCGCTGCTTAACAATAATGCCAGTATCTCTCCAACAGACTTAGCTAAATCAGCCCAAAAAGTAGGAATCCCTGCTGCCCCAAAAGCGCACCTACAAGATGCTTTACATAAAATTAAAATGGAATATAAAGAGGCTATTGTTCTTATTAGTGGTTCTCTTTATCTTGCGGGTGATATTTTGCGTGACAATAAAACACCACCGTGCTAGATAATTAGCTATTTTTAAAGCTTTGAAAGATAGACTTTTTAATCATGCAACTTGATTGTGCACTTTATCAACATCCTAAACTCATTACTGTTTTTGGCGGATCCGGTTTTGTAGGACGACATGTCGTTGAAACTTTGACTAAGCGGGGATATCGCGTTCGTATCGCTGTTCGTTGTCCACAAAAAGCTTATTATATGCTCCAAATAGGAGAAGTAGGACAAACCCAAATGCTTAAAACAGATATCAAGCATCGTGCCTCTGTTGCACGCGCGTTGCTTGGAGCTGATGCGGCAGTGTTTTTGCCTGGTAGCTTAAAACAAGCAAGTCAATCGAATTTTAAAAACACACAAATTGATGGTGTTTACAATGTTGCTGAATTAACAGCAGAAACTGGTATTCCGCTCATCTATATGTCAACACTTGTGGCTAACGAGAATGCTTCATGTCTTTATGCACGTGTTAAGTTTATGGGTGAACAAATCATTCACAACAAGCATCTTCAAGCAATTATTATCCGTCCATCCGTTATCTTTGGACCAGAGGATTGTTTCTTTAACACCTTAGCAGATTTGTCACGTTTTTTACCAATTATGCCTCTTTTTGGAGGTGGACAAAGCAAATTGCAACCCGTGTATGTTGGTGACGTTGCTGAGTTTATCGTGCGCGCTTTAGATGGACAGGTTGCTTGGGGAAAAAATTATGATCTTGGTGGTCCCCAGATTATCACCCTCCAAAATACTCTTGAAAATATACTCAAAATTATTCACCGTAAAAAAACAATCCTATCTATGCCTCTTTCTGTCGGTCTATTGATTGGAGGAATTTTGGGAACAATCGGTAAATTGCCTTTTGTACCAACACTCGTAACAGCCAATCAGATACGTTTTTTGCAAATGGATAACATTGTCTCTAAAGAAGCTATAGAAAATGGATATACTCTAGAAGGTGTGGGTATTACCCCCAGAGCAATGGCAGCATTCTTGCCAAGTTATCTCTGGCGATTTCGTCCACATGGTCAATTTTCCCAAAACCTACTCGTCTAGAATAAATTCTTCCAAAACTGAGTTAATTATTTGATTTATAATTCATAGCGCGTTGTTAGCGGTTTTAAAATCAGAGTGTTCAATAGAGTGATGTTTTTACATTTTAAATACTCTATTCAGTATCACAAAAAATGTTTAATCGTATATCTATAGTCTTTTGATAAAAATCGTTGAAAACAGGAGAAAAGCACTTCTTATAAACTGTCTTTATCCAAGAGCAGGTGCAACATTGGAATCCTAAAGAACCGATTCTGAACTGCCTATCCATAAACATGATAATCTATGGCTTTACATTTATATTATTTTGCTAAAAAGCTTAATAATGAGATTAAAGTAATTCTTCCTTTTTCAACAACCGCATAAGTGAGTAGAATACGAGTATACTACTTTCGATATTATCCCATAAAAATCAATATAAAAACTGTAAAGCAATGCACCATTTTTATTATTTAAAAGGTATTCCCTCTGGAGACTTTTAAAAGCTTTAAAGTTACGTGAAAAGGATAGAATTTTGTTTATATAATAAAACTTATCATGAAGATCTCCTACTCCGTCAGCAACATCACTACTCAGATCCATAAATGCATATTTGTTGCACAAATTTATGGAGATTTTAAAAGAGCTTTTTCACATAAAGAAGTCCTCTTCTTGTCTTGCATTTTTTTTTAATTTCTCCTACCGTCTTGGAAAAACTTATTTTAAAGGAATGAAGAATGGCAGCTCAAGATTTTGTTGTCAAAGATATTGCACTTGCTGCTTATGGTCGTAAAGAACTTGATATTGCTGAAACAGAAATGCCTGGTTTGATGGCTTGTCGTAAGGAGTTTTCTTCCAGTCAACCTTTGCGCGGAGCGCGTATTTCTGGCTCATTGCACATGACAATTCAGACAGCTGTTTTAATTGAAACATTAAAAGCGATTGGCGCCGATATACGATGGAGCTCTAGCAATATTTTTTCTACGCAAGACCATGCAGCAGCAGCTATCGCCGCAACTGGCATTCCTGTATTTGCCATTAAAGGTGAAACATTGGAAGAATATTGGACTTATATAGATGCAATCTTCCAATGGCCAGATGGTAATCCTTCCAATCTTATTTTAGATGATGGAGCTGACGCCACAAACTATATTTTAATGGGAAGTCGTGCAGAACAAAATAAAGATATTTTATCGCATCCCAAAACAGAAGAAGAAGAAATTTTTTTCAAACAAATACAAAAGCGTATGGATGCAACGCTAGGTTTTTTTACACGACAGCGCGCGGCAATTAAAGGTGTAAGCGAAGAAACCACAACAGGTGTAAACCGTCTTTATCAGTTACAAAAAGAAGGACTTCTACCTTTTCCTGCTATTAATGTTAATGATAGCGTCACTAAATCAAAGTTTGATAATAAATATGGATGTAAAGAATCATTGGTCGATGGTATTCGACGTGGAACAGATGTGATGATCGCTGGTAAAACTGCCATTGTCTGTGGTTATGGTGATGTAGGAAAAGGTTCAGCAGCATCTCTTTCTGGTGCTGGGGCTCGTGTTAAAGTAACAGAAATTGATCCTATCTGCGCTCTTCAAGCCGCTATGGATGGCTATGAAGTTGTTAATTTGGATGATGCTGCTTCCAGTGCTGATATTATCATCACGACAACAGGCAATAAAGATGTTGTTCGTTTAGATCATATGCGACAAGTAAAGGATATGTGTATTCTTGGAAATATTGGTCATTTTGATAACGAAATCCAAGTCGCTGCCCTTAGAAATTTGCCATGGACAAATATTAAACCACAAGTTGATATGATCACCTTTCCCGATGGAAAACGCATCATTTTGCTCTCTGAAGGGCGTTTGTTAAACCTCGGGAATGCGACTGGGCATCCTTCTTTTGTCATGTCGGCCTCGTTTACTAATCAAGTTTTAGCGCAAATTGAACTTTTTACCCGTTCAGAACACTATACAAATGAAGTCACTGTTTTGCCTAAACATCTTGATGAAAAGGTTGCACGTCTACATCTGGATCGGTTAGGAATAAAATTAAGTGTTTTATCAGAAGAACAAGCCGCTTATATTGGAGTCTCACCACAAGGACCTTATAAACCAAACCATTACCGTTACTAATACGTTTCCTTGGGTTAAAAAAGGGAAAGATGCCGTGCTCAGCTTTGGTGACTATAACCCCAAAGAAAAAACTCAAAAAGAGATCCGAATCTATACGTATATATTTTGCTTTTTTTTCTTTTTTTCTCCAACATGCGCTTTTGCTCAGTCATTGGAAGGTTATTTACCATTTTTCTTCACTTTGCCGAATGGTCCATGGCTGCTTTTAGCGCTGTGTGGAGGAATTTCTTGTGCTTCACTTCTCTCGTGTATAGCTGTTACCGTGCGTGCAAAAAAAACTGCACAGAAGCCTTTGAAGATAATTCAGGCAAATTTTTCTGAAAAACTTAAATATTATGAATGGCTTCTGGAAGAAACCGAGCAATTCCTTCTTATTTGGGAAAATCCAACAACCTTACCCCGTGTTGTTGGTGCTCTTTCTGCATTGCAAAAAATAGGAATCGATCAGAAAGATTTTCAGCGTTTTGAGCTCTGGGTTGAAGAAAATTCTCTGCGAGAACTTGATTATGCATTGACTCAACTACGTTGTAAATGTCACCCTTTTGATCTTTCTATCACCACCACAAACAATGTACCGCTACAAGTTACAGGAGTCATCGCAGGAACAGTCGCCATTGCTCGTTTTCAAGATATCTCAAAACAACAGAAAGAAAATTCTCGTTTACAGAAAGATATCGCCCGCCTTCTTACTGAATTGAGAATGCAGCGTAATCTTCTTGATCTTATTCAAGAGCCCGTATGGATAAAAGATTGTGAAGGAAAAGTTTGTTTTATCAATCGCGCCTTTAGAGAAATGACAGACTTTCGTGAAGACAGTGATGACGTGGGGG
Source organism: Bartonella sp. AP150HLJHH (assembly GCF_042196385.1). Taxonomy (NCBI): domain Bacteria; kingdom Pseudomonadati; phylum Pseudomonadota; class Alphaproteobacteria; order Hyphomicrobiales; family Bartonellaceae; genus Bartonella; species Bartonella sp. AP150HLJHH. The sequence continues at coordinate 152,867 of NZ_JBHIQC010000001.1, read as the reverse complement.
ATCTTTTCAATGAAAATACACAACGCAAAACAGATGAAACAGAAACAATTTTTCAAGAACATGTTTATACGGTTATTGGTGGAGAACGGCACCGTTTTCATCTCACACGTATTACAACAGCTGAAGGGATGGCAGCTTTTGCACGTGATGACAGCGCATATGAAAATCTTGCTCATGAATTAAGATATGTTCTTCAAAGCCATTGTGAAACACTTGACCAAATTTCAACAGCTGTAGCCATTTTTGATACAAACCAAAAATTAAAATTCTGTAATCATGCTTTCAAAATTTTATGGCCGTTGGAGAGTTCTTTTTTAGAAAGTGAACCAAGCCATACATTGTTTCTTGAACGTTTACGTGAAAAGGGGCTCATTGCTGAACACCCTGATTGGCGCGCATGGAAAGAAGAACTTTTAAAAGCCTATCGGCAAACAGAATCGAACCAACAAATTTGGAATCTTCCAGATGGACGTACGGTGCGTGTTGTCTCGAACCCTCATCCACAAGGAGGTGTCACTTGGCTTTACGAAAACCTTACAGAAAAAATTGATCTTGAGCGCCGTTATAATACACTTATTAAAATACAAGGTGAAACACTTGATAAACTTTCTGAAGGTGTGGTCGTTTTTGGTACTGATGGACGCCTTCGCTTATCGAATCCTGCCTTGTCGAAATTGTGGTCTCTTCCTTATAATTTACTGGTAGAAGGAACCCATATTACGCAGTTACAAAGCCATTGTTCAGCCTTAACCTTGGGGCAAGAATGGGATCAATTTACCAAGTTCATTACCGGTTTTGCTGAAAAACGTGAAACATTTTCAGGTCGTATAGATCTTAAAAATGATATGATTATTGACTATACTCTGGTCCCTCTTCCTAATGGACAAACGATGCTTACTTTTGTGAATGTTACGGACACTGTCCATGTTGCGCGTGCTCTTCAAGAAAAAAATGAAGCATTAGAAAGTGCTGATCGTTTGCGTAATGAATTTGTCCAACATGTTTCCTATGAATTGCGCACACCTCTCACCAATATTATTGGATTTTCTGATATTTTACGCGATCAAATTTTCGGTTCTATCAATGAACGTCAACAAGAATATCTTGGGCATATTCATTCAGAATCAGGAACCCTTTTAAATATTGTTAATGATATTCTTGATCTTGCCACCCTTGATGCAGGCATTATGGAACTCGATATAAAATCAGTTAACATTGCCGATGCTATGATACAAGCAGTTGCACGTGTAGAAGATCGCCTTAACGGACGCCATATTACGCTTTTACAACAAATTTCTCCTTCCTTAAATTCTATTTCTGCTGATGAAAAACGCTTACATCAAATTTTTGTGAATGTTTTGAGTAATGCTATTAACTTTGCAACAGAGGCGAGCACGATTGAATTTTGTGTCGATGAACAAGATGATAACATCGTCTTTAGCGTTCACAATGAAGGCTCTGACATCCCAAAAGACATCCTTGATCGCATTTTTAAACGTTTTTCTTCCCATTCACACCATGGTGGACGTGCAGGAGCGGGGCTTGGTCTTTCGCTTGTGAAAAGCTTCGTTGAACTACACGGTGGGCATGTTGAAATTCTTACCGGCTCTGGAAAAGGAACAACTGTTAAGTGTTTTTTTCCCCTCTCCAAAGGAGATAAGATTTTTTAACCTTTATTATATTTTCATCCATCTCATGGAAGTCTTAATGAATTTTAGTTTTTTTCTTGAAAATGAAGAGGCAACAAAGCTTTTCGCAAAAAAATTAGCCCTTTCTTTAAAGCTGGGGGACCTTATAACACTGCAAGGAGATCTTGGAACTGGAAAATCAACCATTGCACGTACAATCATCCAAACGCTTGCAAACGATGACACGATGGAGGTTCCAAGCCCTACTTTTACTCTTGTGCAAAGCTACCAACTCCCACAGTTTGAAATTATTCATGCTGATCTTTATCGCCTTTCTATGGCAGAAGAAATTGATGAATTAGGGCTTCATGAAGCTCGTGAGAAAAATATTTTACTTGTTGAATGGCCAGAAAGAAATACAGCTCTTTTAGAGCTCGCCACTTTTGCACTCACCTTACACTATAAAGAACATGGGCGTCATGTAACAGTTAGATCAGCGCAACATTCCATTGAATGTTTGCAACAGTCTTTTACAATTCGTACATTTTAAAAAAACATGAACATCATCATTTTTTAATTTGATAATACCTCAGTACTACCTATGAAATCTGAGATGATGAACAACATAAAGAAGGCTTCATAGAGGCACCAACCATGGAAGATGAAACGAAATGCTGACTCTTTTATATCACAATGACATAAATTGCAAAGAACAGCCGTTAATTTATAGAAATTCATCAATTTATTTTAGAGAATAGTATAAGAGAATTTTAAATTGAAGTGATAACCCTTTAGAAGAGCATTATATAACCTGTAGTGAATTGCTTGTTTCTTTCTGCTTAAAAGTTGTGAGCTTTAGAAAAGTAATTTGCAAAGTTTTTGCTTAAAATCTCCCTTTATGTGTTGAAAGCACTATCTATCTCAATAGTCTTATCTAAGAAGAAATACCTTTATGAAATTATCATTCACCGAGTATTTTTAACACGCATATAAGGAAAGAATTGCCTATATTCTTCATACAAAGTAATTTTTTATAAAAATGGTCAATTGAATCATGCATAAAAGCACGAATTCTTAAATTCATTTAAAATTTTGATTTTTATTGTCTTTTCATTATAATATAATGCAAAAAAGAATATTTTAAAAAAGTCAAAAGGAGAGACAAAACTTCTCTCCTTTAGAGTGATTATATGTGGAATTAACTAAGCCCATCTTTTATCCATTCAGAAAGACGTCCTTTAGAGGTAGCGCCAACCATATTCGATGAAATATTTCCATTTTTAAACATTAATAATGTAGGGATAGAACGTACTCCGTATTGGGTAGCCAGTTCCGGATTTTCATCAATATTTACCTTAGCAATTTTAACTTGATTTTGCATTTCTATTGAAATTTCATCCAAAATTGGAGCAATCACTTTGCAAGGGCCACACCATTCTGCCCAAAAATCAACCACAACAGGGGTGGAAGAGGTTAGAACTTCACTTTCGAAATTGTCCTTATCAACTTTTATACACGTCATTGATTTATCCTTTATATTCACTTTTTATAGATTGGTATAATAACAATTCATATCAAGTTATTGCAAAGATAAATTATTAAAGGACTTTTTTACACCAGAGATTGTGCAGTGTGTTTGTTTGGGCGATTTTATGAAAGTAAATAAAGTGTAAAGATGATTTGCAAGGAAAAGAGTAGCTTATAAAGCAACTTCACTAAGAAATGCCTCAAGTTTTTCTGGAGGAAGTTTAAAAATTTTGGCTTCTTTACTGTAGATAAGCAGAGCCTGGATATCTTTATCGGGATGAATAGCTTGCAACAATTTTCGGTAAAGAGCTATTTGCAACCAGTGATGGGAAGCAATAGCAGCTTCATTTTCTGGTGGGGTTCCTGTTTTAAAATCGGCAAAGATAATGCTGTTTTGCGTGATGTAAAGACGGTCAATTTGACCAGAAATTGCTTGTTCTTTTCCACGAATTTTCACAATACCCATTAAGGAGACCTCAGCACGTGAATGCTCAGAGAAAAGGGGCTTGAGGTAAACATGATCTAATATTTTCCAAACATGGCGAAGAGCATCTTCTCTTTGGCTTTCATCCCAATGAGAGGCTTTGATATTGAGATAGTTTCGAGCATAATCTCGACGTTTTTGTGGGGGACAATCGGGTAAGTATTGTAACAATCGGTGAACGAGATTACCATATTCAATGGAAAAAGCCCTGTTGGTATTTTTTTCTCCCAAAACAGGCGAAACGCTATGATATTTTGAATTAGAAGAAATCTCGGTATCAGCCTCAATGGAAAGACTAGCAACAGAGGGTCTCAACGGTTTTGGTAGCACTGGTTCTTCTGGTATTTTATGGGAGAAAAAAGCAGGTAACGCTGGTAAGGTTTGAGATTCAGTGCAAGGAACTTTTGAGTTTATAGAAGCAGAAGAAGCAGGTGTAATGCAATAACGCCAAGCTGCAATATCTTCCGAAGAATCTTTTATAGCAAGGGCATGCGGTTCGAGGGCTTTTTTTACGAGTTGTAACCATGTATGAGATGGCGTTTTCGGACCTTTATACCCACAAATAAACAAGCGATCTTCAGCGCGTGTCATTCCTACATAAAGAAGACGCCTATATTCTTCTTCTGCACGCTCTTTTAAATATGAAATTGCTTGTTTAGAGAGTTTTGTATTAAACTTTTCATTGGGATGCCAAATAAAGGCTTGTTTTCCGTTCCATTGTGCATTGTTTAAAGGAACTTTAAGCAAGTGAGGCGCATGCTGAGGATGCCAAATCGCACTGCCAGGATCGACTAAAAACACAACAGCAGCCTCTAGTCCTTTTGCAGCATGAACAGTCATAATGCGAATTTCTTCATTACTTTGTTCAAATTCACGTTTAATTTCTGGTTCGCTTGCACTTAATGTTTCTAAAAAAGCTTGTAATCCTGGTAATCCTGTTTTTTGAATAGTGAGCGTATAATCCATAAAAGCATCGAGCACATCATTTGCTTCAGATCCTAAACGGGATAGAATTTTTTGCCGTCCCTTATCATTATTCAAAATATGGCTATAAAACTCGAAAACTGGTATTTTATCCACTAAAGCGCGATAATGGTTTAGCTTTTCAAAAGCATCTTTAAAAGATACCTGCGATGATGTATGCGCACACAGACTTTGCCAAAGAGAGCCGGTGCGGTGTGCGGCAAGCTGATAGAGTTCCTCTTCACTAAGAGCAAAAAGTGGGCTTTTTAAAACACAAGCAAGAGAAAGATCATCTTGTGGCTGTAAAACAAAACGCGCAAGCGCCATTAAATCACGGATACTAATATGTTTGGTAAGCTGTAAACGATCAGCCCCTGCTACGGGAATATTACGGTGTTTAAGAGCACGAGAAAGAGCTGAGACAAATTGATCACGTTTACGGACCAAGATCATAATATCACTTGCACGTATTAAGCGTCCTTTTGCTGGAAGCATTTCGCCTTTTTGTAACCAGTCAGCAATCGTTTCAGCAATTTTTTCTGCTAAACGGACTTCAGGTGTATCTAAATGATTAACAGTTGCATGCCAATCTTGAGGAAACTCACTCGTTTCTTTTGAAATGGCATCCCATATAACAACTTCACCGGGACTGTGAACACGGATAGCTTCATGCACCGTTTTTGTATTTTCTGCCGAAAGTCCTTTATAGTTTTCTGGTGTTTCAAAAACAAGATCAACGCTTTTAAGAACATCTGCTGTAGAGCGAAAAGAATAATGCAGTTGTATTTTTTCAAATTGCTGATTTGTTTGCTGCACTTTTTTTTGAATAATTCGTCCATTTGCAGCAAAATTTTCTGGAGCAGCGCCTTGAAAAGAATAAATAGATTGCTTTTCATCTCCAACAGCAAAAAGAGTCCGTATGTTTGTTCGTTGGCTATACCCTGAAAAAAATTCCTGTGCCAACAGTTGAATAATTTGCCATTGCTCAGGGTTGGTGTCTTGTGCTTCATCAAGTAGAATATGATCAAGTCCCTGATCAAGTTTATAGTGCACCCATTGGCTTGCACCTTTGCGCTGTAACAAATGAAGTGTACGCTCAATAAGGTCATCAAAGTCTAAGAAGCCATTGGACTTTTTTAGATTCTTATAAATTTTGAGATAAATAGTACAGAGCTGAAAAGCAGCCATATTGAGGGTGGCAACCTTTGCGCATTGATATTTTTCTAAAAGAACAGAAAGCTTGTTTTGTTTATCTTCAAGCATTTGTTGAATAAAAGGCCAAATTTCATCTGATTTTTTATGAAATAAATGTGAAAAATTACGCGGCTCACCTTTTGTTGTAAAATAAACATCAGAAATAATATTGAGAATATTTGTCTCATCATGCACCTTTTCTAATTGGGAAAGTTTTGCCACCATATCCTTAAAGCTTTGATTACCATTGGTTTCACAATGCTTAAGAGCATAAAGAGGAAGGCGCGCTGTTTGTTTAATTTGTTCCAGAAGATATTGATTTGTTTCATCTGGCGCTAAGTTAAAAAGCGCGCGCAATTTTTCTTCTCCATTTTCAGATAAAAGAGAAGATAAAAAATCAGACAATTTATGTTGCTTTTCAACTGCCTCATAGAGCAATTGATTAAAAGTATGTTCGCTAATAACTTGAAGTAACTGTTGCAAAGCAGGTTGTACATCACGACGGGCTAAAAGTTCGCGACGGGATTCTTGTTGTAATTTTTTTCGACCGATATCATCGGGAAGTTCAAAATGCCCTGCAATATTGGCTTCTAACATAAATTGATGTAAGAGAGCTTCACAAAAAGCATGAATCGTTTGAATTTTTAAGCCACCAGGCGTTTCGAGGGCACGCGCAAAGAGTTGCCTTGCATAAGTTAGTTTTTGCGCATTAACAGGTTTTTTTTCAAACCGTGTTAAGGTTTCTTGCAGCTGTGCATCATCGAGCTCATTCCAACTAGAAAGCGTGCGAAAAATTCGTGATTGCATAACAGCAGCAGCAGCTCTTGTATAAGTAAGGCATAAAATACGTGCTGGAGGCGTACCGTTTAAAAGCAAACGGATAACACGTTCACTTAAAACGTGGGTTTTTCCAGATCCAGCATTTGCAGAAACCCACACGTTTTTTTGGGGATGTGTTGCTGTTGCTTGTGCATCAAGAGCGGCTTCAGGAATAGAAAAAAACGTCATGATTACTCTTCTTTATGAAAACCACTTGACCATTCCCACAACCGAGCCAAATGGTCGTAGTCACCTTCATATCGTTTTGACATGGGGACAGCATGTGAGAGATAGCCTTGTTGTGGATTTTGATAATAAGTTATGAGTGCGATAAGATTTTCCCATGCATTTTCAGCAAGATCAACAGCACTTAGATAAGTTTTTCCGTCTTTTTTCTTTAAAAGAATTGATTGGGATTTAATTTCACCTTTTTTGTTAAGGGGAATGTAAAATAAATTTGAGGGTGTAAAATCTTGAAAATCTGGGAAGCCCCCTTGTATGAGTAAAGCTGTTTCTAAAGCCAATTGCGGAAATAATAATTCACGAACTTGTTTTGATAAAGGAGGCGTTCCGGTTTTGAAATCTAGAATTTCAACCGTTTTATCTGGCAAAACATCAAGACGATCAGCACGTCCTGAAAGGGTTACTCCTGTTGTTCCTATAGGGATTTTTTGTGATACCACTTCCGAATATCGCTCTCGCAGTCCTAAACTTTGTTCCCATTGAATAAAGCGTGGAGCAAGATTTTCAAAACTATTCCACCAAATTACTTCAATATCGGGTGGAAAGTTGAATTTATCAAACTCTTTACGCCCAATAGCAAGCAGTACATTGAGTGCATTTGCAGCATTTGGATTTTTCATTTGTGTGCAAAAAGCTGCAAGAATAGCGTGATAAAGTGTTCCTCGTTCTGAAGCGCTAGGATCATGAATAAGTTCTTTAAGTGGTTTAAGCCTTAAGATTTTTTTAGCATAAATAGCATAGGGATCATATCGCAATGTTTCTATTTCAGTGACTGAAAAATGGCGCGGGCGTATATCAAGAGGTGGAGAAGGGCAAGGACGTTTCACCTCAGAAGTTATGCTTGTATGATCAAGCATCTTTGCCCAATGGCGTAGTATTTCACCTCGTTCACGGATTTGTTCCCAAACCTGTTTTCCTACAACTGTTTCCATGCGTTGTAGCCAGCGTGATGGAATGGAAGGCGTATGATTAACGCGCAATGCGCGACTCATCACCACTTTATCCATTCCCATCGCCCATTGAAAATCATGCGCAGAAAGACCAATACGCTGCTCTGGTGGTTCCAGAGTTAACATCATTTTCATCGGTCGCGATAAAAAAGCATCATTTCGGGTTGATATCGGCCATGATCCTTCATTAAGACCGCCGATGACCACTGTATCAACCGTTTGCAAGCGCGATTCCAAAGTACCCCAGATGAATAAACGTGGATGTCCTCCAGGCGAAGGTGCGACGGAACGGGTTGCTATTATGGCAGAAAACATAGCGGGCCATTCACAAAGATGAAATGTTAATCCCGATTGATCACTGACCAATTCACGTAGAAACTTTGATAGGGCTTGTCCTGCTTCGTGTTGATAAAGATGTGCAAGAGAATTATCCTCATTGCGACCAAAATTTTCAAAAACCTCAACAGTTGCTATTGCAGCCTCATTGATGGTGCATTCTTTCTCTTGTTTCATAAGAGATGTTAAAGGTTCAACAGCTTTTTTTAAAAGATGACAAAGGAGACGTGCTTCTTCACATTTCTGCTGATCAAGGGTGTTATTTTCAGAACTATTATGAAAGGATGTATCAATCCATTTTTCAAGAAATTGATCACATTCGCAAAGATTAATACGCCCTGTATACCCTCGAAGAACAAAAAGTTCAAAATTTTCTGCCATTTCCCGTAAACGATGACGATTTTGTTGGAGTGTTGTAAGGGGATGTTTAAGAAGAGAAAGAAAAGCAATGGGATCATCAGGTTGCAATACATTTTCTAAGATAAGTCGTAAGAGAGTTACAGGCAATGTTTGTGCAAGTGGTATTCCGCCTGAATCATTTGCTTCAATTCCAAATCGCTGTAATTCCACGGCAACACGGCGTGCTAAATTACGGTCATTTGTAATAAGGGCTGCAGTTTTTTTGGGTTCTTCAATAGCTTTGCGTAAGGTAACAGCTATAGCGAGAGCTTCTTCACGTTCATTTATAGCTTCAATAAATGACCAATCTGCACAAAGATTTTCATAATCATCACGGACAATTTGTATCCATTTATCTGTTGTAGAAGCAGGTCGGAGTGCTTCTGATAAAAGAGCCATTCGTTTTTTCTTTGTTATACTTTGTTGGCCAATTTCGCAAACATGATGACGTTGACACTCCATGAGAGTTAGAAGTTTTTTTAAATGATATTGAGGATGGCTAAAAACATTTTCTGCAGGATCAAAAAAATCACAAGCTGTTTTTTCTTTATTGCTTGTGCTTAGTGCATTCCATTGTTCTTCATCCATATGAAGATCAAGGCCAGGAAGAACAACAGCCCCTTTGGGCAGAGAAGCTATAACCTTTAAAAGATGAGAAACTGCGGGCATAGAACCTGACACACCAGCAGCAATGATAGGTTTATCAGGCTGCGTGCATCGCAAAGTCTCTGCATGCATTGTGAGTGCTTGATTACGCCATTCCGCGGGATTGCTTCGTTGCCTTTCGGTCAAGATTTGTGGCCAATTTTGCGTAACAATAGTCAGAAAGTCGAGCGTTATTTGCCACCATTCAGCGACCATATCAGGTGCAATATCTTTAAGTTTCGACCAATCTGCTCCTTCTGTTTCAATTTCGTCCATCAAATGCGCTAAATCCTGAGCAAGCCAAATTGCATCAGCACTATGAGCCGGAATAAGTACATCTTCTGTACCAAACATGGCACGCAGATGCGCAGGTAAATTTTCACGCCATGGGCGAATAAGGCGCGCTAAAAGCAGTAAGCGTTCACTTTTTCCAATGGGTGGATTCAGAGTGCTGGTATGATTTTCAACAAAAAGGAAACTGTCTTCATCGACATCTCCTAGAGCACGAATGGTTGGTAAGAAAGTTGATTGTGTATCGCTTCTTTCAACAAAGGCTAAACGTAAAGCGCGAGCAGCACGACGTGTCGGAACATAAATAAAGCTATCGGCAAGAGCAGTTTGAATGTCTCCATTGGGAGCGAAATTATCAATAAGGGTACCGGAGAGCAGTGCCTCAACAAAGTGAGGCAAAAAAGCCATTCCAGAAGATATAGAAAAGACACGTGGTTTATAAGTCATATGATCTCATATTGGGAATAACAAATTTCATCTTATTGATTATTTGCTTTATTTTGACTGTATACAATTTTCATACAAGAAAAAACTGAAAAGCTCTATTTATACAGGAGATTTTTAGCTGACATTCAAAATACTGAAATATATGACCTTGTCTTAAGCTATTGTGAAAAAATATATCAAAATTTTAAAAGACGTTACAATTACAAATATATTATAACTTATTGAATATTATAAAATAAATTTACCGTATTCTTTATACAGTGCAATCTGAAAGTGTTCTTTACATACTCCTTTTGTTTTCAGAAAAAATAACAATATTCAGATCCCCAACTCAATATGAAAAATCATTATCAACCAAATTGTTACATAAAAAATTCTTCTTTACATTAAAAGCTTACTTGATAATCTTTAAAAGTAGAAAATTTTATCTTAGGAGCTCTTTCTGCTTCATAATTTAATGAAAAATGGTTCTCCGCTAAAAAAACTGGATCACCTTCTAAATCATACGCAATAGCAGAGCGGTGATTGCTGAGAAACTTTTGCAACTCATCTTTGCTCTGCGCTGAAATCCAACGGCATAAATTAAAGCGTGCAAACTCAAAATTCACTGGCAAAGAATATTCTATTTTTAATCGCTCTTTTAAAACATCAATTTGCAAAGCACCAATAACACCAATGAGAGAAGGCGACCCATCATCAGGAATAAACAATTGCACAACCCCTTCTTCAGCCATTTGTTGCAAAGCTTCTTTGAGCTTTTTTGCTTTCATTGGATCGCCCAAACAAACACGACGCAAAATCTCTGGTGCAAAATTTGGTACTCCCTTAAAGAGGATATCTTCTCCTTCAGTCAAAGTATCGCCGATACGCAATGTTCCATGATTAGGGATTCCTACGATATCACCAGCATAGGCTTGATCAGCAATTTGGCGCGAACGCGCAAAGAAAAATTGTGGAGCCGAAAGTGTCATCGGTTTTCCTGTTCGGACCAACTTTGTTTTCATACCACGTTCAAGTGTTCCCGAGCATACCCGAAAAAATGCAATACGATCACGATGATTAGGATCCATATTCGCTTGAATTTTAAAAACAAATCCCGTCATTTTAGGTTCAGTTGCTATGACATTGCGCTGATCTGCACTTTGATCACGAGGACTTTGACCAAAATCAATAAGTGCATTGATCAAATCACGAACACCAAAATTTCGTAAAGCTGAACCAAAATAAACCGGAGTCATATGACCTTCACGGAAAGCTTGAAGATCAAAATTCTTGCAAACACTTTGAGCAAGTTCTACCCCTTCAATAAAAGTGGAACGTTGATATTCAGGGAGTAAATGGACAACCTCACTGGGATTTGAAACTATTTGCTGTGTTATCTCATCATCTTTTTGACGAAAACGATTATGATGAAGGTCATAGGTACCAACAAAATCTTTACCCGACCCAATTGGCCATGTTATAGGCGCGGTATCAAGAGCAAGCTTTTCTTCAATTTCATCTAAAAGCTCTATAGGATCACGTGCCTCACGATCCATTTTATTGATAAAAGTAACAATAGGAATATCCCGCATCCGACACACTTCAAACAATTTTAATGTTCTAGGCTCAATCCCGCGGGCCCCATCCAATACCATAACAGCACTATCAACAGCTGTAAGCGTGCGATAAGTATCGTCTGCAAAATCTTCATGGCCTGGGGTATCTAGGAGATTAAAAATATGATTTTCATATTCAAACGTCATCACCGAAGTCACAACGGAAATACCACGATCACGCTCAATATTCATCCAGTCAGAACGGGTTTGAATACGATCTTTTTTGGCTTTTACTTCTCCTGCAAGTTGAATAGCACCACCAAACAATAAAAGCTTTTCTGTTAATGTTGTTTTCCCCGCATCTGGGTGAGCAATAATTGCAAATGTACGGCGTCGCTTTACTTCCTGCACTCTTCGTTCCATTATTCCTCCACAGGACGTGCAAGTGTTTCAGCAATCAGTGCACGCATTTCATTAATCCCATAAAGCGCTATAAATGATCCCCATCGTGGACCTCGCTCTTGTCCAAGAAGGACTTCATACAACATTTGAAAAAAAACATTAGAAACACCAGGCCCACCTTCAGGGCTTTTTTTGCTATGATCTTGATAGCGTTCCGTTAATCGTGCAACATCAAGAAGCATATTTTGTAATATGTTGCCATCAACAGTTTCAGGTAAATGAGCTAATTTTTCATCAATTTGTGCTAATGTTGCTCGTTCGCTATCATCTGGTATACGAAATTTCTTGTTTGGTTTAACAAAAACATCAAAATATTTAATGGCAAACTTCACCAATTGATCAAGTTCTGGATAAGTTTGTGCATTTGCTTCTTTAGCGTAACGAGAAATAAAACCCCAAAGAACTTCTGCATTCTCCGCATTTGAAGCACTTACCAAATTTAAAAGCATCGCAAAGGATACAGGCAAATCAACCTGCGGTGGACAACCATTATGAATATGCCATACAGGATTACTGAGCCGTTCTTGCCATTTTTGACGACCATAAGCAGAAAGATGAGCATAATATTCATCTACAGCTTTAGGAATAACATCAAAATAAAGCCTTTTTGCTGTTTTAGGTTTTGAAAACATATAAAGCCCTAAACTCTCTGTTGGGGCATAAGTAAGCCATTCATCAATGGTTAAGCCATTTCCCTTGGATTTGGAAATTTTCTGCCCTTTCTCATCTAAAAAGAGCTCATAGTTGAATCCTTCTGGGGGGGTTCCACCTAATACTTTACAAATTTTAGAAGAAAGATTTGTGGAATCGATAAGGTCTTTTCCGGCCATTTCATAATCAATGCTAAGTGCTGTCCAACGCATTGCCCAATCTACCTTCCACTGACACTTAACTTTGCCCCCCGTAACCTCTGTTTCTATGGTTTCTCCTGTTTCAGGTTCAATATAAGTGACAGTCCCTTTTTCAACATTACGCGCAATCATCGGTACCTGTAATACTTTTCCAGAAAAGGGAGAAATCGGTAGAAAGAGTGAATAGGTCGCTTGCCGTTCTTCACCTAATGTTGGTAAAATAATTGCCATAACCTTGTCATAACAGGCAAGGATTTTCAAAAGTGTTTCATCAAAACGACCGGAATTGTAATAATCCGTAGCACTTGCAAATTCATAATCAAAACCAAAACGATCAAGGAAAGCCCGTAACCGCGCATTATTTGCCGCTCCAAAAGAAGGATAATCATCTCCAAAAGGGTCGGGTACACGGCTCAACGGTTGACCAAGATAATGTTCCATCCTCTCGCGATCAGGCACATTCTCAGGAACCTTGCGCAAACCATCCATATCATCAGAAAAACAAAGTAATTTTGTTTTTACTTTATTCTCCGTGAGAATATGAAATGCATGACGCACCATGGTTGTACGTGCAACTTCCCCAAAAGTTCCAATATGCGGTAAACCAGAAGGGCCATAACCTGTTTCAAATATCACACTGTCTGGATAACCCGTTTTTTCATACCGTTTGATAATCTTACGTGCTTCTTCAAATGGCCAAGTTCTCGATTGAGAAGCTGCATCTTTTAATTCAGGCGTAAGGTTGAGGGTATCACACTGATCACGCATCATTATTTATCCTAAAAATTACACTCTTTCAAAATAGGGTGTATGGTTCTTGAATTTATTCGTCAATAATAGCAAGCAAAAAGATGAAAATTTCTTTATACTCTTAAGTCACTATACAAAAACCGCCCTCGTTATAAACATATTTTGTTCTGATAAAAATCAAAAACATTCAATATTATAAAGCAAAATTGACTTGTTTTGATTATCGAAGCCTTCATTGCTATTATTATCATGGGTTTTGCTTATTATATTTATTAGCGCAGAAGATAAGCTTCTAGTATTGAACGAAAGAACGGTAAAAACCAACAGAAAAATGCTTAAACTAGGCATTTCATACAAAAGCATTAATCCACATTACACTTGTCACCGTAACTTTCTATTTCTTTTCTTTATCACCTTGATGACGCCTTGCTAATGTACATAAACGTAGGGCATTTAATTTAATAAAACCAGTTGCATCTCTTTGATCATAAACACCTTGATCATCCTCGAAAGTTACCAACTCACTGGAATAAAGTGATTTTTTACTTTGGCGCCCTTCAATAATTACATTCCCCTTATAAAGCTTTAACGTGACTTCACCTTCAACATGTTCTTGAGATAAATCAATCGCTGCCTGCAACATCTTACGTTCCGGCGAAAACCAAAATCCATAATAAATGAGTTCTGCATAACGTGGCATCAATTCATCTTTCAAATGCGCTGCGCCACGATCTAACGTTAAAGATTCTATAGCTCTGTGAGCCGTCAAAAGAATGGTTCCACCTGGTGTTTCATAAATACCCCGCGATTTCATACCCACAAAGCGATTTTCTACCAAATCTAACCGACCAATACCATTATCGCGCCCATAATGATTTAACTCTGCAAGTAAAGTTGCAGGTGATAAATTTTTTCCATTGATTGAAACAGCATCGCCTTTTTTAAAGCCAAGAGTAATTCTGGTTGCTTGATCTGGAGCATCTTCCGGCGAAAGAGTACGCATATGGACATATTCAGGAGCAGGAAGTGCTGGATCTTCCAAAATCTTTCCTTCTGATGAAGAATGCAATAAATTTGCATCCACTGAAAAAGGCGCTTCACCTTGCTTATCCTTTTCTACAGGAATTTGATGAATACGAGCAAATTCAAAGAGATCTGTCCGACTCTTAAAATCCCAATCACGCCATGGAGCAATAATCTTTATATCAGGATTAAGCGCATAAGCGGAAAGCTCAAAGCGTACCTGATCATTGCCTTTTCCTGTTGCTCCATGAGCAATGGCATCTGCCCCTGTTTCCTCAGCAATTTCAATAAGGCGTTTTGAAATAAGTGGACGTGCAATTGATGTTCCTAAAAGATAAGTCCCCTCATAAACGGTATTGGCTCGAAACATCGGAAACACAAAATCACGCACAAATTCTTCGCGCAAATCTTCAATGTAGATCTCTTTAACACCTAGCATTTCAGCTTTACGACGAGCAAGTTCTAGCTCTTCTCCCTGCCCCAAATCTGCTGTAAAAGTTACAACTTCAACACCTAGCGCACTTTGTAACCATTTGAGAATAATTGACGTATCCAATCCACCTGAATAAGCCAAAACAACTTTTCTAATATTTTGCCACTTTTTCATTTTAACGTTCTATATGAGCTACTTTTTTATTTCTACCCAAAAATCAAAACGATGCAAGAAATATAAAAATAAATTCTTTTTAAGCAACATTAAAAAGACGCAAAAAGCGTAAATAAAGGCGCCTCAAAGTATAAATAGTGAACACTGCTTAAAAATAAAAGGAGATTTACGTGTCATTTCTACCGGAGTGGTCTATTGTTGTACAATTTGCTTTAGCATCGTTGATTTTAGCACTTATTCCAGGACCAGATATGATGCTTTCTGTAGGGCGAACCATTACACAAAGCAAAAAAGCTGGAATTATGTGCGCCTTGGGTAGTGCAACAGGGTTTGCCATTCAGGTTACCGCTGTAGCACTTGGCTTATCAGCGCTTATTTTTGCTGCACCACATACTTTTGTTCTTCTGAAAATTGTTGGCGCCTTTTATCTTTTATGGTTTTCCTTTCAAGCTTTACGGAGAAACCCCACTTTTTCCTTTGAACAGACATCTTCTAAATCTCAAAGCGCTAAACGTAACTATCTTGCTGGTATTGGAATTAATCTTCTCAATCCTAAAGTTATACTCTTTAACGCGACATTCTTACCACAATTTATCAATGCGAATGATCCTATGGCAACACAAAAATTGCTCTTTTTAGGACTCTCTTATATTCCTATTTCTTTCCCCATTACAATTGCAATCGTTTTTACAGCGCATAAACTTACCAAAACTCTCAAAAAGAACCCTCTTTATATTCGCTTTCTCGACTGGCTTATTGCTGGTACTTTTACCAGCTTTGCCCTCCATCTCCTTGTGGTTACAAAACATTGATTTATACGTGTAATGTATCGCTTTTAATTTAAATAAAAAAAACAAATATTATAAGATTTTTTCATTTCAAACCTGTTTGTTTTGGATAAAACAATACCTTTCCTTTGTACATCACAAGAGAAGCTGGAGTTTTCGTATGGATAAAAACTATCTAAGAAAAGAATAAAAACACCTCTTATAAACCATCTCAAGTACTAAAAGCTGTTACAACATTGGGAGCTGAAAAATAGAATGGTGGTACCAATTTACACCTTTATTAAACATAAAGGTGTAGGAGTACAATACATTCACAGAAGCTTTTTGTTATACTCCTCACAAGCATTATCGTGATATGAAGAGTGTACTAAGAGATACTTAAAAAACATATCAATGGATAACTCAATGGTATTTATATTTTAGATCCTCTGTTTTGCTTGTGATGCGTGATCTTATTTAAGAAAATAATAAACAAAAGCATGAGGCAGTGCACAATCTCCACTTCTTAAAAGATATTACCGTAGATGCTTTTAAAAGACATAAAACCGAATTAACGAGTATGATAATAAGGTAGAAATTAGTTATAATCCTTAAGACCTCATATTCCCTCTAAATTAGGTTTCCTTCTTATTTCAGAGATTATGTAAACAGACTATAGACAATCTCTTACCCCATTTAGCATATAAACGCTGAAACTGTTCGTCTAGCACTTATCCATCTTAATCTCTGTCTCACATATGCCATCGCATGAAGTTTGGATATTAAATTACAAACAAAAAAGTATAGGCCTCGATATCGCTGAAAATTGCGTTACCTAATGACCAATGGCATTTTCAAGTCGTAAACGTTCAGATTTACGTAAGCGCTCTGAAGCTGATTTAAGCTGTCCACATGCAGCTAAAATATCGCGTCCACGCGGTATCCGAATAGGAGAAGCATAGCCCGCTTGATTAACGACATCAGCAAAAAGCTCGATTTGCTCCCAATCAGAACATTGATAATTACTCCCTGGCCACGGATTAAAAGGGATTAAATTAATCTTAGCAGGAATCCCTTTCAATAACTGAATCAATCGCTTAGCATCATCTAAACTATCATTGATATCTTTCAGCATAACATATTCAAATGTGATTCGTTTTGCATTGGAAAGACCAGGATAATTACGGCAAGCCTCCATTAGTAAAGCAAGCGGATATTTTTTATTAATGGGAACAAGCATATCCCTTAGTGTATCGTGTACTGCGTGGAGTGAAATTGCTAACATAACACCAATTTCTTCTCCAGTTCGGATAATTCCAGGAACAACTCCACTAGTTGAAAGCGTAATTCGACGTTTTGATAAAGAAAGTCCATCGCCATCAGAGGCAATCAATAAAGCTTTTTTAACAGCTTCAAAATTATAAAGAGGTTCTCCCATTCCCATCATAACAATATTGGTAATTTTTCGTCCTTCAATGGGAACAATTGCTCCATCAGGGGTATTCTTATCAGGAAAATCACCCAAACAATCACGTGCAACCAATAATTGTGCCAAAATTTCTTCTGCGGTCAGATTACGAACAAGCGTCTGCGTTCCCGTATGGCAAAAAGAGCAGGTTAACGTACACCCTACTTGCGATGAAAGACATAAAGTACCACGTCCTTCTTCAGGGATATAAACCGTTTCAATTTCAACAGGCCTTCCAGCTCCACGTGCAGGAAAACGTAAGAGCCATTTACGCGTACCATCTTTTGATATTTGTTCTCCAACAATTTCTGGGCGCGCAATGGAGAAATGACACTTAAGTGTTTCTTGCATTGCTTTAGAAATATTCAGCATCTCATCAAAATTTGAAACACCACGCACATAAAGCCAATGCCAAAGCTGACGCACACGCATACGCGTTTGATGCTCTGGTACACCAACTGTCTTTAAAGCTTGCATCATTTCATCTTGCGACAAACCAATTAAAGAGAGCTTAGAACTCTCCTTCACGACCACATTATCTGTTTTTCGTGCAAAACATGAACCAACTGGTCTAAGGTCATAAGAAATGGCCATTGCTTTCCAATTCACATCACTATTTTAGAGTTATCGAAACCTTAATGGCACTTTTGAGCTGCATTTAATGCAGCAGTGACCCCTTTTAAGGAATAAGTATAAGTGGTATGCGTTCCTCGTTTTGATATCGCTTGCACTGTCATATTGCTTCCAGCACGCATAGCAGAAACAAGCTGCTTTTCTAGCTCTGATGACGCCAGCCAAGCTGAGGAATCTTTCGTGAAAAAATCAAAGTCCTTACCTCCAATGGTCACTGTCACTCTCGACCCTTCTTGAAGGGTATAACCAGCCATAAACTGCGGTTCAAACGAAATAGGTGAATGAGAACGCTTGGTAACCAAGAAAAAATTATCACCATGATTAACTGTCGTTGGAAGAGCCTTCAAAGGTACCGATAACACATAGCAAATCGTATTTTTGGGCGATTTATAAGAATAGGCTCCCCACGCTTCAAATTGATTTAAACGGCTTGGCGTTTGTGCATATGCCACTCCCGCTGTAACAAGAACCATTACAGATGCAGCAATAACAGTCTTTTCAAACATCTTCATTTAGCTCACTTCTTTAGTCTCTAACAAGATTTTCTTCATTGGAAAAATTCAACAAAAACCCCTCGATATTCATGTGTTATTGTCCTAATTCCTTCAATAAGCGAAATATTTTCACACTAATCAAAATAGATTTCTACGTTTCATTGTGACCTTTTAATCGTTACCAAAACATAAACTTCTTATTCAATAACCACATTAAAAAATAATATCTTCATTTTACGCTACTTATTTCGTTTTTGTATAAAAAACGATTTCTTTAAGCTATAGAACTTCAAAACGAGATGAAAATATACCATCACTCTGTTAAGAAATAAACCATACTCTTTATATCACAAGCAATCTGATGCAAAATTTTGAAAATACACCCCAGACTCCCCGCAAAAAAGCTTAATCGCCTTACGAATATCACTTCTCGACTTTATGCATTCAATACATTTATGTTCGCAGAATACTCCATCTTTTAACTCATTATAGTGCATTCATATTTCGCATTCAATATCGTCCCGATAACACTTTTTCTCAATCTTCAAAAGACCTTGTAAAAATAATAAAATATTATCAAGATATTAATAATAAAACATAGAGAATTTAGATTCTATCTCAATAATCACATACAATTTTGTTTCTTTTTATCTTATTTCCCTATATATTTCATCTCCAATTATTAATTTCTAAAATGATTTTAGTAGCTTATAATAGCTTAATCGTATTATTTTAATGTATTAGACGATATTTTTCTTTCTGTTATAAAAAACTTCTTAAGAATTCTTTGGGAAAGTCTCCTTATCTTATTTCTAAGTAATTTATAAAAAGAAATATAAAACTTTTTTCTATAGCAGTTCTAACATTACCGTTTTTTAAACAATATTTTAATCAATTAAAGACACTTAAATAAATCTTCCTATGCATAAAAACTCTTTCACCTAACCTAAAGGTATAATTTTCATTCTTACCGTACAAAATTGTTCTTTAGCATGAGCTCTATACAACAGCAGACATCTAAATCATACCTATAAAATAGTTGATCTCTCCACTTGTGAAGAAGAAAGCTGGCACCATAACACTATTTTCCAGCTCCCAATGTTTTGCTACAACTCTCGATACTTGAGACGATTCATAGGAAGCATTTTTACCCCTTTCTTGTACAGTTTTTATCCACACGCTAATTTCGTTTACAACGTGCAAGGAAATGGTTTTGATTGATTCAACATAAACAAGTTTGGAATGAGAGAATTTTACAATATTCGGATCTCTCATCTAACATGCGAAATAGTGAATTATATTTAAAATCAATATCTTGCTATACTGAAGATACAATATATCTCTTATTTCTTCTTGAGCATTAAAATATTATCCCTAAACACTCAAACTCAACTTACAAAAAAATTCAATGCACAAATAAACTTTTCTGTTGATTTCTTTCCCGCTTTCAAAGGACGAAGATTCTTAATCCAATCTGGACTGAAAAAGTTTGGATTCTTGTCGAGCGATCTCCTCTTTTCTTCCCACTCATGTGATTCACTTAACTAAAGGCTCTACAGACAAGTCCTGTTTAAAAATATTTACCACGCACTCTAAAAGCACTTAATATATTAAGAAGACTTACAGAATTTATCTCACCATATCTCAAATGATAGTGTTTTTACAGTATAATAGGATAAAAGAATCCACGAACATAATAATTAGATGCTTTAATATACGAGAACAAGAAAGGAAAAGCCCTTCGTTTTTGTTGGTTGCTCTTTAAAAAGAAGGTTCAATTAGAAGTAATTTTCTTAAATCTCATGACATAACCTTTTGTTATTAGTCTTAAGATGCAAGTTATATTATTTCCTACGCTCTGTAGTGCATACCTCGCAATTTATACGCTCATAATAACTTTTAAGCTGCATTTGATTCTGAAGTTTGAATCAATAAAGCATAAAGCGCATTGGCATTATGCGTACTGCGCAACTTTTGTACAACATCAGTGTGACGCAAAACACGTGCGATCTGTGATAAAGCTTTTAAGTGATCTGCACCAGCATTTTCAGGTGCTAAAAGGAGAAAAACGAGATCTATAGGTTCATCGTCAAGAGCTTCAAAATCAACAGGACTTTCAAGACGTGCAAATATACCAATGATCCGATTAATATCAGGTAATTTTCCATGAGGAATCGCAATACCTCCACCCAAACCCGTTGAACCAAGCTTCTCGCGTTGTAAAACAACATCAAAAATCACATGCTCACTAAGACCTGTTAGCTTAGAAGCTTTTTCGGCTAAAATTTGCAGAACCTGTTTTTTCGAATTAGCCTTAAGAGCCGGAATGATCGCTTCCGGTGCTATTAACTCACTCAAATTCATACTTTAATTTTCCTCTTACACGCTAAAATGCTCATCAATAAACCTATAAACGCTATAGATACTTAATGTTCTTTCACTTTTCGCAACATCGCATGTGTTTTTACTTTTCAATTTATAATAGGTGATGGCTCAATACATCTCATATCACTTCTAAAACAATAATAAATAGTATTCGGATCATCATTAACGGCATGAGAAACCAAAGAAATGAAGTTGTTCATAAAGTTAATTTCCTTACGACTCTAGAAAAGGCCATTATTCATAAATTTATTAAACTTGTCATAAGAGTTTGATGTATAATCCGCCATCAAAGTTTTTCTTTCTTTAAAAATGAGCCCTTAAATTAAGATGAAAAGCATACTGAGCAAAATGGACCTTTACTTTGAAAATTACTGTATAGCTTGAACATCGACTTATAACAAGAATATAAAGATTTTTAGAAATTTAATGATTATTTTAAAAGATTTATAGATTTAGCCTGATATCTGTAGCCAAGCTCCTGTTTTCAAATAGGCGATATAAACCAATAAAATACGACAACTCCTATTGAATAACCGCAATATATAAACCGGTGCTCCCATCAAAATACCTAAAACAGCATCATCGATATATTTTTTGATTCGACAGAGAAAAATATGATAAATATCTCTTACCTTTCAATAACACACGCATTTATTGAGAGCTTCGTTTATCACTCATTATCACGTTAATCTAGTGATATCTTTTCTATGATACAATTATGAGTAAGCTAAACTTATAAAACAACAAACTAACCTCTAATGATGAAGCCTTTTTCACCACTCAATAACAACATTAAGGTTATAGTCATAAAAGAAGTTTTGGCATAAATAAGGAAATTTTCAGTAATAATGTTTGGTTAAACTTAAATGGAAACTCGTGAAAGCTGTAAAATCAAAGAGAAAACTGATTTCCCAAATAAATTCTGCGTACATCAACGTTGTTGATAATATCGTTAGGACAACCGTGAACTAACACCCGCCCTGTATGAATAATATAAGCGCGATCGACAAGCCCTAATGTCTCACGCACATTATGATCCGTTATTAAAACACCAATGCCACGCCTCGTTAAATGACGAATAAGTTGTTGAATATCGAAAATAGCGATAGGATCAATTCCTGCAAATGGTTCATCAAGTAACATAAAATGGGGACGAGAAGCTAAAGCGCGCGCAATTTCAAGTCGCCGACGTTCACCTCCAGATAACGAAAGTGCAGACATTTTACGTAAATGATCAATTTTAAATTCATGTAAAAGGCTATCTAACTCTTCACGTTGTTTAAGGCGATCTTTTTCAACGACCTCTAAAACAGCTTTAATGTTATTTTCTACTGAAAGACCACGAAAAATAGACGCTTCCTGTGGAAGA
The DNA here is from genome assembly GCF_042196385.1 of Bartonella sp. AP150HLJHH. Taxonomy (NCBI): domain Bacteria; kingdom Pseudomonadati; phylum Pseudomonadota; class Alphaproteobacteria; order Hyphomicrobiales; family Bartonellaceae; genus Bartonella; species Bartonella sp. AP150HLJHH. The sequence continues at coordinate 130,594 of NZ_JBHIQC010000001.1, read as the reverse complement.
TATCCAATACCTAGACGCGCACGTCGGTACATCGGAAGATGCGTAATATCAAATCCATCAATTTTAATCGAGCCTCCATCAGATTTTATAAGCCCTGTCACCATATAAAAACAAGTTGTTTTACCTGCCCCATTGGGTCCTAAAATGCCAACGGCTTCTCCCGTACGAATGCCAAAAGAAACACCATTAACAGTTCGTCTTCCTCGATAAACTTTAATCAAATTACTGGCAATCAAGGTCCCTTTTAAGGGATTTTTTGAAGCTTCACTTTCAAGATTATACCTATCGGTCTGTTTTTTTCTTTTGATTCCAAACATGAAATCTTAATGGCCATTCTTTTGATTTTGTTTTAAAATAATAGAAACACGACCTTTTTTCTTAGGCGTCTCACAACCTTCTAAAAAAGCCTTTCCGCTTTCCATATTTGCCGTTAGTTTGCACCCCGTTGCCACATTGTCACCATCAGTTAACACAACATGATTCCCTGTCAAACTCATCATTTTTGACTTTCCATCAAAAACGCCTTTATCACCCGTAGCAACTTGCGTAGCAATTTTTATATAAACTTTTCCTAAAGCTTCCATTTTTTGTATACTCGACGAACCAAATAAAGAAACAGATGATGCCTTTGTATCTTCCTTGTTTTTATCAATTTCTTTATATGCTTTATCGTAGTAAACAACTAATTCTGCCGTTTTTAAAAGACGTTCACCTTGTACCACTGAAACATCACCCTTAAAAAGCGCTATCCCTTCTTTATCACGTATTTCCAAAGAATCTGCATGAAGTTCTACCGGTTCTTTGTCGCTTGATAGACTTATTCCAAAATGAGCCACTTCAGCATATCCTAAAACTGCTCCTTCTCCTAACATTCCCATGCTAAAAGCTAACATCACACCTATCCATCTTTTGTACGATTTCATTATTTCAATTCTTCTGTTTGTATATACACATACTTCTCTTTATAAATATCCTTTAAAGATTTGTATTGATATTGCGTTATTGCTTTTGAAGCACTAAATGCACACCACCATGGAAATATATGTTTTTTCCTTTTTCTCGAATTTGTAAGGCGTTTGCGGCAAGATTCAAACCGGCTTGCTGAATATTAACACGTTGATCTGTTTTTAACTGTCCCTCGGATAAGTTAATACTAGCTGACATAAATTGTACCATCATCCCATCATTCGTCGTAATCGTGAATGGCTTATCCAACTGTAAAAAACCATTAATGTTATCGTAAACCCCCCCTTGTGCGACGAGAAAAACCTGTCGTTGTTGGCCCATAAATGCTCTAGCTGTAATGTTTTGCAACCCAATCATTCCAGCGTGGGTATGATCTTGAAATGCCTTTTCTGCTTTAAGCCAATAAGGTTCATGAGCACGCGTATACCCTTCTAATTTTGGATTGAGCATCGTCAAATTCATCACACCACTTTCTCCATTATTCAAAGGCATAGAATCAGAAGTAACGGGAACCAAGAAAAACGTAAACCAGCAAAAAACCAGCGCTGAAATCAACGCTAAGAGAGGTAAAAAAATTTTTAATATGCTAATGCGACGCGAATGACGGGATGCTTTTTTTAAAACATCTCCAAAAGATGATTGCGTTGAAAAGGCTTTATAATGATTGTGTACGGACATACTCTCCTGATCTCTTAAATCCTCCGCATTTTTAATCTGTATACCCTTTATAGAAGGTATTTTCAAATTTTGTTTCTTGCAATTTGTTTTTTCTTGATTTTATTTTGCTTTTATCCGTTTATATATTGTAATATGCATGGAGTGCACAATTACAAAATTTTTTTGTGTGAAAGTGAGGCTATTGTGGTAAAATCAGAGCTTGTACAAATTATCGCTCGTCATAACCCGCATCTTTTTCAACGGGATGTGGAGAATATTGTAAACGCTATTTTTGAGGAAATTGCAACAGCACTTGCAAATGGCAATCGCGTTGAACTTCGTGGATTTGGAGCTTTTTCTGTAAAAAGCCGTTCAGCCCGTAATGGACGTAACCCACGAACAGGTGAAGCCGTTTCTGTTGAAGAAAAGTGGATTCCTTTTTTTAAAACTGGCAAGGATTTACGCGACCGTCTTAATCAGTGAGAAACTTATGATAATTAAACGTATTCTTCTAACAAGTATCGGTGTGATTCTCGCAGCGGTTTTGATTGTTTTTATCGTGGCTAATCGTCAAATGGTTCCGTTAACCCTTGATCCTTTTCGAGCAAATCCTGAAAGTTTTACTTATCATGCTCCCCTCTTTATATGGCTCTTTATTTTCTTTGGTTTTGGTATTTTATTAGGAAATCTGATCAGTTGGTTTTCCTATCACAAATACAAAAAAGCTCTCAAAAAAAGTAAAGCCGAGATTGAAAAATTGAAAACATCTATCACAAATCTGGTGTAATGGTATTTAAATGAAATCTTTTCTCTCTGTATTCTATATTCAGTACAGAGTTAAAAGTGCTCTTTTTCTTTTTTATACATGTTTTAATTGACTTTAGCTTTTTTGCACTTTTACGAAACATTTAAGAGCTTTATAATATATTTTTATACCTCATATACCGTGATACAAAACATGCCCGCACAATGCTTTCAATTCTCCCATAACAATAGATATCCGCAGGAAAAGCTGCCCCTTATTTTAGAAACGGGTATAAGCGAAAACTATGCTCTCATTGATTCTGGTCATGGACAAAAATTAGAACGTTATGGAGCTTACCGCATTATTCGACCAGAAGGTCAAGCACTATGGAAACCCGCTTTACCACAAAAACAATGGGCTGATGTTGATGCTATTTTCACAGGAAACCTTGATGAAGAAGGGGTTGGGCGTTGGCATTTTCCTAAAAAGCCACTTGATGAAACATGGGCTCTTGCTTGGAATGGATTGTCTTTTCTAGGCCGTTTTACTTCCTTTCGTCATGTGGGGGTTTTTCCTGAACAAGATGCCCATTGGCGCTCTATGGAAGAACAAATTGTTAAAGCCGAACGCCCTATAAAATTGTTGAATCTTTTTGGCTATACAGGTATTGCCTCTTTGATTGGAGCACGAGCGGGTGCGAATGTTACCCATGTTGATGCTTCTAAAAAAGCCATTGCGTGGGCAAAAGCTAATCAAGAAAGAGCAGGATTACCAGATCATTCTATTCGCTGGATTTGCGATGATGCTATGAAATTTGTCGAGCGTGAACTGCGTCGTAAGAAAAGCTATGATATGATTCTTCTTGATCCCCCTGCTTATGGGCGTGGACCCCATGGTGAAATTTGGCAACTGTTTGATCATTTACCCGCCATGATCACAAATTGTCGTAAACTTCTCTCTGATAAACCGCTCTCTGTTGTCCTTACAGCTTATTCTATTCGTGCTTCCTTCTTTGCACTTCATGCTTTAATGCGTGATGCATTTGTAAATCTTGGTGGTACGGTCGAATCAGGAGAACTTATTTTGCGTGAAGAAGTTGCAGGACGTGCTCTTTCTACTTCTCTTTTTAGCCGTTGGATTGCTTGAATATGTGTAGACCCAAAACTGGTAGAGTGAAAGAAATTACCTCTCTTAGCAACCCCATCATAAAAAATCTTAAAGCACTTAGCCAAAAGAAAAACCGTAATAGAGAAGGTCTTTTCATGGCAGAAGGATTGAAATTGGTCATTGATGCTCTCAATCTTGGCTGGACAATACAGACGCTTATTTTTTCTAAAAGTGAAATCGGTAATGCTACTATCGAAAATACTGCCGCACGTGCTGTAGCCAACGGTGGTTTTGTTATTAAAGCCTCACAAAAGGTTATGGAATCACTTACCCGACGCGATAATCCACAAACAGTTATTGGTATTTTCAAGCAAAAATGGCACTCTTTTGAAATGATAAAAGGGCAGATTAAAGATGTTTACATCGCGCTTGATCGTGTACGTGATCCTGGAAACCTTGGTACCATTATTCGAACCGCTGATGCTGTAGGTGCTAAAGGTGTTATTTTAATTGGCGAGACAACAGACCCTTTCTCGCCTGAAACAGTCCGTGCAACCATGGGATCTATTTTTTCTGTACCACTTTATCGTTTTGATGAAAACGGCTTTTTAAACTGGTCTTCTCACTTTAAAGGTATGATTGTTGGAACACACCTCAAAGGTTCTCTGGATTATCGCACACTTGACTTCAAAAATGGCCCTATTATCCTTTTAATGGGGAATGAAAAACAGGGATTATCAGATCTTCTTACAAATCGGTGTGATAAACTTACGCGTATTCCACAAAGCGGACGAGCAGACTCGCTTAATCTAGCTGTAGCAACAGCTGTTATGCTTTATGAAATCCGTCGCCCCTATTTAATACTGGAACCATGTGAGGAAAAACATGATTCGTAAATCACTCCCTTTTCTTCTCTTGGGCTTGGCTTTTACAGTAGTACTTGATCAAGCTGTCAAATACTGGGTTATGCACAATATGCCTTTAGGAACAGAAATTTCGCTTATTCCTTTTCTTTCCCTTTATCATGTGCGCAATTCTGGCATTGCATTTTCGTTTTTTTCTTCCTTTTCTCAGTGGGGAATCATCGCCATCACGATCATTGTGATTATCTTTCTTCTATGGTTATGGAAAAATACTGAATATAATAAGTCTTTAATGCGCTTTGGCCTTATTCTTATTATTGGGGGAGCCATCGGCAATCTCATTGATCGTATTCGCTTTCATCATGTCACTGATTATATACTTTTTCATATTGATGATATTTTTTATTTTGCTATTTTCAACCTTGCAGATAGTTTTATCACTCTCGGTGTTATTGCCATCCTTATTGAAGAATTGCGTACTTGGATGAAAGCAAGGCGTCATTCCAATAGTACATCTTCTCATTGATATGTTCAGTACCTTAGAAAACAGAGATTATTGACCATCACAAGTCTGATTACGCATTGATTTCTCTTAATCAATTCTTGTTGCTCGTCATTTCACGAGTTTCTCTTCATGGGACTATAAGATCTTACTTTCTTTTCAACTTTACATTTCTACACTTAGTTAGTGCAAAAGAAATGAACTCAAATAGAATCAATATTTTTTATCCATGTGTCCTACATCACAATTTTTGAGGAGACATTTCACAGCATTTGAAGTTCTGTTTATTTGATTAGAACAATTGCTTTTCGTATGTTTTTTAGTTTTTACAGATATCGATTTTACAGAGCCTTTCTTAAGTGCTTCGTTTAAAAACTCTCCTTTTTTATTTTATATATTGTTTAATAAAAAACATTTTTTCAACTATTTTCAATAGTGTCTTGTTAAAGCAACATATTGATTATAAATATAAATTACCGTTTTTCATATTGAATAAAAGCCCTTACTATCCTAAATCTCTTTTATTTGGAATCTGTTCATGTTGAATCCATTAAAACCATGTCTCTTGCAAGACACAAGCAAGTCAATAATCTTGATTGATTTAATATGAACAGATTTTCAACCAGAGAATCTTGCGATATTCGGAGTATCATTTAGCATTCAAAAAGACAATTTATCATTATACATCGATATATTATATAAAAATCCAATTCAATAGCTCTTATAACCGTGCAAAACAGATGCAATATTAGAGGTTGAAAATAGTGTGATGATACTTGCCGCTCTTCTCATAAACGCAAAAATAGTGAATATTTTATAAGGGATTGTATTACATAGTTTTTGTGAAAATAGAAAATTTTTTAAGTGTAGTCTTTTTATCTTGCAAAAATATGGCAAAAAATGGAAATATTTTTTATTAAAATGAACTATTTCCTTACCAATTTGTAAGGTTCCTTCTTCATATAAATCTCTTGTAATTTTTAAATAAATCTCCATAATAAGAGCATATATGCTGGAATTCTGTCAGTGATTCTTAAGGGTTTTTGTATTTGCCCAATTAAGGCTTATACCAAGCTTATCTGTGTAATGACAGAGACACCTTTAAAGCCCTATATCTGACAGAACATATGCTAAAGGATTTTATATTATGGCTAATTTTAAAGATTTACGTTCGGCACCTGCTTCTCATGCCGATGCATCAATTGATCAGGGATTACGCGACTATATGTTGGGTGTCTACAATGCAATGGCCATTGGTTTGCTTATTACAGCTGCTGCCGCTTATGCAATTGTATCATTAGCAACGACAACAGATATGAGCCAAGCAGCAGCTCAAATCAATAGCAGTGTTTATCTAACACCATTTGGAGTAACATTTTATACATCGCCATTCTCTTATATTGTTATGTTTGCACCACTCATAGCAGTCTTATTTCTCAGTTTTAAAATTAATACATTGAGCACAAATGCTGCTCGTAGTCTCTTTTTTGGTTATGCTGCTCTGGTTGGTCTTTCACTGTCTTCAATCGTTTTGCGCTATACGACAGAAAGTGTTGTGCAAACCTTTGTCATTTCCGCCGCAACTTTTGGAGCTCTTTCACTTTATGGATACACAACAAAGCGTGATCTCACAGCAATCGGTTCATTCTTATTCATTGGATTGATCGGCTTGTTGCTTTCCATGATTGTGAACATTTTTCTTGGATCAAGCGCTTTGCAGTTTGCTATCTCTGTGATTGGTGTTTTTATCTTTGCTGGTTTAACAGCCTACGATACCCAGAGCATTAAGTTGATGTATTATGAAGGAGATGAAAGCGATACCAGAGGACGTAAAGTTATTATGGGCGCGCTGAATCTTTATCTTGATTTCATCAATATGTTTGTCTTCTTGCTACAGTTTCTTGGCTCAAACCGTGATTGATTGCAAAAATCATTACTTAATTAAAGAACCTTGTTTCTAAAAGAAACAAGGTTCTTTTGTTTTTAGTGTAAATCTTTACCCTCTGCTTCTTAGAAACTATTCTTTTCGCAAAATGACAAAAATCCCTTATAAGCAAAAATTCCCTTGGTTTACCGGTTTTATCCAACAAAAACTCCATAACTCCTTTTTAAATACAATTCACAGCCGCTCTCATCATCAATCAAACATCGTCAATCAAAATAGTAATTATGATCTGACCGTTGCTTCCTATAATGTGCATAAATGTGTAGGTGTTGATAAAGTTTTTAATCCTACAAGAATTGTCCGTGTTATTACTGAATTACAAGTTGATATCCTTGCTCTTCAAGAAGCAGATAAACGTTTTGGGGAACGCATCGGTTTGATTAATCTTCAGCTATTAAAAGCTGAAACCGGTTTGATTCCTGTACCTCTTAATACTATGTCACCTCATGGCCATGGTTGGCATGGGAATGCTCTTTTTTTGCGAAAGGGATATGTACGTGATACTTTACAAGTCACTCTTCCTAGTATTGAACCACGTGGGGCTGTAATTGTAGAGTTGGAAATGGCAGCAGGCCCTATTCGTATTATTGCGGCTCATTTTGGCTTATTACGTTACTCTCGTAAACAACAAACAAAAATGCTCCTTGAAATTTTCCAAAAACGCCCCCTTATGCCTACACTCCTCATAGGAGATTTTAATGAATGGCGAATGGGAAAAGGCTCATCTTTAAATCATTTTTCTCCCTATTTTGATAGCACTTTTGAAGTTGTACCAAGCTTTCCCTCTCGTTTTCCTTTGTTAGCCCTTGATAGAGTTTTTTCTTTTCCCCACCAATTGGTAACAAGTATTGAAAATCATTATTCACCACTTGCACGCATTGCTTCAGATCATTTGCCTATCAAAGCCTATCTTAATCTTTCCAACGCAATCAATATTCTTAAAAATAAATAAAAAAATTAATGTGCCTCATCCCAATTTTGAGCCGTCATAACTTTTACTTCAAGCGGTACAGATAAAGATAGAACCGGTATTGTAGCATTTTCCATAACATTTTTAACAACAGTCATGGTTTTTTTACTTTCTTCTTCTGGTACTTCAAAAATCAGTTCATCATGAACTTGCAGCAACATTTTTGCTGATAGTTTTTCTGCTTTTAAAGCATCTTCCATATGTATCATAGCGCGGCGAATAATATCGGCCGCAGAACCTTGAATTGGAGCATTGATAGCTGCCCGCTCATTAAGAGAACGAATTTTTACATTCTTTGCTTTTATTTCTGGATAATGGATACGACGTCCAAAAATTGTTTCTACATAACCATTTTCACGTGCAAAGATTTTGGTCTTCTCCATATAATCTTTAATTCCTGGAAATCTTTCAAAATACAGTTGAATATAACGACCCGCTTCTTGGCGTGAAATTCCCAATTGATTGGCTAATCCAAAAGCTGAAATACCATAAATAATACCAAAATTAATCGCTTTTGCACGCCGTCGTATATCTGAATGCATTCCTTCTATCGCAACACCAAACATTTGTGATGCCGTTATAGCGTGAATATCATGCCCTTTAGCAAAAGCTTCTTTTAATGCTTTTATATCCGCAATATGTGCAAGAATGCGCAACTCAATCTGACTATAATCAGCAGAAAGTAACACATGTCCTTTGGGAGCAATAAAAGCTGTTCGAATTTTACGTCCTTCAGCAGTTCGCACTGGAATATTTTGCAAATTTGGCTCTGATGATGATAACCGACCTGTTGATGTTATTGCCAAAGAATAATTCGTGTGAACTCGCCCTGTTTTTGAAAAAATATAAGAAGGCAAGGCATCTGTATAGGTAGATTTTAGCTTTGAAAGTTGACGCCACTCAATAATTTTACGCGGTAAAATATGACCTTCAGCAGCCAACTCTTCTAAGGTCTGTGCAGAAGTTGACCATTGTCCACCCTTTGTTTTAGCGCCTCCAGGCAATCCCATTTTGCCAAAAAGGATATCCCCTAATTGCTTTGGCGAAGCAAGATTAAACTTTTCATCAGCTTGTTTGTAAATTTCCTCTTCTAGAATCAAAGCAGCTTGTGCCAACTCTCCTGAAAGACGCAATAAAATCTGCCGATCAATAAGAATCCCCCGTTCTTCCATTATTGCAAGAACTTCTACAAGAGGTCTATCAAGACGCTCATAAATTTTTGTCATTCCACGAGCAACAAGTTGCGGTTTCAATACTTGCCAAAGACGTAGCTTTATATCAGCATCTTCCGCCGCATAAAGGGTTGCTTGTTTTAAATCTACTTGTGCAAAAGAAGTAATTTTTTTCCCGTTATGCGTTAAATCTTTATAGGCAATTGGTTTATGCTCAAGCCAACGTTCAGACAAATCATCCATATTATGGGTTAACATTCCAGCATCAAAAGCATATGATAAAAGCATGGTGTCGTCAAAAGAGCTTATCATAATGTCGTATTGCTTCATCACCAACCAATCATATTTTATATTATGACCAATTTTTAACACCGCTGAATCTTCTAATATCGGTTTTAAAAGTGCTAAAGCTTTTCGAGCCCCAATCTGTGAAGCAATGCGCCCGCCCCTCAAAAGGTCCTCTTCTCCTTCATCAAAATGTTCAAGAGGTATATAAGCTGCTTTTTCCGGCTGTAATGCGAGTGAAAAACCAACAAGCTTTGCTTGCATCGGATCAAGAGATGTTGTTTTAGTATCAAAAGCGAAAAAACCCTGCTCTTGTGCTTGTGATAACCAGTCTTTTAAAATTTCCTCATCAAGAATTGTTGTATAAGCATCTCTTGTAATTTTTTGAGTCAGCGCTTGATCTTTACGTTCTTGTGCAAAAACTTGTGGAGAATTTTCAGAAAAATTATGAAGGGATGCGCGCTCAGTATTCTTGATATCAGAATCATGCCTGATATCAGAATCATTCCTGGGGCTTAGTTTTTCCCATTCAACATTTATATCAAGTGCGTCAATAACAGCTGCATCGCATGTTGTTGCCTCTGCCACGCGACGCGTTAATGTTGAAAACTCCATCGCTTTCAAAAAAGCAATTAAACGTGGACCATCTTGTGGCTCCAAAATAAAATCATCTAAATCATTATCTATAGGAACATCTGTTTTAAGCCTGACAAGTTCACGAGATATTTTAACTTGTTCTCTATAAGCTTGAATGTTTTCACGTCGTTTTGTTTGTTTAATTTCTGTTACGTTTTGCAATAGAAGATCAAGAGAACCAAATTCATTTAACAACTGAGCTGCAGTTTTTGGACCAATGCCTGGAATACCCGGTACATTATCCGTTGAATCTCCAATTAATGCTTGTAAATCAATCATTTTTTCAGGCGCAACACCCCATTTTTCTATAACTTCTGAGATACCTATATGCTTATCTTTCATTCCATCATACAAAGATACATGCGTATTTACGAGTTGCATAAGATCCTTATCGGAAGAAATAATGGTTGTTTTTGCCCCAACCTTTGTTGCCAACTTTGCATAGGTAGCAATTAAATCATCCGCTTCAAAGCCTTCCTTTTCAATACAAGGCAAATTAAAAGCCTTCGTTGCTTGGCGTATTAGCGCGAATTGAGGAATTAGATCTTCAGGAGGTTCAACGCGATTCGCTTTATATTCAGAATAAATTTGTTTCCGAAAAGTATCAGATGAATAATCAAAAATAACAGCAAAATGTGTTGGAACAACACCCGTAGCTGTATTACGAGCATCACAAAGTAATTTCCATAACATATTGCAAAAACCAGCTACTGCTCCTACAGGAAGTCCATCCTTTTTACGTTTTAAAGGCGGCAAAGCATAATAAGCACGAAAAATATAGCCTGATCCGTCAACCAAAAAAAGATGATCTGTTGCTTTCATGACAATTTTTTCTCCATTTCAGCTAAAAAAACAAATTACCCTTATATATTTTTTCACTTTGCCTCTAAAAAGCCATTTTTTCTCTTCATAAGACGTGAAGTCGTTGCACTTTATATTAAGTACCTAGAGCTTTTCTTTGCTGTTACAGGATTAATAGCTTTCATTTTGCTCCTCCTATGATAGCTGAGGTACGATGTAGCGACAGGGTCGTTGTGGTGTTCCCCTCCCCACAACGACCGTTTTTTTTGACATCGATATTCTTTAATTTCAATCGTGACTCTTTTAGATAAAAGATGATGTTATTCATGAATTTTGAAGTTATTCCACAGAGCTTTTTCACCCATTTTGTAGATAAAATCAGCGTGTAACTTTTTTTCTTGCATACTCAATCTTGAAGGTAAAGCCTGCGGGCGAATTTTAACGGCATAAGATGTATCTTTATCGTTCTGGATATGTTCATCAATACCCCTTCTGTTATCAAAACCCAATACACCTTGCTTTCCACCGATGAGCTCAATATAAACATCGGCTAGAATCTCTGCATCAAGCAAAGCACCATGAAGAACACGATGGCTGTTATCAATTCCAAAACGTTTGCATAAAATATCAAGAGAATTAGGGCCCATAGGAAATTTACGCCGCGCCATAGCCAATGTATCAAGAATATTATCAACACTGATAAGCGGTTTGTTGACGCGTTTTAATTCTGCATTAATAAAACCAATATCAAAACTCGCATTATGCGCAATCATTGTCGCGTCTTTGATAAATTCCAAAAATTCATCAACAATATCACTAAAACTTTTCTCGTTTTTCAAGCGTTCATTGGTTAATCCGTGAATTGCTACAACTTCATCAGGAATAATAACGCCTTCAGGGTTTAAATAAACATGAAATTGGCGTCCTGTGAGATAACGATCAACCATTTCTACACAACCAATTTCGATTATGCGATCTTTCTCTTTATCTAAACCTGTTGTTTCTGTATCAAAAATAATTTCACGCATAATTTTAATTCTTTAGCAATTTTTTTATCACATCAAAAACCTGTTGACGTGTATTCTCTAAATCTTTCCCTGTATCAATAATAAAATCAGCGCGTTCTCGTTTTTTTTCATCTGGCATTTGTTGAGCGTTGATAAAGGCAAATTTTTTCTCATTCATACCTTGGCGAATCATTACACGTTCTTTTTGTATTTCTGGTGGAGCAGAAACAACAATAACGCTATCCACACGACTTTCACCATTTTTTTCAAACAGAAGTGGAATATCAAGAATAACTAATTTTTTCCCTTGTTCACGCGCTATATCAATAAATTCCCTTTCTTTTTCTTGCACCAAAGGATGAATTATTTTTTCTAATGTTTGTAATTTTTCCTTATCATCAATCAAAATTTCAGAAAGTTTCAAACGGTTAACTTCTCCGTTTTCAACCACACCAGGAAAAATACGCTCTATGAATGACAAAGCTGGCTCACTTTTATAAAGCTGTTGTACTGCTTCATCAGCACTAAAAACAGAAATACCCGCTTGCTTGAAAAAATCAGCAACTGTTGATTTTCCCATAGCAATTGATCCCGTTAATCCTATGATCTTCATTCTCTTTTTTCACTCATATCCTCTAAAATAGCTGTCCGTAACGCTTTTGTTACCTGTGGTCTTATTCCGAACCACTGTTCAAACCCTATAACAGCCTGATGTAGAAGCATCCCAAGTCCATCAACCGTCTTGAGATCACAAGCCTTTGCCTGTTGTAAAAAAGGAGTTATCAATGGTGTATAAATAATATCTGTTACTAATGCCGTTTTTTTTGCTTTATGAAAATCGCAAAAAAAAGAATCACTTTTTTCTTCTGGACTTTTTATGCCAATAGAGGTTGTATTAACAATCAAATCAGCTTGATGAAGTATTTCATGGATTTTATGCCAATCGTAAACTTTAATGATTTTTCCAAAATGCTGAGCTAAATTATCAGCACGTTGTTTTGTACGGTTAATTAAATAAATCTGTTCAAATCCGCGTCTTTTTAAGGCATATATGATAGCGCGTGCGGCACCACCTGCTCCAAAAACAAGAGCTGTTTCCCCTCCCCAATCAGATACAAAATCATCAAGATTAGCGCTAAAACCATAGGCATCACTATTCGTGGCACAAAGCTTATCTCCTTCATACCAAAGTGTATTAACAGCACCAATCATTGTTGCTCTCTCATCTTTATAATCTGCTAAACGAAAAGCTTCCTGTTTATAAGGCAAAGTAACATTTCCTCCACAAAAGCCTATTTTTTGTAAAGACGCAATAAAATGACTGAACTCTTCAGATGTTACTTCTTGTGCAAGATATTCTCCTTGTAAACCATATTGTTTAAGCCAAAAATTGTGAATTCTTGGCGATTTTGAATGATGAATTGGAGAACCAACAACAAAAGCACGCGGATAATTTGTTTTTTTTATTGTTAAGTCAACCATCAATAATTCCTAAGTGGCGCAGTTTTATGAGTAGAGGCAGCAAAGGTAAACCAACAATGGTAAAAAAATCTCCTTCAATTTTTTCAAAGAGATGAATTCCTTCTCCTTCAATTTTATATACTCCCACGCTGTTTAAAACATCTTTTCCTACGCGTGCTAAATAACGTTCAATAAATTCTGATGAGAGTAAACGGACGGACATATGTGCACTAAAAGCTTCAACCCAAATTTTTTGACCATTTTTAAATAAAGCTACCGCACTATGAAGAGAATGGGTTTTTCCTGATAATTCACATAAACGTTGATGTGCTTCTTTAATATTTGTTGCTTTGTGAAAAACTTGACCTTCAAAATCAAGAACTTGATCACAACCAATAACGAAAGCATCAGGAAAACGATCTGAAACATTTTTTGCTTTTGCGCTCGCAAGAAAACAGCTGAGTTCTTTAGGTGTTTTTTCTTTTGCTTTTTTTTCTACTTCTCTTTCATCAAAAGAAGCTCTTTCAATGGAAAAATTTAAGCCTGCTTTTTTTAATAATTTTGCACGATAAAAACTAAGAGATGCTAATATTAAAGTATCTGCGTTCATGAGAATTTTCTCTCATTTCCTTCACGAAATCGTGATAACAGTTCAAATATTGCAGCAGCAGTTTCTTCAATAGAACGTCTTGTGACATCAATAATAGGCCAACCAAAACGTTCGCAAATGCGTTTTGCATGGATTAATTCTTCAGCTATGTTGATACGATTAGTATAATTATCAAGAGCAAAACCTTCTCCTAAATCTCTATTTTGACGAATATGTGAGATTCTTTCAGCTGAAGCAATTAAACCAATAATTAAAGAATTTTTTGCCTCTAAAAGGGATTCTGGCAAATCAATATTAGGAATAAGAGGAATATTAGCCGTCTTTATTCCGCGATTTGCTAAATAGATACTTGTTGGCGTTTTAGAGGTTCTTGAAATTCCCACAAGGATCACATCTGCTTCGGATAAGCTACTGGAAGACTGTCCATCATCATGCTCTATTGTAAAATCCAGTGCCTCAATACGGCGAAAATAATCTGCATTAAGATCATGTTGTGCGCTCGCACGTAAATGTGTTGGCATTCCAAGGTAAGACTGAAAAGCATTTAAAACAGGATGCAATATATCAATACAGGGAACTTTTATTTTTTTACACCTTTTTTGAAGGAGAAGTTTAAATTCTTCATCAATCATTGTGTAAAGAACAATACCTGGCTCTTGTTGTATTTCATCAAGAGCTTTCTGTAACTGTATTCTATTACGAATCATAGGATAGATATGCTCTGTTGCCTGAATCATTGCATATTGCGATGCTACAGCTCTTCCAACAGAAATTAATGTTTCTCCTGTTGCATCAGAAAGCATGTGTAAATGAAAGAATTTTTTTTCTTTTGTCACAAAAATTTTAACTCCTTGTTAAGACATGTGTATATATCCTCGTCGTTTTTTATAAAACTAAAATTTATGAAAAATTCTCCTTTTTTATGCACAAATTAAATGCTTGTGATAATTTAATCCCTCTTATAAAAAAAGAGGGGATAATATCTTTAATATAGTGATATTTTTATTCTTTTTTCAGTTCCTTTTGTGGATAAAATTGAGGATAAATAATAATCCACACTAAACACAGTTATAAATAAGAATAATCCTTTCTTTAATATAAATTTATTAATATAAATTTCTGTAAAAAATACTTTTGAATAGCATTTCATTAATGTTATAATCCTAACTCACATTTTTGTTATTAAAATAATTAAATACTATTTGAATTTTATATTTTTTCAAGTTTTTCATATAATTACTTAATATTACAGGAACAAATTTCATATAAATGGTACTTGCAGATTAAAAAAATTGAGTGTAGAATATTTTTTCTTAGTAATATTTCACTCATAAATTTCCATAAATTATTTAGAACAATCTTCTCCTTAATCACAAAGAGCATATTTCATGCAAAAAATGAAACTACAAGAACTTAAAAGCAAAAATCCCGTTGAGCTTGTTTCTTTTGCTGAAACATTAGAAGTTGAAAATGCCTCCCTTATGCGCAAACAAGAATTAATGTTTGCTATCTTGAAAAAACTTGCTCTACAAGACGTTGAAATTATAGGAGAAGGTGTTGTTGAAGTTTTACAAGACGGATTTGGATTTTTGAGATCTGCTGATGCTAATTATCTTCCTGGTCCTGATGATATTTATCTTTCACCTGCACAAATACAGTCGTTTTCTTTAAAAACAGGCGATACAATTGAAGGCCCCATACGCAGTCCAAAAGAGGGAGAACGTTATTTTGCTCTCCTTAAAATTAATACAATTAATTTCGAAAAACCTGAAAAGATTCGTTATAAAATCCACTTTGATAATCTTACTCCTCTTTATTCAAATGAACGTTTCCAAATGGAAATACAAGATCCTACAGAGAAAGATATGTCATCACGCGTGATTGATTTGATATCTCCATTGGGAAAAGGACAAAGAGGGTTAATTGTAGCTCCTCCTCGGACGGGAAAAACAGTTTTACTTCAAAATATTGCTCATTCTATTACCACTAATCATCCTGAATGTTATCTCATTGTTCTTTTAATTGATGAACGACCAGAAGAAGTTACTGATATGCAGCGTTCAGTAAAAGGAGAAGTGGTTTCTTCTACTTTTGATGAACCTGCAATACGTCACGTACAAGTGGCAGAAATGGTCATTGAAAAAGCCAAACGTCTCGTTGAATATGGGCGTGATGTTGTTATTCTTCTCGATTCTATTACACGTCTTGGGCGTGCATATAATACAGTTGTTCCTTCTTCAGGTAAAGTTTTAACAGGTGGTGTGGATGCAAATGCCCTCCAGCGTCCAAAGCGTTTTTTTGGTGCAGCACGTAATATTGAAGAAGGCGGATCTTTAACCATTATTGCAACGGCTTTGATTGATACAGGAAGTCGTATGGATGAGGTTATTTTTGAAGAATTTAAAGGAACAGGTAATTCGGAAATTGTTCTTGATCGAAAAGTTGCTGATAAACGTATTTTCCCTGCTATGGATATTTTAAAGTCAGGAACGCGTAAGGAAGAACTGCTGGTAGAACGACAAGATTTACACAAAATTTTTGTTCTTCGTCGTATTTTAGCATCTATGAATGTAACAGATGCAATTGAATTTTTGATTGATAAATTAAAGCAAACAAAAAATAATAGTGAATTTTTTGATTCAATGAATACGTAAAGTCATTAAAGTTTTTATTAGGATAAAACCTGTGGATACAATCTTTGCTGTTTCGAGTGGATTGTTACCTTCAGGGGTTGCAGTCATTCGGCTTTCTGGTCCTCATGTTGTGGATATAGTTAAAACGCTTTGTGGTCGTTTACCTAAAGCACGTTTTATGCATTATGGAAATCTTACTGCTCGTGATGGTAGTTTTTTAGATTCTGGTTTAACTGTTTTTTTTCCTGCTCCTCATAGTTTTACGGGGGAAGATTGTGCAGAATTCCATTTACATGGAGGAAAAGCAGTCGTTAATCGTTTTCTCGATGAATTGTCGACATTTTCTGGATGCCGTATTGCAGAAGCAGGTGAATTTTCACGTCGTGCTTTTATGGAAGGAAAATTAGATCTTGTTCAAGCAGAAGGTCTTGCTGATTTAATAGAAGCAGAAACGGAAAGCCAACGGCGTTTAGCTGTTATGGGTACAAGTGGACATTTAACGACGCTTTATCGTGATTGGCGTCATAAGCTTATGAAGGCGCGTGCTTTTATTGAGGCAGAACTTGATTTTGTTGATGAAGCAGATATTCCCAACGCAATATCTGATAAAGTTTGGAAAGATGTTGAGGATCTTTGTACTTCTATTCGGGAATATATTACTGAAGGAGAACGTGCGAGTATTTTACGTGATGGATTAAAAATTGTTATTGCTGGTGCTCCAAATTCTGGAAAATCAAGCATTATGAATCGTCTTTCAGGAAGATCTGTTGCTATTGTAACGGAAGAAGCAGGAACAACCCGTGATGCTTTAGAAATGAGAATTATTCTTGGTGGTTTACCTATTTTTTTAACCGATACTGCTGGTTTTAGAAAAACAGAAAATAAAATAGAACAGATGGGAATAGAAATTGCTAAACAGCATGTTAGGGAAGCTGATTTGGTTATTTTGGTTTATGATATAGGAAATCCTAAGCAAGTTGATTTACCAGAAACATCGGCTGAAATATGGTGTGTTGGCAATAAACTTGATCTTTATGAAAAAAATGATCAGCGTTGGTCTATACAATTTTCCGCATTAACTGGTTTAAATTTTGATTATTTTATAAAAGAACTTGAATTATTTTGTCATCATCGTGCTTCTGAAATTGGAAATATTGTTCCAGCACGTAAAAGGCAACTTCAATTATTAAAGCAGGCTGTTAAAGAGATTGAATTTTCTCTTAATTATCATTCTCTTGATCTCAGTTTACGTGCAGAACATCTCCGTTGTGCAAGTGATTTTCTTGGGAAAATTACAGGAGATATTGATGTTGAAGATTTGCTTGATATTATTTTTTCAGAATTTTGTGTTGGTAAATAATGATTCACGTGAAACATTGATTATTTCATAGACAGATTATAAAGATTATGTAATTTATATACTGTTTCACGTGAAACCTTAGAATATTTTCTACGGAATGAATTAAATGCAATCATATGATGTTGTTATTGTTGGTGGTGGTCATGCTGGCTGTGAAGCGGCTTCAGCTTCAGCACGTGTAGGAGCCAAAACAGCGCTTGTTACACATAAAATATCAGCACTGGGAACAATGTCGTGTAATCCTGCTATTGGTGGACTTGGAAAAGGGCATCTAGTTCGTGAAATAGATGCGTTAGATGGTCTTATGGGAAGAGCAGCAGATGCTGCTGGAATTCAGTTTAGACTACTTAATAGACGTAAAGGACCGGCAGTAAGAGGACCACGGACACAGGCAGATAGACAACTTTATAAAAAAGCAATTCAAAAATTATTAAAAGAACAAGAAAATCTTACTCTTATTGAGGATGAAGTTATTGATCTGGTTGTTAAAGATAATTGTGTATCAGGTGTTATTTTAAAAAAACAAGGAACAATTTTTTCTGGTGCTGTTGTTTTAACAACAGGTACGTTTTTAAATGGCTTTATTCATATTGGTAATAAAACATGGGCTGCTGGTCGTATGGGAGATCAGTCAAGTGTAAAACTTGCTGAACATTTGAAAAAATATCATATAAAACTTGGACGATTAAAAACAGGAACCCCTGCTCGTTTGAGTAAAAAAACAATTGCTTGGGAAGCTCTCCAAAAACAACAAGCAGATGAAAATCCCATACCCTTTTCTCTTTTAACAGAGAAAATTGAACAACCACAAATTGAATGTGCAATAACACGTACAAATGAGAAAACACATCAAATTATTCGCGAGAATATTTATCGCTCTGCTTTATATTCTGGAAATATTGAAGGGTTAGGACCACGTTATTGTCCTTCTGTTGAAGATAAAATTGTGAAATTTGGAGAACGTGATGGGCATCAGATCTTTCTGGAACCAGAAGGATTAAATGATGATACTGTTTATCCAAATGGTCTTTCTACTTCTCTTCCTGAAAATGTACAAATTTCTCTATTGAAAACCATTGAAGGATTGGAAAATGCTATAGTTTTGCAACCTGGTTATGCTATTGAATATGATTTTGTTAATCCACAACAATTAACGAGAAGCTTAGAATTACGCTCTTTACTAGGTTTATTTTTAGCAGGCCAAATTAATGGTACAACAGGATATGAGGAAGCAGCAGCACAGGGACTTTTAGCTGGATTAAATGCTGCACGTAAAGTAGGTAAATTAGATGAAATACTTATAAGTCGTTCTACTGCTTATATTGGTGTTATGATTGATGATTTGGTTTCACGTGGTGTTTGTGAACCTTATAGGATGTTTACATCACGTGCTGAATTTCGTTTATCTTTACGATCTGATAATGCTGATACGCGTTTAACACCTTTGGCACAAAAATGGGGTATTGTAAGTAAAATACGTTGGGAATGTTATCAGAAAAAACAACAACGGCTTGATCAAGCACGATCAATATGTCAAAATCTTTTTTTAACACCCAATGAAGCTTCTGCTCATGGATTACATGTTAATCATGATGGAATTCGGCGTTCGGCTTATGATTTTCTTGCTTATCCTCATATGACCTTAGAGCGTCTTTCAGATTTTTGGCCACAATTAAAAACAATTGATTCTAAAACAGCAGAATCTTTAGAAATTGAAGCACAATATGCGGTTTATTTAGATAAACAAGCACAAGATATTGCCTCTCTTCAGAGAGATGAGCGTTTAGAAATTCCTTCTTCTCTCGATGTTCAGGCAATTTCAGGTCTTTCAAATGAACTTAAATCAAAAATTCAAGAAGTGTCGCCGCGTTCAATTGCTGATGCACAAAAAATTGATGGCATGACACCCGCCGCGTTATCGCTTATTATTACACATATTCAACGTCAACGACGTGAAAAGGCTAAAACAGCTTAATGAATTTTTCTACAGAAAAAAAATATCAACAATTATTAAATATTGTTCCTTCTGTTTCACGTGAAACGATGGAAAATTTAATTCAGTTTGAGTCTTTAATACTTCAGTGGAATGCACATATTAATTTGATATCTGCTACAACTATACCAGATCTATGGACACGACATATTCTAGATTCAGCACAAATTTTTCCTTTGTATGCTCATTCTTTACATTGGTGTGATTTAGGATCAGGAGGAGGTTTTCCTGCAATTGTGATTGCTATCTTTTTGAAAGAAAAAAAAGCAGGACATATTAATCTTGTTGAAAGTAATGGGAAAAAAGTTGCTTTTTTGCGAACAGTTATTGCTCAACTTAATCTTCCAGCAACGGTTTATCACGCTAGAATTGAAGATATATATCAAAAAATTCCCATATCTGATATTATAACAGCACGGGGATTAGCGCCGCTTGATACTCTTTTACAACTCATTTTTCCTTTATTAACAGAAAAAACAATAGCTCTTTTGCAAAAAGGTCGGGATTACGCTACAGAAATAAAAAATGCCTCTGCCAATTGGCACTTTGATCTGTTAAAACATAAAAGTAAAGTTGATGAAAATTCTGTTATTTTGGAAATTTCTCATATTCGATCATATAGAGGGTAGAGCAAAATGAGCGAAACACGAATTATCGCTATTGCAAACCAAAAGGGTGGAGTCGGAAAAACAACCACAGCAATTAATCTTGCTACAGCTTTAGCGGCTATTGGTGAAAATGTCCTTATTATGGATGTTGATCCACAAGGTAATGCTAGTACAGGTTTAGGGATTGATCGTAATAGCCGTCCTTTATCTTCTTATGATGTTTTGGTTTCGGGCGTTTCAATTACACAGGCGGCTTTAAAAACAGCCGTACCCAATCTTTATATAGTTCCTTCTACACTTGATCTCTTAGGTGTGGAAATGGAAATTTCTTCATCAAAAGATCGCATACAACGTTTACGTAAAGCTCTCTATGATGATCCGGAAATGGAAAAAAAATTCAATTATATTTTAATTGATTGTCCTCCCTCCCTTAATCTTTTAACACTTAATGCTATGGGGGCTGCGGATTCTGTTTTAGTGCCTATGCAGTGTGAATTTTTAGCACTTGAAGGTTTAAGTCAATTACTTGAAACAGTAAAACAAGTGCGATCCGTACTTAATCCATCTTTAGAGATCCAAGGTATTGTTTTAACAATGTATGATGGACGTAATAACCTTTCAAATCAAGTTGTTGAAGATGTACGCTCTTTTATGGGAGATAAAGTTTATCGTACTGTTATTCCACGAAATGTAAGAGTATCAGAAGCGCCTTCTTTTGGCAAACCTGTATTGCTTTATGATCTTAAATGTGCTGGGAGCCAAGCTTATTTGCGTCTAGCATCAGAAATGATTCAACGTGAAAAACAAGCACGTGCTGCTGCTTAAAAATGTAAAATTTTTTGTAAGAAAACTCAAAGAGCAAAATTATGAACGATGATCTATCAAAAAAAAGACTAGGACGTGGATTAGCGGCATTGATTGGAGATATCAATTTAAACAACAATATTGCACGTTCATCAAGCTTTGATAAATTAAATGAATCCGGTAGTCTTTCTGAGCGATTTATTTCTATTGAATCTATTTCATGTAATCCTCACAATCCTCGGCGTCATTTTACTGAAACAGAGCTTGATAATTTGACACAATCAATTCGTCAACACGGTGTGGTTCAACCGGTTATTGTGAGGCCTTTAAGAGATCATCCTCATCAGTTTGAATTGATTGCGGGTGAACGGCGCTGGCGTGCAGCACAACGTGCAAATTTAAGTCAATTACCCGTTATTATTCGTGATGTGGACGATAAAACGGCTTTGGAATTGGCAATTATTGAAAATGTTCAACGTGCAGATCTTAATCCTATCGAAGAAGCAAAGGGATATGAGATGCTTCTAAATGAACATGATTATACGCAAGTAGATTTAGCGCAAGTTATAGGAAAAAGTCGTAGTCATGTTGCAAATACGCTTCGTTTGTTAAAACTTCCAGAAAAAGTACAACAATTCTTAACTGATGGACAACTTTCTGCAGGTCATGCACGTTGTCTTATAACCGTTGATGATCCACAAAATTTAGCTGAGAAAATTATTCGTGAAGGGCTTTCAGTACGTCAAACAGAAATACTTGCATATGAGCAAGCTAATCCTAAAACTAAAAAGCGTACCAATTTGGAGAAAGATGCTGAAACAAAATCTTTAGAAAAATTACTTGCAGATGTGATAGGAATGAAAGTTATTATTCGACATGGTAAAAAAGGTGGAGATTTAAAAATACATTACTCTTCATTAGAACAATTAGATGAAATTTGTCGGCGTTTACAAAGTTAATCAATTGTTCTAAAAAGATTTTTTTAACAGTTATCTTTTAAAATTTTTATTATTCTATACATATGCTCTTTAGCAAATTCTATATTGCTTGAAGGTAAAAAGTTTTTTTCATAAGTAGAATTTTCTTCATCAGTAAGTACATACAATGTCGCTTGAAGTGCTAGGTGAGCAATAACAAACTCTTTCGGTGTTATATTATTTTCTTTTAAAATATTCACAAGTTTTGGATTATTAGAAATATAGGCAGCGTATTTTTCAATATTATCATTATAAGTACTGAGATCACTTTTTGTATTTGTTTGTTCTGGTTCTGAAGATAAATTTTTACATTCTATTTTGATTTTTTCCAGCTTTAAAAGAAGATCTTCTGTTAAGGAATAATTTGCAATGAAAGGCGGTATAAAAGAAGGATCATCTATTTCTTGTTTTTTTTCTTGAGCGTATGCTACAAAAGGAAAAATGAAGAAAAAGCACAAAAGAAGTTTAAACATGACTAAAAATTATCCTTTCTTTTTTGAATTTCAATAAATATTTTTTCGTCTGTTATTCTTTATTTTTATAAAAACATTTGTTAAATATAGTCGAAATAAACACAATTATTAGGAATGATAAAAACACGGTGATTTTTAATGCACGGACTTTTTTATTAGATTAATGGGATGATATTTTTAATGTGTCATAGCTGATTAGTTGCTCAAAATGAGTTTTTCACAGCTATCTAAAAGAATTGTCGCTTTAAAAAAATGTTTTTTAACAAATTCAAGATTGTTTAGAAATATAGTATTTTTCTCAGTAGAATATTCCTTTTCAGGTACAAATATGAGAAGCGTTGATATTTCTTTAAGAGCTAAGGTTCCTGAAGCAAAATCTTTCGATGTTATATTATTTTCTTTTAAAATATTTACAAGTTTTGGTTTACTAGAAATATAGGTAGTGTAATTTTCAATACTAGAGTGGATACTAGAATCATAAGTTATAAGATTATTTTTTGTTTCTGGAAGTAAGTTTTTACATTCTTTTTCAATTTTTTCCAGCTTTAAAAGAAAATCTTCTGTTAAGGGATAATTTGCAATGAGAGATGATATAAGAGAAGAATTATCTGTTTCCTTTTCCTCTGCCCTTGTTAGTTGAATATGTATCACGAAAAGAAAAAGGAGGAACAAACGTAATACGAACTTAAGCATGGTTAAAAATTATCCTTTCTTCTTCGAATTTCAGCAAAAACTTCTTCATCTGTTTCTTCTTCCATTACAAGGTTTCTTCGCAATACACTATCATCCCAGCGAAGAAAGGGATTGGTGGCTTTTTCTTGCCCTAAGGTTACTGGTAAAGTCATAGCGTTTTTTGCACGTAGCAAAAAAACTTCCTCTATTCTTTGGTGGAGTTTTTTATTATGTGGGTCAATTGTTAGTGCGAAAAGAGCGTTATTTTTTGTATATTCATGTCCACAATAAAGAAGTGTTTCATCAGGAAGTTTACGAAGTTTTTTTAAAGAATTCAGCATTTGTGCTGGTGTTCCTTCGAAAAGACGTCCACAGCCCAATGAAAAAAGTGTATCTCCAGCAAAGAGTAAATTATTTTCAGGAAAATAGTAAGATAATGCGCCTAGAGTATGACCAGGTGTTGAAAGAGCTAAAAGAAGGTGTGAGCCAAAAGAAAAACTTTCATCAGGTTGAAGTGTTTTATCAAGATGATCAATCTTTTCTTTTTCTGCTTCTGGTCCGATAACCGTAGTGTTGTAAACTTGTTTTAATTCTGATAGGGCTTCTACATGGTCGTGATGATGATGAGTTACAAAAATAGTGTTAAGTGTCCAATTGTGGCGCTTTAAGGCGTTGTGAATCGCTTTGCCTTCAGGAGCATCTATTGCAGCTGTCATACCACTTTTTTCATCATGAAGGAGTACACCGAAATTGTTTTCTCGACAAATAAACTGTTCAATCAACATATTTTTTCTCCCGAACAGTGTTTGGCGATGAATCTATAAAATAATCGGTAGTGATGATTTTTTTAAGAATCAGATTTGTCCTCTTCTGTAAAAAGTCCTTTTGAATGTTTTATAATTATAGGCATTTGGGTAAGCATGAAAAGGACTGTTATAGGCATGACGCCAAATACTTTGAAACTTGTCCAGAAATTATCGCTAAAATTACGCCAAATTATTTCATTCAAAATGGCAAGAAAAATGAAAAAAAACGCCCAACGATAGGTAAGTTTTTGCCAACCTAAATCATCAAGTTTTAAGGTAGAATCAAGAGCATAACGTAAAAGTGGTTTTTTAAAAAACATCCCACCAAAAAGTATAAAAGCAAATAAGCTATTAATGATTGTTGGTTTCATTTTTATGAAAGTTTCATTATGAAGCCAGAGAGTTAGAAAGCCAAAAACTAAAACAAATATTCCTGAAATAAGAGGCATAATAGGAATTTGTCTTGCAAGGATCCATGATAAGTTTAGGGAAATAATAATAGCTACCATAAAAATAGCTGTTGCAGGGAAAATAGGCTTACTAAAATTTTGAAAAAATCCAATGTTTTTTATCAGCCATTCTCCCTTATAATTGGCAAAAAAGAAGGCAACCAATGGACCCATTTCCAAAAGAAACTTAAGTGTTGGTGAGAGAGAATTTTTTTTATTGTTATTCATCTTTTTTTCAGAATTATTGTGTAAATTAGGATTAGATAAAGGCTGTTTCATGCGTGTTTTCCTGCAATAGTTTCGGCAAAGTCAGAAGCAGAAAAGGGTTGAAGGTCTTCAATATCTTCTCCTATACCGATAAAATAAACGGGTAATTTATATTTTGCTGCGATAGCGACAAGAATTCCTCCTCGTGCAGTTCCATCTAGCTTTGTCATAACTAAACCATTAACACCAGCAATATCACGGAAAATGTCCACTTGGTTGAGTGCATTTTGTCCGGTTGTTGCATCAAGAGTTTGAAGGATTGTGTGGGGTGCTTGGGGGGTGTGTTTTTTTAAAACACGAATAATTTTTGCCAACTCATCCATTAATTCAGATTTATTTTGTAAACGCCCTGCTGTATCAATAATTAATACATCACTGTTTGTTTTTTTTGCTTTTTCATAAGCATCAAATGCTAAGCTGGCGGCATCTGCACCCAATTTTGTCGAAATAACAGGAGAATTGGTACGTTCACCCCAAATGTGTAGTTGCTCAATAGCAGCGGCTCGGAAAGTATCACCTGCTGCCAGCATAACTTTTAATCCCCCTTCTGTTAATTTGGCTGAAAGTTTTCCAATAGTTGTCGTTTTTCCAGTGCCATTTACACCTACCAGCAAAATAACATGAGGTTTATGGCTGAGATCAAGTTCTAATGGTATTGCAACAGGTTCCAGAACTTTTTTGACCTCATCAGCTACAATAGTATGAATATCATCTGGGGAGAGGTTTTTTCCGTAACGACTGGAAGCTAAAGTATTTGTGATGCGTGTTGCCGTCTCTACACCTATGTCAGCTTGGATAAGAATATCTTCGAGCTCTTGCAATGTATCTTCATCAAGTTTTCTTTTAACAAAGAGATCGCCAATTGATCCGCTTAGGCGTTGTGAAGAAAGGGATAGGCCTTTTTTAAGGCGCCCAAACCACGCTGTTTTTTTTTGTTCAACAGAAGGTTCAGATAAAATTTCTTCATTCTTTTTTTCACGGATGTTGTCTGTGACAATAATTTTACCAGAAAAGGGAATTTTATCAGAATGGGATTCTAGAAATGGAGATTTTTCATCATATTTTGTAAGTATTGACTCTGGATTTTTTGTTTGTTCTTCTTTTTCTGTGTTTATAGAGATTTGATTATTTTTTGTCTTTTCATTTTTGTCTTTATTTTCTTCTATTATATCGCTTTTATCAGGAATAGAAATCTGTTGTTCAATTTCTTGCTCTTGAGATTTGTTAAAAGAGAATATTTTTTTTATAAAAGATTTAGTCATAAGAATTCTCCTGCTCAAGCAGCGTTTAATTTTGGAGGGACAGCAATCAATTTATCGCCATCATGATCAACGATAAGGGCTTGAACAATTGTTCCTGCTTTTGCACCTTTAACTTGTACAAGAGTATAATCTTCTGTTCGTCCGATTTCATCTTTTTCAACGAGAATTGTTTGTAGACTGTTTTGTAAATGAGCAAGATGCTTTTTGTAAGCCATATCACCTGCTTTACGCAATTTTTCAGCACGCAGCTTAATTATTTTACGGTTGATTTGTGGCATACGTGCGGCAGGTGTTCCTTCTCTTGGACTAAAGGGGAAGACATGGAGATGGGTTAAATTACAATCTTTGATTAAGGCAAGACTATTTTGAAACATCTCTTCTGTTTCTGTAGGAAAACCAGCAATTAAGTCGGCACCATAAACCATTGTAGAACGTTTGGCACGCAATTCTTGGCAAAATTGAATGGCATGTTCGCGCAGATGACGCCGTTTCATCCGTTTTAAAATCATATTATCACCTGCTTGCAAAGATAAATGCAAATGGGGCATGATTCTTGTTTCATAAGCTAAAAGATTTATGAGTTCTTCGTCTGCTTCAATAGAGTCAATAGATGAGAGGCGTAATCGGGCTAAGTCAGGGACATGATGCAAAATAGCTGAAGTTAATTTTCCTAGAGTAGCTTTTCCAGGAAGATCGTGGCCATAACTTGTAAGGTCAACACCTGTAAGGACCACTTCTTGGATACCCCCACCTATCAGCTTTTTAATTTGTTCTATGACAGCACCCATGGGAACTGAACGAGATGGTCCTCGTCCATAAGGAATAATGCAAAATGTACAGCGGTGATCGCATCCGTTTTGTACCTGTACAAAAGCGCGGGTGCGCTCTTGCATTGCACTGACCATATGTGGAGCAATTTTTTGTACTTCCATAATGTCATTGATATGCACCTTTTCAGAATGATTAATACCAAAATCAGGAAGTTGACGATAAGAATGAGCGTGAAGTTTATCTTCGTTTCCTAAAACAAGATCTACTTCTGTCATTGAGGCAAAATTTTGTGCTTCTGTTTGGGCTGCACACCCTGTTACAATGATATGCGCATGAGGATTTTCACGCCTTGCTTTGCGGATAGCTTGTTTTGCTTGTCGTACGGCTTCGGCAGTGACAGCACAGGTATTAAAGATAATAGCACCATCTTTAAGTTGATCTAGCCCTGAAGAAGTACTTTCTTTGCGAATGATTTCCGATTCGTAGCTATTAAGTCGACAACCAAAAGTTACAATTTCTATTGCCATCAGGAGTGATCCTTTTTGTAGCACCCTGTTAAAGGGCTTAAAAAACCACTAAAGTGATATTTAATTGGTCCTGTCATGATAATATGATCGTCTTCTCGGTAAAAAATATTAAGTGTTCCCTTTGGTAAATTTACATCAACATGGCGCTCTGTAAGTCCACGACGATAAGCAGCCACTGCACTTGCACAAGCAGCACTCCCACATGCTTGTGTTAATCCTGCCCCTCGCTCCCATGTACGTAAATTTAGACTTTTCTTTGACGTTATGCAAGCAATGGAAATATTGCACCGTTCGGGAAACAGGGGATCATGTTCAAGTTTTGGCCCATATTTTTCTAATGGAATATGTTGAATATCATTTTCAACAAAAAAGATAGCATGGAGATTGCCAATGGATATGAGACAAGCGTCTTTTAGGGGACCAGCCATAATTTCTACGTGATTGGTATCAACTATTTCACGTGAAACAGGCATCTCTTTTGCATTGAAATTTGGGCATCCCATATCAACAGAAATGAGATTATCGGTTTGGTATTTTCCTTCAATAATTCCAGCGGGAGTTTCTAAATGAAATTTTTCACCAAAATTGTGATCTTTAAGCCATGCGATGACACAGCGGGTACCATTGCCACAAGCTTTAGCTATTGATCCGTCGGCATTCCATATTTCTATGCGGAAGTCGGTTTTTTTCTGAGTTGGTGTGTGGATAGCCATGATTTGATCAAAATGCATTTCAGGATCTGCTGACAAAGCAAGGATTGCTTGTGGTGTAAGAGCGTATGTGCTTTCACGCATATCAACAACAATAATTTGATTTCCAAGACCGTCCATTTTGCTAAATGGCGTTTTCATGAAACTTCTCTATTTCTAATGTTACTTGTAAAAAGATATATGGCTGAAAATATTATAAATTTCTAGTGTTTAATAAATATAAAATTGGGTACATAAATTATTTCTTTTAAAATAAGTGATTTTAACCTGTTTTTTTTAATTTGTTAATTTATCTTTGTAACTATAACAAATATTCGCTTAATTTTTTTGTGAACTTATTTATTGTCGTGGGAGAGAGTACAGACATGGCGTTTTCAAAAGTTTCGTTTTTCGTTGCACTATCAACTGTAATGTTTTTAGGGGGATGTTCAACAACACGGTTTGATGGTAATGACGATGGTAACGCATTAGAAGTTTTTTATCCATCTCAACAAATGACAATATTAGAAGCGTCTGATCTGTCGTCTACTTCTTCGTCGATATCTGAAGATGCAAACGCTCCGATGTATGAAAAAGGAGATTCTCAGAGCGATGGACGAATGGCTAGTCTCGAATTGCCAAGTAATGCCACTGATTTATTTCCTGCAAGTGTTGCTGGGGTATGGAATCTTTCTATGGGAGGAAAAGTTTGCCGGATTGCAACTCCACAAACAAAGTTTGGACAAGGGTACCGTGCTGGTCCTTTACACTGTCCAGGAATTGCTTCCCAAGTGAGATCGTGGGCTGTTAAAGGAAAAAGATTATATTTTTATAATAACTCTGGACGTGTTATCCTCGTTCTTTATTCTTCAAATGTTGATCGTTTTGAGGGACGTACACTTGATGATCATCCCGTTATTTTAAGTCGTTAAATCATTTTTGATCGTTTATGATAAACTAAACTAGACGGACAGATTCTTGAAAAGTATTTGTATTTTTCATTGAGATCGGTTTGAAAAAGGTTTTTTGGATGATTCTCGTTTCAACACGTTATAAGGAGCTCGTCGCTAAAGGAGAGGTTTGTTTTGATCCCGCTCAATTAGCTATAACAGAATATTTTGATCATTTATTAAAAAAAATTACGGAACAAAATATCTCTCATCCTTTGCCTTGGATATTTTGCTCTTTCTTTAACAGAATATTTAAAAGGAAAAAACAAAATATTTCTTGCGTTGTAAAACAAGGAGATGAAACAGGTTTTTTTCAGGGACTGTATATTTATGGTGAAGTAGGACGGGGCAAAACCATGCTGATGGATTTGTTCTTTTCTTGTTTGCCTAAAGGTCATAAAAAGCGTGCCCATTTTAATGATTTTATGGCTGATGTGCATGAGCGTATTAATTCTTATCGTCAAGCATCTGGGTGTACAAAATTTAAACAAGATAATCCTATTTTAGCTGTTGCTGAAGATCTTGTACGAGAAGCAAAAGTACTTTGTTTTGATGAGTTTAGTGTAACGGATATTGCTGATGCTATGGTATTGGGGCGGCTTATTTCTGCTCTGTTTGATAAAGGAATTTTCTTTATTGCGACTTCAAATGTGGCGCCGGATAACCTTTATTGTAACGGTTTGAATCGTGAGCTCTTTTTGCCTTTTATTCAAGTTTTGAAAGCATATGTTCGTGTTGTTAATCTTGATGCAAAAACAGATTATCGCCTTGAAAAATCAAATCTACAACAGATGTATGTATCGCCGTTGGGGGTCCAAGCAAATGAATATATGGATCAAGCATGGGCACTTGTATTGCAAGGACATAAGGAGATGTCTGATGAGCTTTCTATAAAAGGGCGCTTTATTCCTATTCCGCGCTTTGGTGCAGGATGTGCTCGTTTTGATTATGGGGATTTATGTGCAAAGCCTTTGGCCGCGGCTGAATATTTGTTATTAGGAGAGCATTATCATACGATTTTTATTGATAATGTACCGGTCATGGATGATACATGTCGCAATGAAACAAAACGGTTTATTTTGCTTATTGATATTCTTTATGAGCGGCATATACGGTTGTTTATGTCGGCAGCCGCAGGGATAGGGGATTTGTATAAAGGGCATGCGCAGATTACGGAAACATTTGAATTTCAAAGAACACAATCACGTCTTTTCGAAATGCAAAGCTACGATTATTTAAAACTTTGGGAAGAACATTTTCTTTTGAAGAAGAAGCATTGATTATACTTTTACCTTTACGTAAACTGTCAAAACAATAACTTTTTGAAATTAAAGAAATATAATAATTCTGTTGTATTTTTTTTAAATTCACTTTATCGATACATCGTGATAATTTTCTAATAGTTGTTTCAGCGGAGGGTTGTTGTTTCTGTAAGGAGATAAATTTGTAAATTTCATTTCTTTACTCCTTTTTATGATATTGTTTGAATATGGTTGAAGTCAAAATATTCAGTATACGGACGTTGATTGGGTGTGCGCTGAATTATCTAAAAGTTAGGAAAAAATAAAATGGCACGGAAAAAAATAGCTCTCATTGGTTCAGGTATGATTGGTGGTACTTTAGCACATATTATTGGGCTTAAAGAGCTTGCTGATGTGGTCTTATTTGATATTACAGAAGGTGTGCCACAAGGTAAGGCTCTAGATATAGCCGAATCTTCTCCCGTTGATGGTTTTGATATCAGTCTAAAAGGTGCTAATGCTTATGAAGCAATTGAAGGTGCTGATGTTGTTATTGTAACAGCAGGCGTTGCGCGAAAACCTGGTATGAGCCGTGATGAACTTTTGGGCATTAATTTAAAGGTTATGGAACAAGTTGGAGCTGGAATTAAAAAATACGCTTCTTCAGCGTTTGTTATTTGTATTACCAATCCCCTTGATGCGATGGTGTGGGCATTGCAGAAATTTTCAGGTCTCCCTACACATAAAGTGGTTGGGATGGCTGGTGTTCTTGATTCAGCGCGTTTTCGTCATTTCTTATCTGAGGAATTTAAGGTCTCTATTAAAGATGTGACAGCGTTTGTTTTAGGGGGCCACGGTGATACAATGGTTCCTCTCGTGCGTTATTCAACGGTTGGTGGTATTTCTTTGCCTGATCTTGTAAAGATGGGCTGGACAACACAGGAAAGAATTGATCAAATTATCCAGCGTACCCGTGATGGCGGTGCAGAAATTGTTGGTTTGTTAAAAACAGGTTCTGCTTATTATGCACCAGCAGCTTCTGCTGTTTCTATGGCTGAGGCTTATCTAAAGGACACTAAGCGTGTTGTGCCTGTTGCAGCTTATCTTTCAGGAGAATATGGGGTTAATGATACCTACGTTGGTGTTCCTGTTGTACTTGGTGCAGGTGGTGTTGAACGAGTCATTGAAATTGATCTTGATAAGGAAGAAAGAGGTGCTTTTGATCATTCAGTAAATGCGGTTAAAAAGCTTTGTGAAGCTTGTATTGCTCTTGTACCTAGTCTCAAGTAAATTGAACAAGATTTAATTCATTAAAATAAGTATTTAGAATGTTAAAACTTTAGGATTAATAAGATCCATAAAAGAAAAGGACAAATGCATGAATATCCATGAGTATCAGGCCAAACGTCTGCTTCATGAATATGGAGCACCAATTGCAAATGGTGTCGCTGTTTATTCTGTAGAGCAAGCTGAAAAATGGGCGGAAAAATTGCCCGGACCTCTCTATGTGGTTAAAAGTCAGATACACGCTGGTGGTCGTGGTAAGGGTAAGTTTAAAGAACTTGGTCCTGATGCAAAGGGTGGTGTTCGGCTTGCACAATCTGTTGAAGAAGTTGTTGCAAATGTTCAAGAAATGCTTGGAAAAACTTTGGTAACCAAACAAACTGGTCCAGAGGGTAAGCAGGTCAACCGCCTTTATATTGAAGATGGTGCCGATATTGAACGGGAGCTTTATCTTTCACTTTTGGTTGATCGTAGCGTTGGTCGAATTGCTTTTGTTGTTTCAACAGAAGGTGGAATGGATATTGAAACGGTTGCTGAAGAGACACCAGAAAAAATATTCACGCTTCCCATTGATGCTGTAGAGGGTGTTACTTCTGCTGATTGTGCAAGACTTTGTGATGCGTTGAAACTACAAAGTAGTGCGCGAGAAGATGGTGAAAAGCTTTTTCCGATTCTCTATAAGGCATTTTGTGAAAAAGATATGAGCCTTTTAGAAATCAATCCGCTTATTGTGATGAAAGATGGTCACTTGCGTGTTCTTGATGCGAAAGTTTCTTTTGATAATAATGCTCTGTTTCGTCATCCAGATATTTTAGAATTGCGCGATCTTTCAGAAGAAGATCCAAAGGAAATAGAAGCATCAAAGCATGATCTTGCTTATGTTGCTCTTGAGGGTACGATTGGTTGCATGGTTAATGGTGCTGGGCTTGCTATGGCAACAATGGATATCATTAAGCTTTATGGAGCAGAGCCAGCGAATTTTTTGGATGTTGGTGGTGGAGCATCAAAAGAAAAGGTGACAGCTGCTTTTAAGATTATTACGGCCGATCCAAATGTTAAGGGCATTTTGGTTAACATTTTTGGTGGTATTATGCGTTGTGATGTCATTGCTGAAGGTGTGGTTGCTGCTGTTCGTGAGGTTGGTTTAAAGGTTCCCTTGGTTGTTCGTCTTGAAGGTACTAATGTTGAGCAAGGTAAAGCAATTATCAATGAGAGTGGTTTGAATGTTATTCCTGCTGATGATTTAGATGATGCTGCCCAAAAAATTGTTGCAGCCGTGAAGGGAGCTTAAGCTATGTCAATTCTTGTGAATAAAGAGACAAAAGTTCTAGTTCAAGGGCTTACAGGAAAAACAGGAACGTTTCATACAGAACAGGCGCTTGCTTATCATGGTACGCAAATGGTTGGTGGCGTTAATCCTAAAAAGGGTGGAGAAACATGGGAAGGTTCAAAAGGCGAAACTCTTCCTATTTTCGCTAATGTTGCAGAAGCAAAAGAAAAAACAGGTGCAGATGCTTCCGTTATTTATGTTCCTCCTGCAGGGGCTGCGGCAGCTATTATAGAGGCTATAGAAGCTGAAGTTCGTTTAATTATCTGTATTACGGAAGGTATTCCCGTTATGGATATGGTTAAAGTGAAGGCGCGATTAGAAAACTCAAAGTCTCGTCTTATTGGTCCTAATTGTCCCGGTATTCTTACACCAAATGAATGTAAAATTGGTATTATGCCTGGTTCTATTTTTAGAAAAGGTTCTGTTGGGGTTGTCTCGAGGTCGGGAACTTTAACTTATGAAGCCGTTTTTCAAACGAGTCAGGAAGGTCTCGGACAAACAACTGCTATAGGGATTGGTGGCGATCCTGTTAAGGGCACTGAATTTATTGATGTGTTGGAAATGTTTTTAGCAGATGATGAAACCGAGTCTATTGTTATGATTGGTGAGATTGGTGGTTCTGCTGAAGAAGAAGCAGCACAGTTTTTGCAAGATGAAGCAAGAAAAGGTCGTAAAAAGCCAGTTGTTGGCTTTATTGCTGGCCGTACGGCTCCTCCAGGACGTACAATGGGACATGCTGGTGCTGTTATTTCTGGTGGTAAAGGTGGAGCAGAAGATAAAATTGCGGCAATGGAATCAGCAGGGATTCGTGTATCTTCTTCGCCATCACAGATAGGTAAGACTTTGATGTCAGTTTTGAAAGGCTAAAAGAAAGTTTCACCTGAATAAGAAAAGGTTCTTAGATTCAGGTGAAAAAGCTTGAGTATAAAAAGGTAAAACTTTTTTGAATGTTCGAATCACTGCTTGTTTGTAAGCATTTAAAGGTCAAAAAGAGATATAAGGAGACGGAATAAATGTTCCGGAGAAGTATATGGCAAGGCAGGACGAAATAAATAGCCTTTTTGCACAGACATCATTTCTTTATGGTGGGAATGCGGATTATATAGATCAACTTTATGCTCAATATGAAAAAGATCCTGCCAGTGTTGATTCACAGTGGCGTGCTTTTTTTGAAGGACTTCATGATAATAAAGAAGATGTTCTTAAAAATGCTGAAGGAGCAACATGGCAGCGTGATCATTGGCCATTAAAAGCAGAGGGTGAATTGATTTCTGCTCTTGATGGTGATTGGTCTTCTCTTGAAAAATATTTTGGCGATAAATTAAAGGAAAAAGCAATAACAGGTGCTGCACAAAAGGGAAAAACTTCCAGTGAACAAGATATTATTCGAGCAACACGTGATTCCGTTCATGCAATTATGATGATTCGTGCGTTTCGAGAACGGGGACATCTTCATGCGCAACTTGACCCTCTTCAATTGGCCGAAAAACAAGAAGATTATAAGGAACTTTCTCCAGAAGCTTATGGTTTTACCCCAGCTGATTACGAGCGTCCCATTTTTATTGATAATGTTTTAGGGTTGGAATGTGCAACTATTCCGCAAATGCTTGAGATTCTCAATCGTACCTATTGTTCAACAATCGGTGTGGAATATATGCATGTTTCTGATCCGGTTCAGAAAGTATGGCTTCAAGAACGCATTGAAGGGCGAGATAAAAAAAATTCTTTCACACAACAAGACAAGAAAGCTATTCTGAATAAGCTTATTCAGGCAGAGGGATTCGAACAGTTTTTAGACACTAAATATAAAGGTACAAAGCGTTTTGGACTCGATGGTGGTGAGGCGCTGATTCCCGCTCTTGAACAGATTATCAAATGTGGTAGTGCTTTGGGGGTTAGGGAAGTTATTTTAGGAATGGCACATCGTGGTCGTTTAAATGTTCTTTCACAAGTTCTTGCCAAACCGCATAGGGCTATTTTTCATGAATTCAAAGGGGGATCTTACAAGCCTGATGATGTGGAGGGATCCGGTGATGTCAAATATCATTTGGGAACTACCGCTGATCTGGACTTTGATGGTAAAAAAGTTCATTTATCACTGTTGGCCAATCCATCTCATCTTGAGATTGTTGATCCGGTTGTTATGGGAAAAGCACGTGCTAAACAAGATCAACTTATGAGACCTGCGCATACTGATTTACTCCCATTAAGTGAGCGTTCAAAAGTGATGCCATTGCTTATTCATGGTGATGCCGCTTTTGCAGGACAAGGCGTTATCCAAGAAACTTTTGGTCTTTCAGGTCTTAAAGGTTATCGTGTTGCAGGCTCACTTCATGTTATTATCAATAACCAGATTGGTTTTACAACATCTCCACGTTTTTCACGTTCTTCGCCTTATCCATCAGATGTCGCAAAAATGATTGACGCACCAATTTTCCATGTGAATGGTGATGATCCTGAGGCAGTTGTTTTTGTTGCCAAAATAGCAACAGAGTTTCGCCAAATTTTCCATAAACCAGTGGTTATTGATATGTTTTGTTATCGCCGTTATGGGCATAATGAAGGTGATGAACCTTCCTTTACGCAGCCGCTTATGTATAAAGCAATACGTAATCATAAAACAACACTTCAACTTTATAGTGACCAATTGGTAGCAGAAGGAATGGTTACTTCAGAAGAAATTGAGCAACAAAAAAAATTATGGCGCGATAAGCTTGAAGGTGAACTTGAAGCGAGTGCTTCTTATAAGCCTAATAAGGCTGATTGGCTTGATGGAAGCTGGACGGGACTCAAAGCTTTTAGTAGTTCTGATGAGCAGCATTCTAGAGCAACCGGTGTTGAAGTAAAAACTTTAAAGGAAATTGGTCAGAAAATTGTTGAAATTCCGGCGAATTTTCACGTTCACAAAACCATTCAACGTTTTTTAAATAATCGTGCTAAAATTTTTGAAACCGGTGAGGGTGTTGACTGGGCAACCGCTGAAGCTTTAGCTTTTGGTTCACTTTGTTTGGAAGGTGCACCGGTTCGTCTTTCCGGTGAAGATGTTGAACGGGGAACTTTTTCACAACGTCATTCAGTTCTTTATGACCAAGAAAATGAGGCGCGTTATATTCCTTTGAATCATTTACAAAAGGGGCAAGCGCTTTATGACGTTGTTAATTCTATGCTTTCTGAAGAAGCTGTTCTTGGTTTTGAATATGGATATTCTCTTGCTGAACCACGAGGATTAACACTTTGGGAAGCACAATTTGGTGATTTCTCTAATGGTGCACAGGTCATTTTTGATCAATTTATTTCATCCGCAGAGCGTAAGTGGCTTCGTATGTCTGGTCTTGTGTGTTTATTGCCTCATGGTTTTGAAGGGCAAGGGCCGGAGCATTCTTCTGCACGTTTAGAACGGTTTCTTCAACTTTGTGCGGAAGATAATATGCAGGTTGCTAATTGTACAACCCCTGCAAATTATTTTCATATTTTGCGTCGACAAATTAAGCGTGATTTCCGGAAGCCATTGATTTTGATGACACCGAAATCACTTTTACGTCATAAGAGAGCTGTTTCTTTTCTCAATGAAATGGGGCCAGAAACAAGTTTTTGTCGTGTGTTGCTTGATGATGCAGAATGTCTCAAAGATTCTGTCATTAAGTTGCAAAAAGATAATAAGATTCGCCGTGTCGTTCTTTGTACTGGTAAGGTTTATTACGACCTTTATGAAGAACGTGAAAAAAGGGGTATTGATGATGTTTACCTCCTTCGTGTTGAACAGCTTTATCCTTTCCCTGCAAAAGTTTTGGTGAATGTATTATCGCGCTTTTTGCAGGCGGAAGTTTTTTGGTGCCAAGAGGAACCAAAAAACATGGGGGCTTGGTCATTTATTGAGCCTTATTTGGAATGGGTTTTGACGCATATTAATGCGCAATATTCACGTGCTCGTTATGCAGGACGTCCTGCGAGTGCGTCACCGGCCTCTGGGTTAATGGTGAAACACCTTGAACAACTGGCTGCGTTTCTTAAAGACGCGTTAGGTTCTTAATTTATTACTACTCTGATGTATGGAAAAATATTATGACTACTGAAATTCGTGTTCCTACTTTGGGCGAATCGGTTACCGAAGCAACGGTTGGCAAATGGTTTAAAAAACTTGGCGAAGCTGTCGCTATGGATGAGCCTTTGGTTGAATTAGAAACTGATAAGGTAACCGTTGAAGTTCCTTCTCCTGTTGCTGGAAAATTATCTGAAATCATTGCAAAAGAAGGCGATACGGTTGAAGTAAATGCTCTTTTAGGAGTGGTGAAAGCTGGAGAAGCTGGTGTCTCCCAATCATTTTCACCTTCTGCTACACTTGTTCCAGCGCCTTCATCTGAATCGGAGAAACCTGCTTTGAGCAGTGCAATGCCTCCTTCTCCTTCAGCAGCAAAATTGATGGCTGAAAATAATGTTGCAAAAAGCGATATTTCAGGTTCTGGAAAACGTGGACAAATTCTTAAAGAAGATGTTCTTGGTGGATTAAAACAAAGTACAAATGCCCCTACACCCTCTTCTTCTGCGACGAGTTCTTCGACAACTCCTGTCCAAGAAACACGTGAAGAGCGGGTTCGTATGACGAAATTGCGTCAAACAATTGCTCGCCGTCTTAAAGATGCACAAAATGTAGCAGCAATGTTAACCACATTTAATGAGGTTGATATGTCAGCGGTGATGGATTTGCGCAAGCGTTATAAGGATCTTTTTGAAAAGAAACATGGCGTTAAGCTTGGTTTTATGGGTTTTTTTACCAAGGCTGTTTGTCATGCATTAAAAGAACTTCCTGCTGTTAATGCCGAGATTGATGGGACAGATATTGTTTACAAAAACTATGTAAATGTTGGAATTGCTGTTGGAACGGATAAAGGGCTTGTGGTTCCAGTGGTGCGAGATGCAGATCAAATGTCATTGGCAGAGATTGAAAAAGAGATTGGTCGTTTGGGGCGTCTTGCGCGTGATGGAAAATTAGCCGTTTCTGATATGCAAGGTGGAACTTTTACCATTACCAATGGTGGTGTGTATGGATCGTTGATGTCAACACCGATTTTGAATGCACCACAATCTGGTATTTTGGGAATGCACGCGATTAAAGAGCGAGCAATGGTTGTTGAGGGCCAAGTTGTGATCCGCCCCATGATGTATTTAGCGCTTTCTTATGATCACCGTATTGTGGATGGGCAAGAGGCTGTAACTTTCCTTGTGCGTGTTAAGGAAAGCTTAGAAGATCCGGAACGCCTTGTTCTTGATTTGTAAAATACAGTTTTCAGGATGAAAGGAGAAACGGATGTCTTATGATGT
The DNA here is from genome assembly GCF_042196385.1 of Bartonella sp. AP150HLJHH. NCBI lineage: Bacteria > Pseudomonadati > Pseudomonadota > Alphaproteobacteria > Hyphomicrobiales > Bartonellaceae > Bartonella > Bartonella sp. AP150HLJHH. The sequence goes on along the minus strand of NZ_JBHIQC010000001.1, from coordinate 92,452 downwards.
GGCTGTGATCGGAGCGGGTCCAGGTGGTTATGTAGCAGCAATAAAGGCGGCGCAACTGGGACTTAAAGTAGCAATTATTGAAAAGCGTACAACATTAGGAGGAACATGTCTCAACGTTGGTTGTATTCCTTCTAAAGCGTTGTTGCATGCTTCAGAAGTGTTTGCTGAAACCCAGCATGGTTTTGAAACGCTTGGTATTTCTATTGGTAAATCTAAGCTTAATCTTGAACAAATGATGGTTCATAAGAAAGCTGTGGTGACAGCCAATACCAGTGGTGTTTCTTTTTTGATGAAAAAAAATAAAGTTGATACTTTTTTTGGGACAGCCAAAATTTTGAGTGCGGGTCATGTGGAAGTTGTTGCCAGAGATGGTAATAAACAAACAATTGAAACAAAAAATATTATTATTGCTACCGGTTCAGAGAGTTCAGGAATTCCAGGGGTGAATGTTGAAATTGATGAAAAGACTATTGTTTCTTCTACGGGAGCCCTTTCACTTGAAAAAGTACCAGCGCATATGATTGTAGTGGGTGCTGGTGTCATTGGTTCAGAACTTGGATCAGTTTGGAGCCGTTTGGGTGCTAAGGTGACCATTATTGAGTATCTTAATAAAGTTTTGGGCTCAATGGATGGTGAAGTTTCACGGCAATTTCAGAAATTAATGGAAAAACAGGGGATTGAATATAAAACGGGTGCAAAGGTGACAGCTGTTACACAATCTGGCTTAACTGCTCAGGTGAGCTTTGAATCTGTCAAAGGTGGTGAGGCTGAAACTTTAGAGGCTGATGTTGTGCTTATTGCTACTGGACGTTCTCCTTATACAGAGGGGCTTGGCTTACAAGAGGCTGGTGTTCAGTTAGATGAACGCGGATTTATTGCAATTGATGCCCATTGGCAGACGAATGTTCCAGGAATTTATGCAATTGGTGATGTCGTAAAAGGGCCAATGTTAGCACATAAAGCAGAGGAAGAAGGCATTGCTGTGGCAGAGATTTTGGCAGGTCAAAAAGGGCATGTTAATTTTGATGTTATTCCTAGTGTTGTTTATACACAGCCGGAAATTGCGAGTGTAGGAAGAACAGAAGAAGAGCTAAAAACTGCTGGTATTGAATATAATGTTGGCAAATTTCCTTTTATGGCCAATGGTCGTGCACGTGCAATGCAAAAGAGTGATGGGTTCGTTAAAATCCTTTCTGATAAAAAAACAGATAGGGTATTAGGAGGACATATTCTTGGATTTGGTGCTGGTGAAATGATCCATGAAATTGCAGTTTTAATGGAATTTGGTGGTTCATCAGAAGATCTGGGACGTTGTTGCCATGCACATCCTACCTTATCAGAAGCCGTGCGTGAGGCAGCTTTGGCAACATTTGCTAAACCACTTCATATTTAAAAAGCTTTTAAAAAGTACATTTTAAAAGGCACGGGGGGGCAGAAAATATTAGTGAAGCATGCAACAAAAAAAGGAATATAACCAATAGTATTGGAATGTTCCATTTGTTGTATGCTTTTCGATAATTACTTTTTTAGATATCTGTTGTGCAGTTTTGATTGATTATCCTGTTGTGCACTATCGTTTAGAGCAGTGGTGTTTAGTCTATGTAAAGTTTTATATATGGGGTAGTTTTTATACTGTTATAAAATATTTAAGATAGGATTCCGAGCTTATCTGCGTGTTTTGTGTTAAGCAAACATCTCTCAAAATGCTCAAATCTACTTCGCGATGGTGGCTCGTGAATGGTATAACTGTAAAGTTCCTCTTGAAATATATGAAATTCATTCAAACTGTTACAAGACCTATTGTGCACCATCATCTTTATGTTTAGTAAAAGTACACACTGACATTATAATACACTTTTTCAGTTTTCAATATTGCTAAAGCTCTTTATTATTTGAGCGTTTTCATAAGAGAAATTTGTCATTTTTTACTCATACGCTTGCTTTGTTTGTGATGTGCAGACAAAAGATTTTAATTGCTTCAATGTGAGAGAGTTTGTGATTAAGATAATCTTATAGTATTCAGCGTAACGTTATATATGAAGAGGGAAGGGATTGAATATTCTAAAAAATACCGCTCTTATTTAAAAGAGCAGTATTTTTATATCTTTTGTTTATGACACTATCTTTTTGATGATAAGACAAGTCATACAGTGTGATTAAATTAGTTTTTGCTTCTCTGTTTATCTTGATCATTGCTTGCTATGTCTTAAAAAGATGATATGTCTCTTCTTTAAGGTTGTTAAGAAATCGCAATGTTGCCAAAATATAACGAATAGCTAAAATTTTTTTGAAAACCATAATTACACGAGAATATTAAGTTTGTTTTCATTGAGCAGTTTTGTGATAACTTAAAAAATTAAGCATATGCTTTCTATAAGTATTAAAATTGTAATTTTTTATCCTCTTGTTGTTCTCTTATAAAAGTGGGAAGCCCCATATGATCAAGATATTTAAGGAAAGGGTGGGGTGGTAATTCTTCTACATTGACCATAGTTTTAACATCCCATTCGCCTGTGGCAATAAGAAGAGCTGTTGCGGCTGCTGGTACGCCAGCTGTATAGGAAATGCCTTGTGCCCCAGTTTCATGAAAAGCTTGTTTGTGATCGGCTATATTATAGATAAAAATTTCTCTCGGGTTTCCATCTTTTTCGCCTTTAATAAGACCCCCAATACAGGTTTTTCCTGTGTAGTCTGGGGCGAGAGAGGAAGGGTCGGGTAAGACGGCCTTCACGACTTTCAAGGGCACAACTTCTTGACCTTCTGCCGTTTTAATTGGTTGTTCGGATAAGAGTCCGAGGTTTTTTAGAACCGTAAAAACAGTGATATAACGATCACTAAATCCCATCCAGAAACGGACATTCTCTACATCAAGATTTTTGGAAAGTGAATGAATTTCATCATGTCCTGTCATATAGGCTTTTTGTTTTCCCACAACGGGAAGATCCCATTCATGGCTGATTTCAAACATTTTATTGGAAGTCCATTTTTTATTTTGCCATGACCATACTTGTCCTGTAAATTCACGGAAGTTAATTTCTGGATCAAAATTTGTAGCAAACCAACGTCCATGATTTCCGGCATTAATATCAATAATATCAATATCTGTGATTTTATCAAAATAATCATCGCGCGCTAATGCAGCATAAGAATTCACTACACCTGGGTCAAAACCTGCTCCTAAAATAGCGGTTATACCAGCTTTTTCACATTCTTGACGTCGAGGCCATTCATAATTGCCATACCAAGGAGGTGTTTCACAAATTTTCAATGGGTCTTCATGAATTGCGGTATCGATATAAGCGCATTTGGTTTCAATACAAGCTGAAAGAACAGACATATTAAGAAAGGCAGAACCAACATTAATGACAATTTCGCATTTGGTCTTTTGGATGAGCTTTATAGTTTCTTCTACATTCATGGCATTGAGCGAATGGCTTTTGAGAACACCCTGTTCTTTCATTGTGTTTTTTTCTTTAATAGAAGCAATGATGGCCTCACATTTTTTGAGTGTTCGTGAAGCAATATGAATTTCACCAAGAATATCGTTGTTTTGAGCGCATTTATGCGCAACAACTTGTGCAACACCTCCGGCACCAATAATGAGAACATTTTTTTTCATTGTAGGTCCATCTCCTTTTTAATACTGTTGTATGACGTTTTTTATGGTTTATCTTTATGAAAGGCTTTCCTGATAGTCGTTATAGCTGAATTGGCGTTGAAGTGTTAATGTACCATCGCACTCTTTGAGAACAATAGCAGGCATTGTAACGCCATTAAACCAGTTTTTCTTGACCATTGTATAACCTGCTGCATCCTGAAAAGACAGTCTATCGCCTATTTTAAGAGGTTTTTGAAATTGAAATGTTCCAAAAATATCGCCGGCAAGACAAGACTTTCCACAAATCATAATTTCGTGTGGACCTTGATTGGGTTCTAATTTGGCATTCTCACGATAAATGAGAAGATCAAGCATATGTGCTTCAATTGAGCTATCAACGATGGCTAGATTCTTTTCATTATACAATGTGTCAAGAACACTGACTTCTAAAGTGGTGCTTTTGGTAATAGCAGCTTCTCCTGGTTCTAGAAAAAGAGTGACACCATGAGTTTTAGAAAATTGTTTTAAGCGTTTTGCGAAAGCTTCTAGAGGATAATTTTCAGCCGTAAAATGGATTCCGCCGCCAAGGCTTATCCAGTCAACAGCAGAAAAAAGTTCTGCAAATTTTTCTTCCATATACCCAAGCATTTGGTTAAAAAGATTAAAGTCAGCATTTTCACAATTGTTATGGATCATCAATCCGTTGATAAGAGGCAGAACTTCTTTGATAGCGCTTTGGTTTGTTTCTCCTAAGCGGCTAAAAGGGCGAGAGGGGTTGGCAAGATCAAAATTTGATGCGCTCATTCCTGGGTTTAACCTTAAACCTCTTTGAATGGTTTTTGTTGCATCAGAAAAGCGTTGAAGCTGTTGGATGGAATTAAAGATGATTTTATCTGCATAACCACAGGCTTCATCAATTTCATCATCTGCCCAAGCCACTGAATAAGCATGGGTTTCTTTGCCAAATTTTTCTCTTCCTAAACGCAGTTCATAAAGGGATGATGATGTGGTTCCATCCATGAACTCAGACATTAAATCAAAAACACTCCATGTGGCAAAACATTTCAAAGCAAGTAAAATTTTAGCTCCGGACATTTCCCGTAAACGAGAAATTGTTTGCATGTTTTTGATGAGTTTCGATTTGTCTATAAGATAGTAGGGGGTTTTTATCATCATTTATTCATTCTTTTTTGTAGGATCTTATTGCCAAGATCAACGTTTAGTACAAAGAGTAACAGAATGTCTCAAGAAAAAAGAATCTTAAGAAAAGAATCTGTTTCTGTCCAGCAAGAGAAAGGCTTTCTGTAATTACTGTTGTTTATTATGTTGAGTTTTTTGTTATGAGTATGAAAAAAAAATTATATTATGCTTTAGCTTTTGTATTTGTTAGCAGTTTTTTCATTATAACAACCACTCTTGTTAATTGGGGGCAAAATAGGAGTGATGCTAAAGCCAAACTGGTTACTCAGACTTCTCTCCAAGATATTTCGGTGCCTTTGATTTTTACGGGGCGTAGAGAACTTAATGGTTTTAAAGGTTATCGTCATTATCGGCGTGGTTATCGTAAATACAGTGATAATTGGTGGTATCCTGAAGCGGCATTTATTACATCACCGCACTTAAGCACAAAAGGCGCATCATTAAAAGTTGTACCAGATGCTAAAAAAGTGTTTTTAACGTCTTCTTCGGAAAAATTAGAAAAAAAAGAGCCATGGATGCTTAAACAACATATTGAATCTTGCCTTGCGCGTTATCGCTCTTATAATAAAAATGATAATAGTTTTCAGCCTTTTCATGGGGGGCGTAGGCAGTGTTTATCACGCTTTTTTAAAGGGTAGAAATTAAATAAAATTTTAATTGCTTCTTGTCGTGAGCGTTATTGTTCTTACAATAAAGAGAAGACTTGTGTGGTGCGCAGTATTTTCATGCAAGCATTGTTTTTTTAAAAATTTTAAATGCTTTTAAGTTTTATTAAATCTTATTATCATTAAGTGTGGAATGGGGGTGAGAATATAAGTTTTTGTTTTGTCGATGACAAAATATTAAGGTAAAATGGAGTTTAAAGAATGACAACACGGGAAGCAATGTTGGTATTGCTCGTTTTGCTTCCCTTTGGTGGAAGTGCTGTCATTGGCTTTTTTCGTTCGACAGCAAAAAATAATGAAGCGTGGTTTGCTGGGGTTGTCGCACTTTTCTGTCTTATTTTTACAATAATGCTTTATCCGGAAGTTCGCGGAAACCACATAGTGCGTTTAGATATTTCTTGGCTTCCAGAATGGGGAAGCGATTTGATTCTCCGCATAGATGGTTTGTCGTGGCTTTTTTGCTTGCTTATTACAGGGATTGGGCTGCTTGTTGTTATTTATTCACGTTATTACATAGATCCAGCGGATTCTGTACCGCGTTTTTTTTCCTTTTTTTTGGCCTTTATGGGATCAATGATAGGAATAGTTTTATCAGGTAATCTCGTCTTTTTGGTTGTTTTCTGGGAACTTACCAGTATTTTTTCTTTTTTGCTGATCGGCTATTGGTACCATAATGCAAGTGCGCGTGAGGGTGCGCGTATGGCTCTAACGATCACAGGTTTTGGCGGCTTTGCTCTTTTTATTGGAGTTTTATTGATTGGGTATACTGTTGGCAGTTTTGATTTGGATAAGGTGCTACAGTCTGGAGATATGATCCGGTCAAGTTCTCTTTATAGTCCTATCCTTATTTGTATTTTATTGGGAGGGTTAACAAAAAGCGCGCAATTTCCCTTTCATTTTTGGCTACCTAACGCGATGGCTGCTCCAACTCCCGTATCGGCTTATTTGCATTCGGCAACAATGGTAAAAGCGGGATTGTTTTTGCTTGTTCGTTTATGGCCTGTGCTCTCTGGAACAGAATCTTGGTTTTGGCTGGTTGGCTTTTCAGGACTCTCAACTCTTCTTCTAGGTGCCTATTTTTCCATGTTTCAGCAAGACTTGAAAGGACTGCTTGCTTACTCGACTATTAGTCATCTTGGATTAATTACAACACTTTTAAGTCTTGGTAGTCCACTTGCATGTGTTGCGGCGATCTTTCATATGGCCAATCATGCTACTTTTAAAGCTTCTTTATTTATGGCTGCTGGCATTATTGATCACGAGACGGGAACACGTGATATGCGTAAACTGTCAGGGCTTTATCGTTCTATGCCTATCACAGCAACTCTTGCTTTAGTTGCGAGTGCAGCGATGGCTGGGGTTCCTTTGTTGAATGGTTTTTTATCGAAAGAGATGTTTTTTGCTGAAGCTGTTGAAACGCATATGGAATCATGGCTCGATTGGATTGCGCCTTATGTGGCAACGCTAGCTAGTCTGTTTAGTGTGACCTATTCTATACGCTTTATTCATGGCGTTTTTTTAGGACCAAAGCCTGACAATTTACCCAAGACTCCCCATGAACCACCGCATTTCATGCGTTTACCAATGGAGCTTTTGGTGTTTATTTGTTTAGCGGTTGGTATTTTTCCTAATTTAACAATAGGACCTATTTTAGATAATGCGGTCGTGTCTGTTTTAGGACCAATGACAATTCCTTATAGTTTGGCTGTTTGGCATGGGTTTAACACTCCATTAGTGATGAGCTTTGTTGCATTATTAGGGGGCGGATTGCTCTATGCTGTTGGGCATCGTTATTTTTTATCCTGTGATGATGGGGCTCCTTTTTTCCGTCACTTAAAAGGACCGCGTATTTTTGAACGCATTCTCGTAATTATTTCTTGGAAATGGGCCCGTGCGGTGGAGTCTGCTTTGTCAACACGCCGTTTGCAGATCCAATTGCATTGGATTTTTTGGGTCTGTTTTGCCTTTGTTGGTCTTTTACTTTGGTGCGATGGTTTCATTCCAGTGGGGACATTACCGCTTTTTCCACTTGATATTCCTTTTCTCGCTCTTTGGCTGGTTGGCGGATTATGTGCGCTTTTAGTTGCTTGGCGAGCAAAGTTTCATCGTCTTGCTTCACTTATGCTTTTAGGGGGAGCTGGTTTGATGACTTGTGCAACCTTTTTATGGCTTTCTGCTCCTGATTTAGCAATAACACAATTGGTTGTTGAGGTTGTTACAGTCGTTTTATTATTGCTTGGTTTACGGTGGTTGCCTAAACGTTTGCATGACCCTGGGCCAGCTGCTGTTCATTTTTGGGTTCGCTTGCGTCGTTTCCGTGATTTCATCATATCCCTTGTAGGAGGTGCTGGTGTAGCATGGCTTTCTTTTGCAGTGATGACACGTCCCCAAGGTACAACGATTTCTGATTTTTTTCTAACGCATGCTTACTCAGATGCTGGTGGTCGCAATGTTGTGAATGTGTTATTGGTTGATTTCCGTGGTTTTGATACCATGGGAGAAATTGTGGTTTTGGGTGTTGTTTCCCTTACTGTTTTTGCACTCTTACGACGTTTTCGTCCTGCGCCTGAGAGTATTGATGCGCCTTTTCAACAACGTATCCAGAAAGCCTTTGATATAGCTCAGCCTAATCGAAATGTGGGAGATACAGTATTGAATTATTTAGCTGTTCCTGCTGTTATTATGGGTTGGCTCTTTCCAATTATTATCGCTTTTGCTATTTATTTATTCATGCGAGGGCATGATCTGCCAGGAGGTGGATTTGTCGGTGGTATTACTTTGGCTATAGGATTTATTTTACAATATCTTGCACGCGATATTCGGTGGGTGGAAACGCATTTGAGAGTTTTACCTTTGCGTTGGATAGGCTTTGGTTTATTATTGTCAGTCGTAACGGGGATGGGCTCTTGGTTTTTTGGATATCCTTTTTTAACATCCTTTTTTCGATATATTCATCTTCCGTTAATTGGGAAAGTTCCCATGGCATCTGCTTTTTTGTTTGATTTTGGTGTGCTTTCTCTTGTGTTAGGAGCAACTGTTCTCATTTTAATTGCACTTGCACACCAGTCAATTAGGAGTTACCGAATCGGTAAGAAACCTATTTTAAAAGAGAAGGAAAATTAATGGAAATTGTTCTTTCTTTGGGTATCGGTGTTTTTGTCGGATCAGGTATTTGGCTTGTTTTGCGTCCACGTACTTTTCAAGTCATTCTTGGTTTGTCCTTGATCTCCTATGGTGTTAATCTTTTTATATTTTCAATGAGTAGACCGCGTAGTAATGCTGCTCCAATTGTTGATCCTACCACTGTTATTAATCCAGCTAATTATGTCGATCCTCTTCCACAAGCCTTGGTTTTAACTGCGATTGTGATTGGTTTTGCAACAACAGCTTTATTTTTAGTTATCTTGTTGGTTTCACGTGGTTTAACGGGTTCTGATCACGTTGATGGACGTGAGGTGCAATAATGGAAATAGGAGTGCATCATCTCCTTATTTTGCCTATTCTTTTGCCGTTAATCACTGGAGCACTTCTTCTTTTTTATGATGAACGTCGTGCAAGACTTAAATCATTCATCAGTCTTTCTTCTGCGGGACTGTTGGTTGTTACTGCCATTTTATTGATTATACGTACTCTTGAAATAGCACCGGCTTGCGATGTTTATCGACTTGGTAATTGGCCGTCTTCTTTTGGAATTGTTTTAGTCCTTGATCGCTTAAGCGCTATGATGCTTTTACTTTCCAGCTTGTTGGTGACTAGCGTGTTGGTTTTTGCGCGGGCTCATTGGTACAAAGCTGGTTCTCATTTTCAGTCACTAATGCAATTTTTTATGGTGGGGATAAATGGTGCTTTTTTGACTGGCGATTTATTTAATTTATTTGTGTTTTTTGAAGTTATGTTAACGGCTTCCTATGGGCTTGCTTTGCATGGTTCTGGTCAGACACGCGTGCGTGCAGGGTTGCATTATGTTGTGGTTAATCTTGTTGCTTCATTATTTTTTTTAGTTGGTATAGCGCTCATTTATGGAGTCGTTGGTACTCTTAATATGGCCGATTTGGCTGTTAAAATAAAATATATATCTTCTACAGATATTGTTTTGTTCGAAATAGGTGTTGCACTTTTAGGTATTGCTTTTTTGCTTAAAGCGGGTATGTGGCCGCTTAATTTTTGGTTGGTGCCAACTTACAGTGCAGCAGCAGCGCCTGTTGGAGCTTCTTTTGCACTTTTGAGCAAGGTTGGTATTTATATTATTTTACGTTTAACGTTGCTATGGTTTGGTTCTGAAAGTGAATATTTTAACCATTTTGGTCATACGGTTTTGTTTTATGGTGGGCTTGCCACTATGATTATTGGTTTTATTGGAGTATTGGCGAGCCAAGTTTTGGTGCGTTTGGCAGCTTATAGCGTTCTTGTCTCTTCTGGCACATTGTTGGCTGCGATCGGGATAGGCAATGCAGCACTGACAGCAGGCGCACTTTTTTATATTGTTTCTTCAACTTTAGCACTGGGAGCTTTTTTTCTTTTGGTAGAGTTGGTAGAACGCTGTCAAGATGTGGCTGCTAATGTTCTTGCTGTCACAATGGAGGTGTATGGTGACGATGAAGAGGAGGAAGAAGATGAAGTTGGCATCTATTTTCCAGTAACCTTGGCAATTCTTGGAGCTTGTTTTGGTATCTGTGCCATTTTGATTATTGGATTGCCGCCTTTTTCTGGTTTTGTTGCTAAATTTATGATGTTCATGGCAATTTTAAACCACAGTAGAGAGGATTTTTCTGCTTCTGTTCCGGTTTACCAAGATTGGCTTTTTGTAGTTTTTGTCACTCTCTCTGGTTTTGCGGCTTTGATTGCATTGACACGAACGGGTATCCGAACTTTTTGGGTTTCTCTTGAAGGGCGTATTCCTCGTGTGCAAGTGATAGAATTTGCGCCTATTGCCGTTCTCCTTGCTTTGTGTTTTCTTATAACAATTGTAGCCAGTCCTGTTAGTCATTATATGTCTGAAACTGCTAAGACTTTGTATGAACCTCAAAACTATATTGGGAGCGTTTTAACGGATTTTTCTCTCGAAAATAGGGAGATAAGTAAATGAATTGTTTTTGTCCTTCCCCTTTTTTCAGTGGTGTCATTGTCCTTATGTGGCTTATTTTAAATGGTTTTAGTTTAGGGCAATTGCTTTTAGGGATTTTAACCGCTTTGTTTTGTGGTTGGATGATACGGCTTCTGGAGCCGGAGAAGGTTGTTATTAAAAGCTGGAGTGCGGTTTTTCGTCTCGTTTTTCGAGTATTTATAGATTCTATATTCTCAAATGTTTCGGTGGCTTGGTTTGTTTTAACAAAAAGGTCTCGAGAGCAGAAATCTGGTTTTATTGTAGTACCTCTTCTGCTTCATAATCGCACTGCTTTGGCTATTTTAGCATGCATCCTTTCGGCAACCCCTGGAACTGCTTGGGTTGCCTATAATAGTAAAAAGGGTGAACTTTTGCTTCATGTCTTAAATTTAAAAAATGGATATGATTACAAACAGTTGATCAAACAACGGTATGAGCAATTGCTTTTGGAGATTTTTTTATGAGTATGGTGATTCTTTATTGGGGGCTTTTCTTTTCACAGTTTTTTTTAAGTTTAGCGGTGATTTTCGCGCTGTTTCGGTTGATTCGTGGTCCACGGGCGCAGGATAGAATTGTTGGTTTGGATGCCCTTTATATAACCACTATTCTTTTGTTTCTTACATTCGATATTCGTTCAGGAACAACCACTTATTTTGTCGCAGCTCTCATTATTGGATTGTTAGGATCTGTCTCAAGCATCGCTTTGGCGAAATTTCTTATGCGGGGGGAGATTATTGAATGAAAGATGATATATCGCTTGTGGTTGCTATTGCTATCACAGTTTTCTTAATATTAGGGTCTGGATTGACATTGATCGCAACGATAGGTTTGGTGCGTTTTTCCAATTTTTATAAGCGTTTGCATATGCTTTCAGTATGTACGAGTTGGGGCGTTGGTAGTATTCTTATTTCTTCATTTCTTTATTCAATATTTGTGGACCATTATTTTGTTTTTCATGAAGTGTTGCTGATGTTTTTTTTGTTTTTAACAGCACCGGTAGCTTCTATGTTGCTTTCACATACGGCAGCTTATCGACATCATTCAGAAAAACAATCAGAAAAACCGCTGGCTCTTTTATTACACCAAACGGAGGAAAAGCTACCCACATCAGAAGGAACATCACGAGATGAGAGCCAGCGCGGTTCTTGAAATGTAAGAATCTTCCTTATTCTGTGCTTTTTTCTTCTACACAGTGGATGGGCTTTTCTTCTTTTGGATCATTAATAAGATCGTAAAATATGGCTTCATTTTTAGTTATCCACCAAATGTATTGTCCACCCACATATTTTCCTCCAGAAGCGGCAATTACATTAGAACCAACGATGCGCTTACCGTTCCATTTTAAATCAACAAGCGCAATATTGCCAGCATTATAATAAGTTGCTTCAACATACTCTTTGCTTGTTCCCATATCGCATTGATAGGAGACGGTCTCTGTTGTTGGTTCTGGATTATCTGGTACTTCAATGACTAAAGAACTTGCTAATGCATTAATTGAACCGAGGAGGAGCACACTTAAAGTAATGAAAAATTGTTTAGTAAAAGAAATTTTTTTCATAATATTTCCCGTGTTATTTAAAATAATAATGTTGACTCATCTTTACAGAGGATAGGTTTTTTTTCTTCTGGATCCTGAGCAAGGTCATAAAGCGTGACTTCTTTGTTCTTTTCCCACCAGATGTACTGAGCTCCTGCAAATTTTGCTCCTGTTGCCGCGATGACATTAGCAGCAATGACACGATCACCGTTCCATTTGAAATCAACCAACGAAATATTATCAGCATTAAGATAGACTGCCTCAATGCGCTCTTTACCTGCTCCAGTTTCACACTGATAGGTAATGGTCTCTGTTTTGGGCTCTGGATTGTCTGGTACTTCAATGATTAAAGAACCAGCTAAGCTATTGTTTGAGCTGAAGAGTGATAAACTTAAAGCGGTGAAAAATCCTAAAATGTGCAAAGTTTTTTTCATGATGCTTCCCTATATTCCTAATATTGTGCACAAAGAATAATTTGACTGATACGATGGTGTCTACGGCAGGATTCGAACCTGCGACCCCAGGATTCATACCACTTCGATTTTCACCGCCAGCCTTATCGGCTGTTTGTGGTCTGGACTGTCTCTTCACCTTGAAGCTTTTGCTCTTTAGGTGCTGCCCGTTCAGTCTCTACACCTTTCTCTCATTTGAAAAGAGACTTGGCTCGGGATTGGCATATAGTCGCCCATGAAGCTTTCCCCGAATTTGAGCAGATTCACTTTGAGGATTTCTTCTCAAAGTGCCCAATTTCTTTAGGAATCCTGTGCTCTATCCTACTGAGCTACGCAGACATCATCATGTTAATCTTTAATAGAAGTATAAAAACGAATCAATTATATTCAATATGAATTAACGAATTTCTGTTAATTTTTGTTCCAAAAAGGATAAAACGGCATCTGGTGAAACATTTTTTGCAATAAATGATTGGCCAAGTCCGCGTGTTAAGATGAAAGTCAAATTGTTTTGCGAAACTTTTTTATCTTGGGCAATGAGAGTCATTAAAGTTTCAGCATCTGGTAGACACCCTGGGATATCCTTTAATTGTGTAGGCAATCCTATAAATTTGAAGTGCGCTTCAATGCGTTGTATAAGCGTGGGGCTTATTAAATTTAATTGAGCAGAGAATTGATGAGCTAGAATCATCCCAATTGCTACGCTTTCGCCATGGATTAAACGGTTGGAGTCATAAGCGGTTGCTGTTTCAAGCATGTGTCCAAATGTATGGCCGAGATTTAAGAGTGCGCGCTCTCCTTTCTCATGTTCGTCACGTGCTACAATGGCAGCTTTAAATTGGCATGAGCGAACAATGGCCTCTGTTCGCATAGGGCCATTAGAGAAAATTTTCTGCCCATTTTTTTCAAGCCACTCAAAAAAGTCAGGTTGGTTAATGAGACCGTATTTTACTATTTCTGCGTAGCCAGCGCGAAATTCGCGCGGTGGCAGGGTATCAAGAAGACACGTGTCAGCAATAACGCATTGTGGTTGATAAAAGGCACCAATAAGATTTTTGCCATATTGGCTATTGATTCCCGTTTTTCCACCAACAGAAGAATCAATTTGTGCAAGAAGCGTTGTGGGCATTTGAATGAAGTTCATGCCACGGCGGATTATACTTGCCGCAAATCCTGCTAGATCACCAATGACACCACCGCCAAAAGCAATAACACAGTCGCCTCTTTCTAAACGCGCAGCAAGAATTTGATCGATAACAACTTGCAGGGTTGAAAATGATTTTGATTGTTCTCCTGCTTCTACAATAATAGGGACAGTATGAATTTTATTTTTTGTTAATTCTGCTTGCAATATCTCCAAATGAAGGGAAGCAACATTTGTATCTGTAACAAGTGCCAAGCGCGTTTGATGAGGATCTTTTTTATTAAGAGCATGTTTAATTTGTGAAGCAGCTTGTGTAATCAGACCCGGACCAATGATGATATCGTAACAGTGTTTGTCCAGTTTAACAGTGACGGTTTTGGTTTGCATGCTGGTTATCCCTATTGTTAATTTCTGTGTATAGGTAGTGCTGTACGGATCGTATAACATTTTGTGCTACGGTATGACGGCTTTCTTTATGACTGTTAATTGTTAAGTTTGCCTTTGCATAGATAGGATAACGCTGTTCCATGAGTTTTTGCATGGTTTCTTTAGGATTGGCTGTTTGAAGCAGGGGACGTGTTGGGTGCTTTGAGACACGTTGCATGAGGATATCAAGATCGACTTTTAGCCATATGGATATACCATTTTGGTGAATGGCTTTTCGGATATTTTCATTTATGTAGGCACCACCACCTGTTGCTAAAACAAGGGGACTTTTTTTCATGAGGTTTAGAATAACACGCTGTTCAAGAGCACGAAATTCGGATTCACCATAAATTTCAAAGAGTTCCGTGATTGTCATTTGTGCAGCTTTTTCAATTTCTTGGTCAGAATCATAAAAAGGTAAACGAAGCATGGTGGCGACGCGTTTTCCGATCACTGATTTGCCTGCCCCCATAAGACCAACAAGGACAAGTGCTCTTTTATCAAGGGACGATAAGAGCTGATTCTTTATTTGTGTTATGGGGACGCGTTTTTGTCGATTGCTTTTCATAACTTTATTTCGGCATTTATCCATCTTAAAGTCAATTCCTGTTAATCTTTGTGAGGCATAATACGAGATAGAATATTTTTGGGTAGGTTATTGTCTTATGCCAACATTGACTAGATTTTTGATGATTCTTTTCATTTTGCTTTCTGTTCTTTTCATTATAATGGGTGCTCTTGTGGTTTGGGTTGAACCAGTAACTGTGGATATGTACATTGATGTTCCCTTGAATTCATGGAATCTTTCTACGGAAGCGAATCAATGAAATGAAAAGTGGTGCTGTGATAGATCATTTTCTTGAGATGATGAGTGCGGAGAGAGGGGCTTCGTCTCATACGCTTGCGGCTTATCAGCATGATTTGCAGTGGGCACAAGACGAATTGTCTTCACACTCTGTTTCGCTTTTTTCAGCACAAAAAGAAGATTTAATTACTCTTTTGTCACTTATGCATACTTTTGGTTTTGCGGCATCGTCGCAAGCGCGCCGTTTATCAACTTTGCGTCAGTTTTATCAATTCCTTTATGCTGAAGGGTTGAGAGCAGATGATCCCTCTCATGATATTGATGCACCTCGTCAGAGGCGTCCTTTGCCCAAAATCATGAGTGAAGATACAGTGATAAAATTGCTTGATTTTGCGGAGTTAGAAGTCAATCAAGCAGACTATGGGTCCAAAGGTTATTTCCGTGCACTGCGTCTTCAGCTATTGATTGAAATGCTTTATGCAACAGGGTTACGTATTAGTGAGTTGGTGAGTCTGCCGGTTCAGTCTGTTCGAAGGAATGAATACAGCGTTTTGGTTCGTGGTAAGGGCAAAAAAGAACGAATGGTGCTGTTATCAAAAAAAGCATGCCAAGTTCTTTCACAGTGGTTAAATTTGCGTGATCAGGGAAAGGACGCTACGAGTTCTTATCTTTTTCCTGCGCATTCCGAGACAGGATATATTGCTCGTCAAGTCGTTGCACGAGAGTTGAAAAATCTCGCTAGAAGAGCAGGGATAGGAAGTGATAGCTTTTCTCCCCATGTGTTGCGTCATGCTTTTGCTAGTCATCTTTTGCAAAATGGTGCTGATTTGCGTGCCGTTCAACATTTGTTAGGTCATTCTGATATTGCTACCACTCAGATTTATACCCATGTGTTGGAAGAGGGACTTTATCGTTTAGTCAATGAGCATCATCCACTTGCCGATGAGCAAAAGGCTCGTTAAAGAAAAGGTGATGTTTTTGAAAAAGACTTTATAAAGCAAATTATAAGTGTATAAGTGACACTGAATGAGTTGACACAAATGTATAATTATCTTGATTTTGAAAAACCAGTTGCTGATCTTGATGGGAAAATTCTTGAATTAAAAAAAATTTCTCAGGAAAAAGGCAGTCTTGATATGAGTGACGAGATTGCTCGTCTTGAAACGCGTTCCCAAACAGCGTTGCGCGATATTTATAAAAAATTATCGCCGTGGCAAAAAACACAAGTCGCTCGTCATCCGGATCGTCCCCATTTTATGGACTATTCTAAACGCCTATTGAGTGACGTTACGCCTTTGGCCGGAGATCGCAAGTTTGCTGAAGATGAGGCTATTCAAGCGGGGTTTGCACGCTTTAAAGGTGAGGCCGTTGCTTATATTGGTCAAGAGAAAGGTCACGATACGCAAACACGTTTGCGCTATAATTTTGGTTCTGCACGTCCAGAAGGCTATCGTAAAGCTGTACGTATTATGGAAATGGCTGACCGCTTTGGTTTGCCCCTCCTTACTTTTATTGATACAGCAGGTGCTTATCCTGGGGTAAGCGCTGAAGAACGTGGGCAAGCGGAAGCAATTGCTCAATCAACAGCTACAACTTTGCGTTTGAAAGTTCCTGTGGTTTCCGTTGTTATTGGAGAAGGCGGTTCTGGAGGGGCGATAGCAATCGCGGCTGCCAACAAAGTTTATATGTTGGAGCACGCAATTTACTCTGTTATTTCACCAGAAGGAGCAGCTTCTATCTTATGGCGTGATCCAGCTCGTGCAAAAGATGCTGCAATGAATATGCGTATTACCGCTCAAGATTTGTATCGCTTAAAGATTATTGATGGCATTATTTCGGAACCTTTAGGGGGAGCGCATCGTGGCAAAGAGATTGTCATTGATGCAACGGGTGATGTTATTTCAGAGGCTTTAAAAGCTATGGCTGGAAAAGATGGTCAAGTGCTTAAACAAGAGCGAAGGGAAAAATACCTTCAAATTGGTCGGTCTCTAACATAGGTTATTTTTTGTGAGGGGTGTTGGATTGGAGTTTTATTCGATGACATTTAGCAGATTCCTCGCTGTGTGTGTGTTGTTTGTAATGGGACTATTGGCAGCATGTGAAGGAAGATTACCAGCCTCTATTCGCGCTAAAGTTGAACAGCCGTTGCCGCAAGAAATCAAAAATAGAATGGTTCTGTATGATATAGATCCCTATGCACCGATTATGATGCGGTTTTTTAAGGAAGAAAATCTTGCTGAAGTTTGGAAGCAATCTCGTTCAGGACCTTTTATCTTGGTTGCTCGCTATGGCATTTGCAAATGGTCTGGTAAGCTTGGACCTAAATATAAAGAAGGGGATCTTCAGACACCAGAGGGTTTTTATACTATTAGCGCAAACCAAATGAATCCTTATTCAAAATATTATCTCTCTTTTAATATAGGATTTCCTAACCTTTATGATCAGGAAAATGGTCGCACAGGAAGCAATCTTATGGTGCATGGTTCTTGCTTTTCCGCAGGTTGTTATTCTATGAGTGATAAGAACATGGCTCAGATTTATGCGTTTGCACGGGATGCTTTTAAAGGAGGACAAAGAGAGTTTCAGTTGCAGGCTTTTCCTTTCCGCATGACCGAGGTTAATATGTCACGTCATAGCAAGAATCCTCATTATCAATTCTGGGTTATGCTTAAGAAAGGTTATGATTTTTTTGAAAAAAATCGTCAACCTCCAACTGTTGAGGTTTATGAAAAACGTTACGTTTTTAATCGCGATACTGATAAAACTTCAGTTTCTCTAATGCAGTAAGTGTTATTGTATCTTACAGCACCGTAAACACTATCACTTAATAATGGCGATACAGGATATGCAAAAACTTTGCACACAAGGTGTTTAAGTGAGTGGTCAATAGTCTTAAAGTGCAGAGTTTTTTCATAGAGCCTTAATGTAAGTAAATCATATGAAGTGGGAAGCCAAGAGGAATTTTCTCAAAGAAGTTGGATTGTTTGCACATCGGCACTGGTGTCAATCTTCATTTTTAGTGAAGAGTAAGTTAACATAAAATGCACCTCTCTTTTTATTTCTTTCAAAGAGTTTTATTCTTTTATGCTGTAAAATATTGTCTTGTCGTGCTGTTATATAAGATACATTCACATATTTTAAAATGCGATATTGCCTCTGTCTGATTTTGGTTTTTTTCTTAACAGGGATTTTGATTTCAATTAGCTTGAATAAATATAGAGTTGAGCAGAATATTTTAGAACCAAGAATTTGGTCAATCTGTCTGTGAAATGAATCACATGAAGTGGTTTGCAGATGAAGCGCATTTAGAGAGAAAACAATCCGTTTGCAGATTGATGGATATTAAATTTTTTATCATAACAATTTTATTTATAATGATAATTTAGTGTTATTCAAGTTAAATTAGAACCCTGAATACCGTAAGATTCTCTCATTTCAAAGCTGTTCCATGTTGAATAAATTAAAACCATTTGCTTGCACGTTACAAGCAGGGATAACCGCGTGGGTGAAACTGTGCAAGAAAGACTAAAATGCTTTTTACAAACCGTCTAAAATACCAAGGACTTGTTTCAACATTGGGAATTAGCAAAGTGTGTAATGGTGCCGGTTTGCTCCTTTAAAAGCATAAAGATGGTGGTGCTAATGAATTTAATGTTATATCATTGAAGGGGAGAAAAAATTAAAATTTTATTCCTGGAATGACTAGAGGATTTTCTAAGAGAGCTGTTTTGTCTGCAGTATCTATTGCTGGTTTATTAAAAAAAGCATTGAGAAGCTTTTGTATTGCGTCTTTTTCAACACCATCGGCAATGATGACGAAACGTGTTTGTTTTATTCCTTTTGGCCATGCTGGTAATCTTATGGGAGGATGAAAAAATGTTTGTACGCCATGTAATACAAGTGGGCGATAAGGGTCATCACGTAATGCGATAATTGCTTTAATACGTAATAATTTTGTACCATAACGCTCTTGTAGGAGATCTAAAAAAGCTTCAATTGTGGCGTAATCAACATGACCCTCACAGTTTAGTGAAAAGGTACGAATGGTTTTATGGGGGGGATGATCATGTGGGGTAGTCGTAAGATTTTGTTTAAGTTTTGTATTTTCTACTTTTTCATCCCATAATGTGTTATTTATTAATAGATTTGAACAGAAATCTTTAGAATGGGCGTCAATGATTTGTGCTGTAGGATTCATTGTTTTAAGTGTGCTAAGGAGTGCATCTGAAAGCGTTTGTGGGTCTCTAAGATCTGTTTTGGTGAGAATGATTTTATCAGCAAATATTAATTGTTTATATATTTCAGGATAGCGCTTACATATGGAAAGTGGACTTAATGTATCAAATGTTGCAAGAACAGCATTTATGGACAATGTTTGAATAAACAATGGGTGGCTTAAAAGTATTTTTAAAATAGGGGCGGGATCAGCCATCCCTGTGGTTTCAATGATAATATGATGGAGTTGTTTGATCTGTCCTGTCTGAACGCGATTTATTAAATCAATTAATGTGTCGATGAGATCACTGCGTAAATTACAGCATAAGCAACCATTGGCAAGCTCAATAATTCCTTCTGTTGTTTTTTCAACCAGAAGGTGGTCAATACTGATTTCGCCGAATTCATTGATAATAACAGCACATTCTGTTAGAAGAGGGTCTTGTAGCATACGGTTGAGCAAAGTTGTTTTGCCAGAGCCTAAAAAACCCGTAATAAGCGTGAGAGGGATGCGCTTTATTTTCATGTTAATCATCAATCATAGTTTTGTTTTTAAAAAATATATCTCAGTATGTCTAACCAATTTATAATGATGTCCGTGAGGGATGTAATGGCTAATCCCTCATGAGATCCATTGTACCACTATCTTTACGCTTATAAAGGTAGGTGCACGTGGGTATATTATACACTTTTAGCGTCAATGTTATGATAATTTTTGGTTCTTGAAAGGACTTATAGGAAGGATTTTTATTCCTTGTTTTAATTATTTTATCTACATGTTCATCCACCTTGTGGCGCGCAAGAGACTGGTTTTATTGATTCAACAAATACAGATTTGAAATGAGAGAATCTTACAATACTTGTGGTTTTGACATAAGGTACAAAATAATTAATTATCATTATAAATCAAAGTATTATAATTAATTGTAGATTATGATTTATGGCTTTTTATAGAATGGTTTGCGTGCCTTTTATACGGAATATAGGGTTTTCTTAGTGGTTTTACTGTCATTTTAGGTGTTTGTGGCGTACGAATGAGGTGTACTGATAAAGGATGAGAAAAAGAAGGTGGAGCAGTGATAAAAGGTGAGGTGAGAATAATATTTCCTTGATCATCATATGAATTTGCATGCATTTTTATGGCTTCAGGTGTGCATGTTTGTTGTCTCATATTGTTGGCTTGTGTTATGTTGCTCCCATAAGGTTTTAATGTTGCTAGTGTTAATTGGGGGCTTCCTTGGTGCAAAAATCCTATTTCAAGAAGTTGTGCAGCTTTTTCTTCTCTTTCACTTATGTTGTTAGCACCTAGAATGACAGCAATAATTGTACGTTTATTGCGGGTGGCTGAGGCAACAAGATTAAAACCAGAGGCACAAATAAAGCCTGTTTTCATACCGTCTATCCCATAAAAACGGCCAATGAGGTTGTTTGAGTTATGTTGGATTTTTCGATTATTACCAAAATCAATGGCTGGAATAGAAAAATAATGAGCATATTGTGGAAATTCTCGACGTATTTGAACGGCTAAAAGAGCAATATCGCGTGCCGTGGAGTAGTTTTGAGGATCTGGTAAACCACTTGCGTTCGCAAAATGGGTGCCAAACATGCCTAAACGTTTAGCTTCGCTATTCATTTTACGTACAAAATCTTTCTGTGAACCTGCAACAGCTTCACTCATGGCAATGGCTAAATCATTGGTAGATTTAACCATGGTGATACTTAAGGCTGTATCAAGTGTGAGTACAGAACCAGCTTTATAGCCTGAACGATATGAGGGAGCTTTTGCGGCGTATTCGCTGATGGTGATATGTTTGTTTGGTGAAACTTCCCCTCGGCTCATGGCACGAAAAATAACATAAGCGGTCATTAATTTTGTCAAGGAAGCAGGATACCAACGCTCAAAAGCTTGATTATGTTTTAAGATACGCCTCGTTGTAACATCAACAGAAATAAAAGGCTGCGCTAGAGCAACAGCGCTGGATAAACTCAAAATCACAGAAAAAAATAAATTATAGAAGAGACGTCGCATTAATTTAAATCTAGTTCCCTCTTATTCGTTATTTAGAATTGTTTTAATGTAGCACACAAAGCATTTAAGTCTAGGATAGGAAGGAAAGATGGTTAATTGCTGTATCCGTTGTGTCTGTGGGATAAAAACCAATTCTCATTTTTATTTTCCCCTTGAATTTGGTTTGATGACTTAAGTATCTCAAGAAATACTTTTTAAATAATGAAGATTGTACAAGATTTCAGGTTCTTGGAGGGATTGAATTTCTCAGAAAGGAATGAATCTGCATAATCATGCATTTTTCTTGCTCTCCTGTTAGGATAGCCCTTGGCACTTGAGACGGTTCGTAAAAAGCATTTTAATCTTTTCTTGTATCGTTTTATTCACACAGATATCCCCGCTTGTAATGTGTAAGAAAATGATTCTAATTGATTCAACCTAGAATAGATTTGAAATGAGAAAATCTTACGGTATTCAGGGTTCTCATTCAAGTTGAATAACGCTAAAACATCCTTATAAATCAATGAGATGTATGTTATTTAAATAACTTTAAAGAGAGGAAGAATTCTTTTTCAAAAAAATTTACACATTGATCATTTCTTATCATGTACAAGTGTTTTACAATTTTGAATTAGAAAGTTTGAAGTATCTTTCTTATATTTTTGTTCCCTATACTCCGCTCAATATACAAAGTTATGCATTATTCTTATCAATCAGTGCATTGTTTCATGATGATTTAGTTTTTGAAGTTTCTGAACAGCGTATGGTGGCATAGGAGGAGGGGTAGGATCTTGAGCTGCTAAGAGAAGCAGTTCATCACACGCTTTTTCAGTTTTTTGGACAAGTTGATCTAGAAAATCACGTTTGCTTAAACCCGCTTCTATCGGGGGAAGAATACGGACACGAATTGTTCCGGGATAGCGGCGAAAATTATTGCGTGGCCAATATAAACCCGCATTGTGTGCAATAGGGACAACTTGAAGTCCTAATTCATTATAGAGCGCGACAATTCCTGACTTATAATCTGGTTCTTGACCGGGTTGTCGGCGTGTTCCTTCGGGAAAAATCAAGATTTGGCGCCCTTGTTTTACTTTCTCTTTTGCTTTTTGTATAATCATTTTTAAGGCTTTGATGGGTGTTGTGCGGTTAATGGGGATAATTTGCGTTTTTGCCATATACCAGCCAAACAATGGAATCCACATCAATTCACGTTTTAAAATGAGAGTGGGATCATCAAAATAAGGAACAAGACTGAAAGTTTCCCAAGCCGATTGATGCTTTGGAGCAATGATATAGGGTCCTTTGGGAAGATTTTCTAAACCTTCAATCTCATAATTTGTGCCTGCGATGTATTTTTGCAAAAAGAGTGTAACGCGTGCCCATGTTTTAGGGACAATCCATGCCTTTTTGCGGGGCATTAAAAAATAAACGGGAGCGTAAAGAATCATTTGTATGAAAGTTGTTGTATAAAAAGCGAACGTAAAAAGAATAGAACGAAGGATAAGCACTACATTTTCCATTTTATATCTATAAGAAGACTTCATATATAATATAATTCACATGAGAAAACATCTTCTTTATGTTTTCTCAAGCATCTATTTTTTCGGTAACTCATTTTCCGATATTTAAAAACAGAAGGAAAGAGGTTAATGGAATTACAAAAAGATAAACTTTTTATTCCACGGATTTTATCTATTGCGGGAACAGATCCTTCTGGTGGCGCTGGAATGCAGGCGGATTTGAAGGTTTTTTCAGCTATGAAAACTTATGGTATGAGTGTGGTTACAGCTGTTGTTGCACAAAATACTCAGGGTGTGCGTTCTTTTCAGGCATTAGATGCTTCTTTTGTTGCAGATCAAATTGATTCTGTTTTTGAGGATATCCATGTTGATGCCGTTAAAATTGGTATGGTTGCAAATGCTCAGATTGCACAGGTTATTGCAGAACGTCTTGCTTATCATAAAGCGCGTTTCATTGTTTTTGATCCGGTTATGGTTGCAAAAAGTGGTGATGTTCTTTTAAAGTCTGATGCAATTGAAATTATGCGTGATGTTCTTGTGCCGATGTCAACTTTGATCACGCCAAATTTGCCTGAAGCTGCATTGTTATTGGGATGTGAAGTGCAATGGTCTTTAGAGACTATGTATCAATATGCTCCACGACTCTTGGCGCTAGGGTGTCATGCAGTTTTGTTAAAAGGGGGACATTTGAATACGCTTACCAAAAATAGTACAGAAAATTACGATTGTTCTAGTCCAGATCTTTATTGTGATTGTGAAAACCTTTTTATACTTGAAGCTTCTCGTCTTTCAACCACTCATGATCATGGGACAGGGTGTACCATTTCTGCTGCCATTGCAGCTCTGTTACCTACTCAACCTTTGGATTGCGCTGTTAAACAAGCAAAAGATTATTTGCATGGCGCTTTAACTGCCTCAGATGCTTTAAAAGTAGGGAAAGGGCGAGGGCCGCTTCATCATTTTTATGCATTATGGAAAGATTAATACAACGGTTGATAGTGAAAAATCTTCACTCTATGAATTTATTTCGTCATTATATGATGTTTTGGACTTGTGACTGATAAGTGTTAGCGCATTGTAGCTTAACAGTTATTTTGTATTAAGAAGGATAAGAAAAAATGTTATAATTTGTTTCTTTTATATATTTTTTACGATTAATCTATCCTGTTTCAGAGGCAATTTTGAGTATAAAAAAGAGAGCAAGGAATTGTAAAATCAGGATTTGATAGCAAAAAGAGTAGAGGGAAAGACCTTTTACAAGGCGATATTAAAGCTGGCGGATCCACTATATTCGCTGTTTCTTATATTGGTGGTAAAACAGGATGAGCCAAAATCGTCATCAAAATTATTATATATCTAACATTTACATAGTTTTTGTCGGCATGGATAGGGTTTTCTAAATAGAAATTGATACTTCCTGATGGAATTATCAATGATCTTTCAGGTGATGTGGTAAATTTTTTTCGGATATTACAACGTCATTATCCTTTTTTATGGAACTGCTTTATGAAATTATTGGCGTTTCAGATGAGTAGCCATGAGGAGTTTCAACATTTAATACAGCAAGATCTAGAAACTTTTACGAATTTAGAGCGGACTTTAAGGTTTTTATATTTATAGTGATTAAGCTTTAGCGAGAAGGTAGTCGATTGCACAATCGGATTTTCAATAGACCTGTAGCATATGGTTTAATCTTTTCAAAATTGAATTTTCATTCTGTTGTTTAGCAGAGGTTACCATTAAACATTTAAAATGGTCTGATTTTATTGTGCGCTATGATGGTTTCAATACTTTATGTTACCTTATTTTGATTTGAAGTTATGCTCCTCATGTAAAATAGAATGCATTTATATTGTTAATTCACATGTCTATTTTAAAGAGATTTCTCTCAAAGTGTGTCATATCCATTTTATAATAACGTTCGTGAATGGTCTAAAGCCTCTATGAAGTGTATAAAGCTATTATGCTCCCCATTTTTACGTTTTCAAGGTGAAAGGGGTACTCCTCTATACTATTTTAGCTCCCAATTTTGCGATAATCTTTGGTATTTCAGAGTTTTCAGAAGAAGAGTTTTTATTCCTTTCTTCAAGTGAATTTTATTGATGCCTCAATTTTTCCTGTTATGCGTGAGCAGATGATTGTGAGTGATTTTAATGTATAGAGATTTGAAATGAGATAATCCTATGATATTTTAGACGCTTGCTCAATATGAATAATTATAAATTATCTTTATAAACCAAGTTATTAATTTATTTTTGTATTGAAGATTATTCTGGATAAGAATTTGTTCAAGAAAGAGGATTATCAAATGATGTGCCAGAAATCCCAAAAACTTAATTTACTCTAAATAATAGGTGAAAACAGTTTATTTCGTTTGAAAATAATTACAATTAGCGTGAGAGATTTTTCATCATCGACTGCGATATAGAAAAAGTAACAATACACATAAAAGACCTTTAAATGATCTTTGAAAGGTCTTTGAAGACCCTTTGAGAACCCCTTAAAAACTCTTTGAAAAAAATAAATTGGTACAAAACCTAGTGGCAAAACATACAAAACCTGCTGGCAAGCTACAGTGGAAATATATATATAAAACCTGCTGGCAAGCTACATACATACAGCTACAACAACCGATGACAAGCTATAACTCCACACAAGAACGAATAAATACAAAATTCAATGGAGCGGGCGATGGGATTCGAACCCACGACCCCAACCTTGGCAAGGTTGTGCTCTACCCCTGAGCTACACCCGCTTACCGATTCGATATATGTCTTGTCTGTATGGCGTAGGCTTCTATGAATTGCAACAAAAAAATATCATTTTAGTTTGATTTATTTTGTCCATGTTTCGATAAAATGAAATAAAGATTGATTTTAGAAAATTCTTCAGTCATAAATTATTCCTTTTTTAATTTTTGCATGGAGAGGGGTGGAATATAATGTTGAAGAGAATAAATATATTAGGGATTATCATTGCAACTGTTTTTATGATGAACAGTGTTGCAAAGGCCGATGACCAAGTTAAACACGTTAAAGTTGCAATAACGCAAATTATGGTCCATCCTGCTGCGGATGCTGTTCGTAAAGGTGTGGAAGATGTGCTTGCAGCAAATGGTTATAAGCAAGGTGAAAATTTTCAACTTACCTTTTTATCAGCGCAGGGTAATATTTCAACAGCAACGCAAATTGCGCGTAAATTTGTTGGTGATAAACCCGATGTTATTGTAGCAATTACCACGCCTTCAGCACAAACGATGCTTGCGGCAACAAAAACAATTCCTATCGTCTTTGCAGCAATTTCTGATCCTATCGGAGCTAAAATAGTTTCTTCGCTTACCAAACCTGGCGGTAATATGACGGGGAGTTCTGATCGTATAGATGTTGCAGAAAGTGTTAGACTTTTACAAGAAGTAAAACCAGATTTGAAAAAAATTGGTTATCTTTATAATGCTTCTGAGGCAAATTCTGTTTCGACACTTAAAACGTTAAAGGATGTAGCAAAAAAAGCTGGAATTGAAATTATTCCCTCATCGGCACCAAAGCCTTCAGATGTTCAGGCAGCAACACGCGCTTTAATCGGTAAGGTCGATATTATTTTTGTTCCTGCTGATAATACGATTTTATCTGTTTTAGAAGGTGCAATAAAGGTCTCAGAGGAAGCCAATATGCCTGTATTTACTGTTGATGCTAATACTATCGGGCGCGGGCCTTTTATGACGCAAGGTGTGAATTTCTATGATGTAGGGGTTGATGCTGGGAAATTGGTTGTGCGTATTCTAAAGGGTGAAAAGCCTGGTGATATTGATGTTGTGCAGGCGGCTAATAATGACATTCGAATTGATTTGAAAGCAGCCCAAAAAGCAGGGATTATTATTCCGCAGGCAGTTATTGACCGTGCAACAAAAGTGATTCAATAACTTTTATTGATAGAGTGTTGATACAATAAAAATACGTTAAGTTTTCATGGGGATTGTCTTTACATGAATATATTTGCGTTTTCTGGTGCTGTGGAATTAGGCCTTATTTATGCGTTTGTTGCTATAGGGGTTTATCTTTCATTTCGGGTTTTAGATTTTCCTGATTTAACGGTTGATGGATCGTTTCTTCTTGGATCCTGTGTCTGTGGTGTTTTGATTCTCTTGGGTTTCAATGCATGGATAGCTATGGCATGCGCTTTTTGTGCAGGTATGGTGGCTGGTTTATTAACAGCTATGTTGAATTTGCGTTTTGGCATTTTGAATCTTTTAGCTTCTATTTTAACAATGTCGGCACTTTATACGGTTAATCTTCGTATTATGGGAATTATGGGAGGGTCTAATGTTAATTTAGCTCTTGCTGATACGGCGTTAACGCCCTTTTATAATCTGTTTGGTTTGTCTGATATTTTTGTGCGTCCTCTTTTCGTTGGTATTGTATTGCTCGTTATGGCGTTTTTGATTTGGCGCTTTTTGGAAAGTGAAATTGGTCTTGCTATGCGTGCAATGGGAGCTAATCCACGCATGGCGACGGCGCAAGGTGTTCATACATCAGCATTGATATATTTTGGAATGGGGCTTTCCAATGCGTGTGTGGCACTTGGTGGTTCTCTTTATATTCAAACTGCGATTGCAACAGATATTACCGGTGGAATTGGAACAATTGTTTTTGGATTGGCAGCCGTGATTATCGGTGAAACTCTCTTTCGTACGCGCAATATTTTTTGGATTATAATCAGCTGTATTGTAGGGTCTGTGCTTTATCGTGTGGCGGTGCAATTTGCATTTGAAGCAAATGGCATTGGTATTGATACGTCGACAGATCTTCAGTTGATTACTTCACTGTTGGTTATTTTAACCCTTATTGTGCCACGCTATTGGAGGAGGCATAAACGTGATTGAGTTTTTTCATGTTGGGGTCACATTTAAACCGCAAACACCTTTGGAAAAACAGGCTTTAATTGATATTAACCTGAAAATTGATCAGGGTAGTTTTGTTACGGTTATTGGTTCAAATGGTGCTGGTAAATCAACTTTGCTCAGTGTTTTAGCGGGTGCAACGCTTCCTTCAACAGGGAAAGTGGTTATCAATGGACAAAATGTTTCTAGGCAATCAGTCAGTGAACGCGCTGGAAAAATTGCTTGTGTTTTTCAAGATTCGTTAGAGGGAAGTTGTGGTTCTTTAACAATTGAAGAAAATTTGGCTCTTGCTGCTCTTCGAGGAAGTCGTCGTGGTTTGCGTGCGGCTTTAAATCATGAGAAACGGCAATTTTTTCGAGAGAAAATTGCTCAATTAGGCATTGGTCTTGAAACATATATTCATAATCCTATGGATAGTTTATCAGGTGGGCAACGCCAAGCAGTTTGTCTTGTGATGGCAACATTAGCACATGCGGATGTTTTATTGCTTGATGAACATACCTCAGCGCTTGATCCTGGAATGGCTGATTTTGTGATGCGGTTGACTGAAAAAATCGTTGAAGAGAAAAAATTAACAACTATCATGGTGACTCATTCTATGCGTCAAGCTCTTGATTATGGCGATCGTACCTTGATGTTGCATGGTGGAAAAGTGATTTTGGATGTCTGTCATGAAGAGCGGAAGGGCTTGGATGTCAATGATTTAATTGGCATGTTTCAGAAAGTTCGCGGGGAAGTTCTTGATGATGATGAACTATTAATGGATTAATAGTGTGGCTCAGAAAAAAGCACATGAAGTTGATCAGTTTCTAATGCGTTTTTCACGTGCTTTTCCTATTGTTCTCATTTATGGGCCAGATCGTGGTCTTATTTGTGAGCGTGCACAATGTTTTGCAAAACTTACACGGGTAGCAATAGAAGATCCATTTTCGACAATTCGTTTGGATGCTGCTGAAATTGATAAAGATCCTGCACGTTTAGAAAATGAAGCGCGTACGTTATCTCTTTTTGGGGGAGATCGTTTGATATGGATCTCTAATGCTGCTAACCAAAAAGGTTTTCTTGCTGCTTTAAAACTTTTAATTGAGAAGCCACCAGAAGCTTGTTTTATTCTCATTGAGGCAGGGGATTTAAAAAAAGGAACAGGGTTGCGCAATGCTGTTGAAACGGCATCAAAAGCGATGGCTTTGCCCTGTTTTGCCGATGATATGCGTTCTCTTGACGGTTTGATTGATGAGGTTTTAGGACAGTTTAAGAAGACTCTTTCTTTAGATGCACGTAGATGGTTGCATGAATGTTTAGGGGCGGATCGCCTTGTATCACGAGGTGAATTAGAAAAGCTTTGTCTTTACGCTGCAAATGTTCATATTACTCTTGAAGATGTGAAAGCTGTTGTAAGTGATGTAAGTGTTCTTTCTCAAGATGAAGTCATTGATGCTCTTTTATTGGGCGATATATCAGGCTTTGAAGCGCATTTTAACCGACATGCAGCAGTGCAGGGGGCACTTTTTTTAATTTTGAGTACAGCTCAAAGGCATTTTCAGCAATTACAGCTATTGCGTTATCAGGTAGAGGTTGAAGGAAAATCGTCTTTTACGGTGGTTTCTGAAGCTCGTCCTCCCATTTTTTTTCAACGGAAAAAGATCGTTGAACAAGCTTTAAAATATTGGAAGTTAGAACAAATTTCTTATGCAATGGAAAGAATTCAGAGTGCTGTTTTAGACAGTCGTAAAAATCCACTTTTGGGCGAAGCTATCATTCGTCAAGTTTTGTTAGGGCTTACAATTATTGCACGACGCCAGATGGCAGCTTAACAGCTTAGAAATATAATGATTTTTTATTT
This sequence comes from Bartonella sp. AP150HLJHH, assembly GCF_042196385.1. Classification (NCBI taxonomy): domain Bacteria; kingdom Pseudomonadati; phylum Pseudomonadota; class Alphaproteobacteria; order Hyphomicrobiales; family Bartonellaceae; genus Bartonella; species Bartonella sp. AP150HLJHH. The sequence continues at coordinate 63,038 of NZ_JBHIQC010000001.1, read as the reverse complement.
TTGGTATACCACAGAGGTATTTTCAGCAATTAAAACTGTTATGCTATCAAGTAGAGGTTGGTGGAACTTGTATTTTTGAAGATGCATTTTAGGAGCTTGAAAGCTTGATAGAAATTTTTCTTCAAAAGAAATAGTTTATTTTCAAAAGGCCATTTTGAAACAGTTTTATTATTTTGTTGTGTCGTAAAATACTGTTTTTTAGAGTAGTGATACGAGGCTCATATCAAATTTTATGTGTTCGATGTTTTTTTGTGTGGGTATTTGGTGAATATTAGGTTGGTTCATAGAGTCTTAATGGAGTAACATCCCCATGTAAAACAGAGTATCTCAAACAACAGAAGACACTTGTATGGTAGATTCATACGCTTTCTTAGAAATATTTTTCAATGCGCGTCATATCTATTTCGCGGCGGTGTTTATGAATGGTGTAGAAGTAAAGTTCCTTGTGAAGAATATAAAACCCATAGAGCCACTCTATCTTTACGCTTAATAAAAGTGAAAGTCGACACTCATTATATACTTTGCTAGCCTCTAATGTTGCTACAGTTTTTAACATTAGAGAGCGTTTTTCATCATTTTTTCTCACGTGTCTTCTTGTGACGTGTAGACAAGAGATTTTAATTGATAAGAGGGTTTGTGATGGAAGAATTTTACAGTATTCGAAGTTATAATTCAAATTGAAAAAAATTGTTATTTTTATAAATCAATGTATTATAGATTAATTGAATCACATAAAATAGTGAGCTAGAGGAATCTTTTAGACAAGAAAGTGAATGGTGTGCAGATCTGTATGAATTAAGAATCTTCGTGGGATGAGGAGAAGGTCAAAATAGATTATGATGAAAACGACAGCACTTATGGGGAAACTTTTATGTTTGATACAGAGATGATTATCTTAGCAATGAATGTGTCTCATAAACAGAGCTAGCCATTGTTTATTATTAATAATTTATTATTTTTCATATTAAATCAATCAGAACAATGTCTTTTGCACGTCATAAGTGGGGGGCGTGTGGATAAAAGCTGTACAAGAAAGCACTAAAAATGCCTCTTATGAATGCTCTCAAATTCCAAGGTTTTTTGCAACATTGGGGGTAGGAAAATATAATGATAGTGTTTTATTAAGTGTGAAGAGGGTCGTGCTTAATAGATTTATAGTTATAACATTTACGAACACTGTCGTGAGATAGGCTAGGGAGCGAGATGCCTTTTAAAACAAACCCATGAATTTGTAATCCAAATTTATTCTGTTGAGGGCGTTCTGTTTTACGTAAGGGGTGTGATTCCATTAAAGGGATATTCGGTGTTTTTGTTATCAAACTTTTTCTTTATTGAGAGGGCGTGTTTTTCTCATATTTATTTGATTTACGGTATCCGGAATCGGGAGAGGAAAATGTTTTTAATGGTATATTTTGGTATGCGTTGTTTTACGGTGTTTTCAATATTCGCGAAACTTATGTTGATGTTGTAGGTGGAGACGCAATACGTTTTATATAGGTCTAATGTACAAATTAATGAACGTATCGGGATAATTGGAGAAGAGTTAGTGTCTGCTTACGCTTTTGATGTGTTTTTTTGTGAGTAAATTAGTAAGATAAAGTAAACTGATGGGATTTTATGTAGAGTCGTTGTTATCCTAATTGAGAGTGCATTTTATTTTGTTTCGGTGATGCGCTTTGATCAGTAATTAAGAGGGAGTTTTAGAGCGTGATTTTAGATTTCTCGTCATTTATTTTTTATGTGTTTTCTAGGTAAAGTGATCTGTTGTCAGCTTGCGCAGGTGATAATTGGTAAACTGCGTTATTCTTTATTCCCTAGTTGTCATTTTTTAATGTTTTACGCATAACTCTTGAACAAACAAACAAGAAAATTGTGATTTTACAATTGTCTTTATTGCCATTTGCAAAGAATCTTTGAAGGTGAAAGATGCTCCATATCCAGTTTGAAAAAATAGCACTCATTGGGATCGGTCTGATTGGGTCTTCTTTAGCAAGAGTGATTAAAAAGAAAAATCTTACGGCTCAGATTTCTATTGCAACACGTCGTCCAGAAACCCTGAAAAGAGCGCGTGAATTGGAGCTTGGGGACTTTTATACGACAGATAATGCAAAAGCTGTTGAAGGAGCAGATTTGGTTATTCTTTCTGTTCCTGTTGGGGCTAGTGCAGAAGTGGCAAAAACCATTCGTGATCATTTAAAACTTGGAGCGATTGTGAGTGATGTTGGTTCTACGAAAGCGTTGGTTATTGCGGAAATGGCACCTTTATTGCCAAAAACGGTTCATTTTATTCCAGGGCATCCAATTGCTGGAACGGAATATTCAGGACCGGATGCTGGTTTTGCTGATTTATTTATGAATCGTTGGTGTATTTTAACGCCTTTTGCGGATAGCGATGCTGCTGCTGTCGCACAATTAACAGCGTTTTGGGAAGCTTGTGGTGCGCGTGTCGAAAAGATGGAACCTAAGCATCATGATCTTGTTTTGGCTATTGTTTCACATTTACCCCATTTGATTGCGTATAATACTGTTGGGACAGCGAGTGATTTAGAAAAAGTAACAAATTCGGAAGTGATTGCTTATTCCGCTTCCGGTTTTCGTGATTTTACGCGTTTGGCCTCTTCTGATCCCGTTATGTGGCGGGATATTTGTTTGCATAATAAAGATGCTATTTTAGAAATGTTGGGTCGTTTTAGTGAAGGGCTTGCTTTTTTAGAACGGGCAATTCATTTAGGAGATGGTGAGACACTGTTTAACTTTTTTACACGTACGCGTGCTGTACGTCGCAATATTATTGATGCTGGACAGGAAATTGATGCTCCTGATTTTGGACGTCAGAGTGTTTCTAAAAAAGGGTAAATAAAAGCAAGGGGGGGGTTGTTGAATTTCGTTGGTTTTTTCTAGAAATCGATAAGAAGTTTTTTCTTTATTCAGTCATAGATTGCAATAAAAAAGAGTGGTGATTGCTTCGATACAGATAACCATGACTTCAAAAGGTTTTATGTGTGCACGATCATCTTGCTTAGTTCTCTATAGGGCATATGATGCACAGAAGAGGTTACTGATCTGTAGAAGTAACAAAAAAATGAAGTCGTTGTAGAACTTCATAGAGTGGGTTATTGTTTTTGTTTTGGTATAAAGTCGGGCTTGACCGTATTGATTATTGACCGTTATATTGCAACATTGCAAAATGTTTATTTGCAGAGTTTTGATGATTTTTATAAAACTTGAAATAGACTGAGGAAGAGTTTTACCAGAAAGTATTGAGTTTTGTTAAAAAATATCTTTTGGTATAGCTATCGTATTTTTGGTGACGCAGTAAGTCATTATTGGCGTGATAGTGGGAGTGCTTTTGCAAGCCATGTTGCGCTATCGGGGCTTTTAGCATTTTTCCCTTTTTTTATTTTTGGAACATCGTTTGCTCGTTTTCTAGGTGCTTTTACCTATACACCGCAGAAAATTAAAGCACTGGTGCAGTTATTGCCTGATGTTATTGCAGAGCCGTTATCTCAGGAAATTGTCAATGTTTTAACCATTCATCGAGGAGGTGTGTTGACGCTTTCTGTCATTGGAACGGCTTATTTTGCTTCTAATGGGATAGAGGCTTTGCGTACGGCTTTAAATAAAGCTTACCGTGTTACTGATCGACGGAGTTTGTTATTTTGTCGTTTTCAAAGTCTGTTTTTTGTAATCCTTGGAGCTGTTGGTCTTGTTGTGATTAGTTTTTTATTGATTCTGGCGCCTTTGTTGATCAAAATTATGCAAAATCATTCTTTTTTTATGACTGAATATATTGCTGTTATTCGTGTATGGCGTTATACAGTTGCAATCGTTATTTTGTTTATCAGTCTTTTGATTGTTCATAAATGGCTTCCAGCAGGGCGGCGGAAAATTATAGATATTTTACCAGGAATAGTGGTGACAATGTTTATATGGTTTATGGCTTCTATCGCTTTTGCGCAATATTTAACGATGTTTGATTATATTTCTACCTATGCAGGGTTGGCATCTATTATGGTTGCTATTATTTTTCTCTACATATTGAGTGCAATTTTTATTTTGGGAGGAGAAATAAACGCGGCGATAATGTTTTATCGCAAGGATTTGCAACATTCAGATGAATGAAAGAGTTTATTATTGCTTGAAAGCCAAGGTATGAATATCCCAATAAAGCCTGCTATCACTTTGTTGATTGATGCGGATGCTTGTCCTGTAAAAGATGAAGTTTATCGTGTGATGAATCGTTATCAGCTTAAGACATTTGTTGTGGCAAATCGTTCTTTGTCTCTTCCAGATGAAGCACTCATTGAAAGAGTGGTCGTTGCTGGTGAATTCAATGGTGCTGATGATTGGATTGTAGAACATGTGCATGAGGCAAGTATCGTTATTACCAGTGATATTCCTTTAGCAGCACGGGTTGTGCAAGCTGGGGGTTTTTGTCTTTCGCCAACGGGGCGTATTTTTGATGTAAATTCAATTGGTCAGGCTTTGGCGATGCGCAATTTGATGGAAGATTTGCGTGGACAGGGCAGTATAATAGGTGGTCCCCGTCCTTTTTCTCGTAAAGACCGTTCTGCTTTTTTGTCAGCACTGGATCTTGTTATACAACGTTTAAAAAGACGCGGTTATTAAAGTTATAGGGCTTCTTTAATGACTGCTTTTATAAGTGCTTTGGCATCGTCATTGGCCCACGGAGCTGCACCATTGAAAGAAGCAATGAGATATCCATCTTTATCAATGAGTAATGTAATGGGGAGTCCTAAAGCGAGCCCCTGTTTTCTAACATTGTTGAAAATATCCATTGTTTCATCGCGATAGTAAAGCAAATTATCTGAATGAATATTCTGTAAAAATTGCTGAATTTTTTCAGGAGAAGCAGTTTTATCGATATTAATAGCTATGACATCAAAGTTTTCTCCACCTAATTCACGTTTTAATTGCGCAAGTTCAGGCATTTCTGTGCGGCAAGGTGCACACCAAATAGCCCATAGATTGACCAGCATTGGTTTTCCAGTAAATTCGCTGAGTGTGTGCTCTTTTCCTAGAATATCCTTGAAAGAGAGTTTATTCATATCTGAGGGCGTATCAGCAAATCGTATGTGGCTAAAAAAGCCTTTTGCTGCTTTTCGTATCGCCATCATTTTTTCTGCTCGTGCTTTATCAGTATTTATTTCTTGTGCTTGTGCTGCTGAAATGAAATTGAAAAGAAAAAACTCTCTTTTGGTATCGTAGTTTATGGTTGCGTATAAACTCAATGCAATGATAAAGAATGCAAGGGAGAGTTGCCTTTTTTTATTGTTTTTTTCGCTGATGAAAATTTGAAAAATCATAATTTTGTCCTTTGGATGGGTGTTTTCAGAATATGACAGATGAGAAGTTAAAGAACCAAATGTGGGGTGGTCGGTTTGCGGCAGCTCCTGCTGCAATTATGGAAGAAATTAATGCTTCTATTGATTTTGATCAAAAACTTTATCGACAAGATATTGAAGGTTCTCTTTCTCATGTGGCTATGTTAGCGCAAACGAAAATCATTTCACAATCAGATTATGAAAAAATTGTTCATGGTTTGAAACTTATTCGCCAAGAAATTGAAGACGGTAAATTTGTTTTTTCACGAAAGCTTGAAGATATTCATATGAATATTGAAGCGCGGCTGAGCGAATTGATAGGTCCTGTAGCTGGGCGTTTGCATACGGCGCGTTCACGCAATGATCAAGTTGCTGTTGATTTTCGCTTGTGGGTATGTGAAGCAACGCAAAAGATAGCACAAGCTTTAAAAGGATTGATAGAGCAATTACTTATTCGCGCAGAACAACATGTTGATACCTTTATGCCAGGCTTTACGCATTTACAATTGGCTCAACCTGTAACATTGGGTCATTATATGATGGCTTATGTTGAAATGTTTGGTCGAGATTTATCGCGGATGCGTGATGCTCTTGAGCGAATGAATGAATCGCCTTTAGGGGCGGCTGCTTTAGCGGGGACAGGCTTTCCAATTGACCGTTTTATGACAGCAAAAGCGCTAGGCTTTCGGGAACCTACACGCAATTCAATTGATAGTGTTTCAGATCGTGACTTTGCATTGGAATTTTTAAGCGCTGGCGCTCTTTGTGCAACACATCTTTCACGTTTAGCAGAAGAAATAATTCTTTGGTCAAGTGAACAGTTTTGTTTTATTCATTTATCAGATGCTTTTTCAACGGGTTCATCTATTATGCCACAAAAGAGAAATCCTGATGCGGCAGAGTTAGTACGAGCGAAAGCAGGTCGATTGAATGCTGCACTTATGGGATTGTTAACGGTGATGAAAGGATTACCGCTTGCTTATTCAAAGGATATGCAAGAAGATAAGGAATATGTGTTTGATGGGGCTTTGAGTTTGGAATTATCACTAGCAGCAATGACAGGGATGATTGCTGATTTGAAAGTGAATAAAAAAGCTATGAAACAAGCAGCGGATTTAGGGTATGCAACAGCTACAGATTTTGCGGATTGGCTTGTACGCAATTTAGGGATTCCTTTTCGCAAAGCACATCACATCACAGGGTGTGCTGTGGCATTGGCAGAAAAAAAACAGTGTCGCCTTCATGATTTATCATTAGATGAACTTCAAGCAATTTGTCCTGATATCAATGCGACACTTTTTGATGTTTTGACCGTTGAAAAATCTGTTGAAAGTCGTAAAAGCTTTGGGGGAACAGCGCCTTCAGAGGTTCTTCGACAAATTGCGTATTGGAAAAAGCGTCTCGTGAGCGCTTGAGTGATTGTATTTTAAAGGTAAAAAAGAAATCGAGATGAGGAAAGAGGACAGATGAAAATTATAATAAAGGGGTTGATGGTTGTCCTTTTTGGGGGCTTTGGTGTCGTTGGGTGTGGGCGTAAAGGGTCATTGGAGATGCCTCCTTCAACAGGAGTGAATTCTTCACAAGGAACTTTTGTTTCTCAAGGCAAAACAGATAAACCTTTTATTCTTGATCGGTTAATACAATAGGAATTTTTATGCGTTTTTTTTCTTATCATCAGGGTGTGCTTCACGCTGAAGGTCTTTCTCTTTTGGAACTTGCGCGGGAAGTTGGAACACCTTTTTATTGTTATTCAGCTAGCGCAATCGTTGCACATTTTAAAGATTATCAGAATGCATTTCATGATATGCCGAGTTTAATTGCTTATGCGGTTAAAGCGAATTCCAATCAAGCAGTTTTACAACTTTTAGCTAACAATGGAGCGGGAGCTGATGTGGTCTCAGAAGGGGAATTACGGCGTGCACTTGCTGTTGGTATTCCTGCGCAGAATATTGTTTATTCTGGTGTTGGTAAAACAGTGAGAGAAATAGATTTTGCTCTTGCACAAGATATTTATTGTTTTAACGTTGAATCAGAGCCAGAACTTGAACAATTATCGGCGCGGGCTGCTGCGCTTTCAAAAACAGCTCGTATTTCTTTACGCCTTAATCCTGATGTGGATGCTAAGACTCACAAGAAAATTACAACAGGTAAGTCTGAGAATAAATTTGGTATTCCACTGTCTTTGGCGGGTGATGCATATAAAAAAGCAGCTCAATTGCCCGGTCTTCATGTGTGTGGTGTTGATCTCCATATTGGCAGTCAAATTTGTGATTTAAAACCGTTTGAGGATGCATTTGTTATTGTTGCAGATTTTGTGCGTCAATTATGGAATAATGGTTATGCGATAACCCATATCGATATTGGGGGCGGGCTTGGTATTCCTTATGGTTATGAGCAGAATCCAGTACCTTCTCCTTTTGAGTATGCAGCACTGGTAAAGAAACATATTGCGCCTTTAGGGATCAATATTATCCTAGAACCTGGGCGTAGTATTGTTGGTGAAGCCGGTGTGTTGGTGACATCGGTTGTGTATTTAAAAAAGGGGGAAGGACGAAATTTTGTTATTGTTGATGCGGCGATGAATGATTTCATGCGTCCAACGCTTTATGATGCGTGGCAAAATGTAATGCCAGTGAAAAAAACACCAATAGATGCCCCTCTGATTAATGCTGATATTGTCGGTCCTATTTGTGAAACTGGTGATTATTTAGGCTTGGAACGTTCTTTGCCAGTGTTGAAAGCGGGTGATGTTTTGATGTTAACAGGAGCAGGGGCTTATGGCGCAGTGATGGCAAGCACTTATAATAGTCGACTTTTGGTGCCGGAAGTTCTGGTTCAGGATACGCGTTATGCAGTCATTCGTCCACGCCTTGATTATGCACAATTGATAGGCTGTGATCATATTCCAGATTGGATTGAGCCCAAATTAGATTGAGCATTATTAAATATTTTGGGTCTTATTTTTACTAAACTTTGATGAAACAATTTATTTTCTAGAAATTGTTTTGTATGGGGTTTATGATCTTAATGCACCACGATAAAAGGGGATAAATGCTTGTTTATGAAAAATAAAAACATCAAAGGTTTTGCAATGAAGCTTTTGTGTGTGCGCATTTTGATGTGGGGGATCCTTTCATTTGAACGGATGTGGGTACGGTTGTTACCATTTTTCCTCGTTCTTAGTCTCTTTTGTTCGTTTAGCTGGTTGGGACTTTTTGGTATTTTGGGCTATTGGTCACATTTGCTCTTACTTGGGGTTATACTTATTTGTGCTGGGGCGAGTTTATTTTTTCTTATTCGTTTTCGGTTTCCCACAATGCGGGAAGTAAATTGCCGCCTTGAACGCGTCAATGATCTTAGACATCAGCCTTTGAATATTCAGACAGATCGTTTATGTTCTGAAAATGATGAAGATTTTAGTGCTGTTATTTGGCGTGAACATCAACGCCGAATGGCAAAGCAATTATACCATTTAAAAACTGGATTTATCTCTCTTAATAGTGCGGATTATGATCCTTTAGCTTTGAGGGCTTTGTGTGCTCTTCTTTTTGTGTGCGCTTTTAGTTTTTCTTTTGGTTCACAAGGGGGGCGTTTGGCTGATGCCTTTGATTTTCGTCCTATCGTTGATGAAAAACTCATGCGGATTGATGCTTGGGTAACACCACCTGCTTATACCGGTGTGGCACCGATTTATTTGACAAAAGATGAGAAAACACAACTAGAAATCCCTGAAGGGAGTAATGTTGTTGTGCGTGTTGTCAATGGGGCTGGCATTACAGTAAAAGCAAAGTCTGTAGAAGATGGGAGGGAAGTTTCGTTTTCAGAGAAAACGGAACAAACAGCTTTGAATGATCCAATTGTTCATTTTGAAACACATTTAAAGCATCCAATAAATTTATTTGTATCATCACGTCGTAAAAAACAGCAATGGCATTTGCAGATAATTAAGGACACGCTTCCAACAATTCATTGGTTGGAAAAACCAGGGAGGATTTTAACGGGATCATTGGAGTTACGATATGTGGTGGATGATGATTATGGTGTGACAAAGGCTTTTGTTGAAATAGAGCCTTTTCTTCCTCAGAATAAAAGTGCTTCTTCTCTTTATAATGCTCCGGAAATAGAGCTTCTTCTTCCGCGTGGTGGAAAGGGGAAAATGCGAATGGTGCAGGATATATCAGCGCATCCATGGGCGGGTTCGCAAGTCAAAATTACTTTGGTGGCAGAAGATGGTGCGGGGCAGAAAGGGCGTAGCAAAACTTTTGTTATGATATTACCACAGCGTGTTTTTTCGAATCCTGTTGCACGCGCAGTGGTTGAACTGCGTCGTTTATTAGCTCTTAATCCTTTAGCGCGAGAGCGGGTACTTGATATGCTTTCTGCTTTGCTTGTACGTCCAGAAAAGGGGTTGCAAAATGCATCGCATTTTATTGTTCTACAAAGTGCGTGGACAAGACTTTCTTTAGCACAAACAGACGAGGATTTGCGCGATGTGGTGGATTATTTATGGCAAATTGCTTTGGGTATTGAAGGCAATCAACTTGAATCCGTGCAAAAAAAGTTAAAACAAGCACAAGCTGCTTTACGTGATGCATTGCGTTACGGTGCTTCAGCGGCAGAAATTGAACGGCTTATGGCAGATTTACGTCAAGCTATGGATGAGTATATTCGTGCTTTGGCTGAAAAAGCACCGGATAGTCAAGTTTCTAAAAATTCTAAAAGCTCAAAAAGTCCTAATCTTTCTGAAGCTACATTACAAGAAAAGTTAAATTTAATTGAGGAAATGGCTAAAACAGGCTCTTCTTTAGCAGCTGAACAACTCTTGGCGGAAGTTGAACAGACGCTTGATCATTTGCATGTGCAAAAAGGTAATCAAAATGAGGGAGAAAAAAGCCAATCTGCACAAATGAAAGAAAAGATGGACCAGCTTGGAGATTTAATGCGTCGTCAGCAAGAAATTCTCAATGAAACACATCAGTTAGAGATGGAACAAAAACGCGGAGAAAATGTACCGGAAACACAAAAAAAATCTTTAAAAAAACGTCAAGCTGAATTGCAATCTGAATTATCAACATTAGAAAAAGAATTATCAGAACAAGGATTTGAAACAGGGGGCGCCTTGAAAAGGGCAGAAGAAAAAATGAATTCTGCGGAAAATGCTCTTGATAATGGAAATCATCAGGTATCTATACAAAATCAGTCTGATGCTTTGGAATCTTTGAGGCAAGGTGCACAAAATGTTTTGAAAAAAATGCGCGAAACACTTAAAGAAACGGGAAATGATCAAAATGCTGATTCTGGTCCTAAAGATCCGTTAGGACGTCCACTTTCTTCAAAAACAGATGAAGAACAAGAAGGCGAGGCACTACCACAAGAAAGTGATCAAATGCGTACGCGGCAGATTTTGGATGAAATTCGCAAACGTCTTGGTAAAGAGCATCTTTCAGAAGAAGAAAAAAACTATCTTGAAAGATTGCTTCATTTTAATTAACCAGTGTTGGCTTTTTTCTTAATTGATGTCAAAAACAGTATATGAAGAACCTCTATGGGGTTTATCTCCAAAAAAATGATTAAAGTGCTTGTAAGGCAATAATCATCCTATTGTACTGATTTTTTAATCATTTAAGTTTAAAATATGCAATATTGAAATGTTCGCTATTGCGGAAAAAAAGCAGAAGTCCATATAGGTTTGGTATATGAAAATCTGTAATGTTTGAAATTTGTTTCTACATGGTATGTTGAGTTGGATATCGTTACGCTGAAAGATTTTTATGCTTCTGCACTTGGACTGCGTGTGCAAAAAACGCTGTGTGACCAATTGAATTTATGGTGGCCTGATCTTACGGATAAACGGATTATGGGATTGGGTTATGCACTTCCTTATCTTTCTACATTGCGTGAACGTGCCCAACAATGTTTTGCTTTTATGCCAGCTTCTCAGGGTGTTTCGCCTTGGCCTTGTTCTGAGCAAGTTGCTACAGCGCTTGTTTTTGAAGAAGATTTGCCACTTCCTGATGCGTCAGTTGACTGTATTTTATTGGTACATGCATTAGAATATACAGAAAATTCATTTGAAACGTTGAATGAAATATGGCGTGTTTTAGCACCTAATGGCCACTTGATCGTTATTGTACCTAATCGCTCTGGTTTTTGGGCGCGCAATATTACTACGCCCTTTGGTTATGGCGAACCCTATAGTCGGCAACAAATTACTCGTTTGTTCGAAAAAACAAATTTTGTTTCTGGGCCAATACAAGAAATTGTACACTATATGCCCTCTACGGGTTATTTTTCGCGGTTGTTCTCATTTTTTTATGAGCCATTTGCTCGCTATCTTTTGCCTTATTTTGGTGGACTCTTAATGTGTCAGGCACAAAAACGTGTTTATCAGGGTTTGCTCGTACAGCGTCGTCAGTCGCGACGTATTTTTATTCCTGCTTTATCACCACAGACAAGAAATATTTTAATTTATAAAGATAATTAATCATTTTGTCATTGTCATAAGAACCGCAAATATAGAAGCATTCTCTTATTTCAATTTTTTGCATTTACAATTAAAAAATATTCTTTTGTACATTAATATGTGGAATTGGTATGTGAATAAAAATCTCAAGTATCTATATACCGAACCATATTTCATGAATAGTGGAAACATTTTAAAAGAAAAAAATGCTGGTATCTTCGTAAACGTAAAAATAGCAGAGTCCAAGAGATCTTACATAATATGGTTTAGGGTGGTTAAAAACTGTACAAGGAAGGATTACAATGCTTCTTATAAACCATCTCAAGTATCAAGGGCTCCTCTGCAACATCGAGATCTAACATAAGTGTGTGATGGTGCTGGCTTGTTCTTTTATAAGCGTAAAGATGGTGGTGCTCAGTGGCTTTATCGTTAGGATAAACATTTAGCGTTATATCATGAATTATATAACCTCTTAAGAGGAGATAACGTCATAAAGAATAGAGGAAAACTATAAAGATAAAAAACATCTCTCAATTTAGGCTAGTGAATATGAGATAAAGCAGTGTGTGGAGCGGTTTTTTTGAAAAAAATAATCATAAATAGCACTCATCTAAAGATGATAGTTATGATCAAGAATGTTGCTAAAAGATATCACGATTATTTATATGCGAAACATATTAAAAACTTTAGAAAGAACAAAAGCATGTGAAACAGAAGTTACAAAGTATATCGTGAGGGTTGAAAGCATTTTTGTTTTCATTTAGGATATTAAAATTATTTTTGAAACAGTAAATCTCGAATTAAAGATTTAAACGGTAACCATTTTGATCTGTCATGAGAATTTGTGCATTGGAGGGATCGTTTTCGATTTTTTGTCGCAAACGATAGATATGGGTTTCTAAAGTATGGGTGACAATATTTTCATTATATCCCCAAACTTGTTCTAACAATGTTTCACGGCTGACAATTTTATCATTGGCATGATAGAGACATTTAAGGATCGCTGCTTCTTTTTCTGTGAGACAGATTTTATTGTTGCATTGATCAAGAAGAAGTTTTTGTCTTAGTTTAAAAGTATAGGGACCAATATGAAAGGTTGCGTCTTCATTTTGTTCATATTGGCGCAACTGTGCTCGAATTCTCGCCAATAACACCGCAAAGCGAAAGGGTTTTGTTACATAATCATTGGCGCCTGTTTCAAGATCTAAAATATTATCACAGTCTGTATCATAATTTATTATCATGATAATGGGGGCACGAAATCCTTGGGTGCGTAATTGTTTAACGGCTTTGTAGCCATCAAGATCAGGAAGTTGAAATCCCAAAATAGTGAGATCAATATTTTCTTCTTGGATTATTCTCATTCCCGCTTCTGCTGTTTTTGCTTGGAAAATTTTAAACTCTTGATGCATTTGCAATTGTTCTACTAAAATGGGGCGTAGATCATCGTCTTCAACGATTAAAAGAGTATAGTGGTTCATGTTTTTCCTTATAGGCATGTTGATGCACTGATTGATATAGTTTCATGAAAAATGAGATTTCATGCAAGAAAAATTAAAAGAGGAAAATTAAAAAAGAGTGCTTCTAAAAAATAAACTTTTATAATTTCTAATGGTTGCTTGCTGAAAAGAAGGTATTCCGTCTGCAGGGTATTTTACGTATTGGTTGGAAGCGTTTTTTATGTTCTAGAAGGTGTTTTAGCTATTGAGTGTCATCATCTTTACGCTTATGGAGAAACAAGCTGCCACTATCATTCACTTTGCCAGCTCGTGGGTGTTGCGGACAGTCCTTGGCACTTGAGACGATTCATAGGAGGAATTTTTAGTCCTTTCTTTCACGTTTTTTATCTATATGGGACTTTCTCCGCTTAGAATGTGCAAGCAAATAGCTTTTGATTGATTCAATATAAAACAGGTTGGGAATGAGAGAATCCTGCGGTATGAGGCGCACTCGTCCAACATGCAAAACAATAAACACGCAATATGATGCGTTTTTTAAGTGTGAAGAGAATTGTGCAACACCTAGCACATATGCACTGTTTAGGAGAATTTCACGATCATTTTTATTGTTTTTTTATCCACGTTCAGTTTTGTTTTTTCGTTGCATTTGTGTGTGAAGGGGCTGAGTGTTATGTTCGTGGTGTTGCTTATTATAATTGTTGAGTAAGCCTTGCTTTTAACAATGCCGAAAAGATGCATCATAAAGAGGTTTTTTGTGTAATTTGGAAGGAGACTGTATTGAGAAAGAGTGCAGGATAAAAAATGACAAAGAAAAATATCATATTTATGCATTTAGCATGAGAATACCTCAACAGAAGGAGGTGTTGTGCTTATTCTTCTGCGTTATGAAGCATCTTTTTATATGAGTTAATGAATAAAAATTATTGTTTTAAGATAAAAGCATTTCCCTCTTAAGGTTGCCCATCAAACAGACTTCTTTCCATTCATCTTCTGTCACGGGTTGCACTGATAAGCGGCTGGCTTTGACCAGCGCCATATTTGCTAGTTTGGGATTGGCTTTAATTTGTTTTAATGAAACAGGTGTTGGCATGTCACAAAGTGCACGGATATCCACACATTCCCAGCGTGGATCAGAGCTTGTAGAATCAGGGTGTGCTTCAGCACATATTTCTACAATTCCTACAATTTCTAAACCTTTATTTGAATGATAAAAAAAACCTTTATCGCCATATTTCATAGCGCGCATATTGTTACGGGCTTGATAATTGCGTACACCATCCCATTGTTCGCCATCAGCTCCTTTTTTCTTTTGCATCTCCCATGACCATTTATGGGGTTCAGATTTAAAAAGCCAATAAGCCATGTGTTCACCTTTTTCATAGATTGTTATGCATTCGTCGTGTCCAATTTTTTATAAGTATCTTTGTAATATCATCAAGGGTGATTTTTAAAATGGAGTAAAGAACGGGCATTATCTGTTTTTTCTTATTTCAAAATAACTTGTATATAGAAAAATGCGCTCCATTGATATTTCATGTTGTATAAAGGTATTTTGCTTATCTTGTAGCAGAAAAATATATCAGTGTATCGCGAAGTAATAGACTTAAAATTGCTCAGCCATGTGGAAGCTTAATCATCTTTTCAGCTGCTGTTTGAAATGTAGTTACTATAGGATCATTGGAGCATTGCGTTGGAGAGAATTTAGCAAGAAAATTGGTTCTAAAAAGCTTTAAAATTACAATGACAATGAAACGAATAAATGGTCAAAGATGATGAGGTCAACGAATGGCATTCATATCTATGCTTTGTGGGATAGAGTGCGTCTTATTATGCTGTAAAATACCGTCATTTGAAGTGTAATGATATAAGGCAGTTTTTTGAAACATGAAGTTTTTAAGAATGTGTGGTGAATATTTAGGTTTACGTGTCGATCTTTGGGTTAAGTGAATTGTGTGAGTGGGAAGCAGATGGAATCTGCTCGATAGAGAATTCGGACTATCTATAGACCGGATTGAGTAGAAATCTTCGTTCTTTAAGATGTGTGTAGGACGTCAATTTTATTATGCTTTTGTTCCACGGCGTCCCATCCCGATCAAGGGCGGGGCTTTTTCATCTAATGGCCAGCGTGAGCGGGGTGCAATGTCAAGAGAGCTTGTTTCTCCTCGTACGAGTTTTTGTGCACCGGCAAAAGCAATCATTGCAGCATTATCGGTACACAAGGAAAGAGGAGGGGCTATAAATTCAAAACCATGTTGATGGGCAAGTTCTTGCAACGTAGAGCGAATGGCTTGGTTTGCGGCAACACCGCCTGCGACAACCAAAGCAGGAGAACGCTTTTCTTGATTATCAGAGAGAGGATATTGGTGGGCAAAGTGTTGTAGGGCTAGGTGAATACGATCATGTATTGTATCGGTCACGGCGGCTTGAAAACTTGCGGCAATGTCAGCAATATCATTTTCTGTAAGAGGAGCTATGGCTGTTGCCGCTTGTCGAACAGCAGTTTTGAGTCCTGAAAAAGAAAAGTCTAACCGTTTTTCACCTTTTAAAGGTCGTGGAAGAGGGATGCGATTTTTATCACCAAATAAAGCTGCTTTTTCAAGTGCTGGTCCACCAGGATAAGGAAGACCTAAAAGTTTTGCTGTTTTATCAAAGGCTTCTCCTAATGCATCATCAATAGTGGTTCCTAAACGTTGATAGTTGCCTACTCCATGAACAATGATTGTTTGTGTATGACCTCCTGAAACTAAAAGTAATAAATAAGGAAAGCTGACGTTGTGCGTTAACACGGCTGTTAAAGCATGTCCCTCTAAGTGATTTACCGCAATAAATGGTTTGCCAGTGGCAAGAGAGAGTGCTTTTGCGCTCATAACGCCTACCAACAATCCTCCTATCAAACCAGGCCCACTGGTGGCTGCAATGCCATCAATATCTTTTAATTTTGTGTTTGCTTCTGTTAGTGCTTGCAGAATTAAATGATCAAGAACTTCAACATGGGCACGAGCAGCAATTTCAGGAACAACACCGCCGTAAGGTGCATGGTGATCAATTTGACTCCAAACAACATTGGAAAGAATTAGGCTGTTTGATTCATTGTTATATTCAATGACAGCCGCTGCCGTTTCATCACAACTTGTTTCTATTCCCAGCAGACGCATTTTAAACAAAACCTTATATTGAAGCTTCTTTCCTGCGTGCGTACCATGAACAGAAAAAGATGCAAAGTATTTCTCTTAGAATTGTTTTTTCTATGAAAAATATGTGTTTTGGCATTTTCTTTGAATTTTATGATATCGTTGATTAAAAAATAAAGCTGTATTTTCGAGTATAAAATGCAAATGTTTTTTAAAAACTTGTCTATTAAAGGCGATACTTGTAAATATTATTGAGAAAAGCTGCGTTTTTAAAACTTTTTTCATTTTATTATTTTATCATTAAAAAAAAGTGTGCACGAAAAGTGACAGAGATGGTCGATTCTTCAAAACCAAAAGTTAAACCACATTATGCTGGTACGCGCCGTAAGAAACCAGTTATTGAACATGAAGCTGTTCCCCATGATTCAGAGGAAAAAATCCATAATTCTGTAGAATCTCAAGCGCGAGAAGAACAGAATATGCAAGGTCAGGATAAAAGTATCTCTAGTACAACTTGGCTTTTCTTATCCCTTTCTGGGATTTTGGGGGGATTCATTGCTTTGGGAATTTTTATGGGGCTTCAATGGGCTGGTTTTTTTCCTTCTCCTTTTGTGGAAAATTCTGCTAGAGGAGAAAAAGCTTTGCAGATTGCTGAAGCCGCAAAAAGTCAAGGTGAAGACACAAAGGAACAATTGAGGCGGGTCTTTCAAGAAATTGATACGTTAAAAACAGAGTTTTCTTCTTTTTCATCACAACAGTTTAAAACAACGAAAAATGATGAACTATCGAAAGAAGAAAGCAAAAAAGCTTTTGCGATTTTAGAGGAAAAAGTAAAAGCTCTTGAAGAAATTGTACAAACTTTTGTTAGAAAGTCGAAAGAGATAGAGACGGCTTTGTCTGTTGGGCAGAGCAATGCAAATGATCTTGCTGCGTTAAAACAACAGTTAGAAGCACTACAGGAAGAAACTGCTGTTAAAAATAGTGAGAAAAAAGAAATAGATACCGCGCTCTTTACTGCAATTAGTTCATTAAAAAATGCTGTAGAGCGTGGTGGATCTTATAATAATGAATTAAAGCTGTTGCGGCAATTATCGCCTTCGATTAATGGACTTGATGTGTTGCAAAAAACAGCTACTGTGGGTCTTCCAAGTTCAGCACAACTTTCAGTTGATTTTGCTCATGTTGCTGATGCAATTGTTGGTACGCAAAATCTTGTTGCGTCAGATGCTGGTTTTTTTGACCGAATTTTAGCGTGGATAAAAGGGCTCATTGTTTCGCGACCGATTGGAAATGTTGAAGGGACAACGCTGGGGGCTATTGCGGCACGCATGGAAGTTGCCATTCAAGCTGGTGATTACGAAAAGGCTTTGAGCGAATGGCAATCATTGCCCCAAAGTGCAAAAGATGTTTCAATGGATTTTGTTAAGCAGCTTGAAAGACATATTGCTATTCAACAGTTGTTGCAGCAATTGTTATTGTCTGTGCAACAAGGATCTTTTAAAGCAACAAAGATGTAAATAGGCCCAAGATGATACGTGTTTTTATTTATATTTTTGTTGTTTGTATCCTCGGTTTAGCTTTCACGTGGGTTGCTAATCACAATGGTATTTTTGTTCTCACATTTTTGCATTTCAGATTTTCTGCTTCATTTCTTACAGTGTTAAGTGTGCTTATTTTGTTTTTTGTAACGCTGGTGCTTTTATGGTGGTTATTGGCTTTCTTTTTTTCCATACCGAATGCTCTTTGCAATTATTTTTATAAACGCCATCAAAAGCGTGGTTACGAAGCTCTTTCAAAGGGGATTCTTGCAACTTTTGCTGGTGATAGTATGGTTGCGCAAAAAATGGAAGCACGGGTTGCTAAATATCTTGCAGGAAAACAAGAGCCATTGGTAAAACTCTTACAAGCGCAAACCTTGTCTTTACAAAATGACTCTGTTCGCGCCATCGGTCTTTATGAAGAGATGAGAAAGGAAGATCCGACAAAACTGGTTGGACTTTATGGTTTGTTTCGTGAAGCGATGAAGAGTAAAGCTTATGAAGCAGCGCAACAATATGCCGAAGAGGCACTGACTTTATCGCCAGCACTTTTATGGGCGCATCAGGCGGTGCTTGATCGATTAAGTACTGAGGGTAAATGGGATAAGGCACTTACTGTTTTTGAAAGAACGCAAAAAGCTCTCCCGCGTTCTGTTCGCGCGACTCCAGAGCGGCAGCATATACAGGTTTTACTACTAAGTGGGCAGGCACTTTCTTTGTTTGATACACATCCTGTACAAGCACGTGAAGCTATTTTGAAAGCCCATAAATTGGCGCCTGATTTTGTTCCAATAATAGTTATTGCTGCTGATATTCTTTATAAATTAAACGAAACGCGTAAAGCGGATAAAATGATTATAGCGGCTTGGCAAAAGGAGCCTCATCCTGACTTGGGAGCGCTTTATCTTGAAAGAGAAGAAGGAGCCATTGGGCGATTGAAAAGGGCTAAGACACTTGCTTCTTATAATAAAGATGCATTTGAGTCGGCTTTCCTTATTGCTAAAGCAGCTTTGGATGCTGGTGAAACAGCATTAGCAAGAGAGAAGGCACAAAAAGCATTACAATGTCATCCACGGGAAAGTGTTTATTTATTGTTGGCAGATATTGAAGAGGCACAGGGAAACAATCAAGGTGCTGTGCGTCAATGGCTTTCTTTAGCACTTCGTGCTGAACGTGATCCAGTGTGGATGTGTGATGGGGCCATTTTTTCTTCTTGGTCAGCGGTTTCTCCAATCAGTGGACATTTGGGCTGTTTTGAATGGAAGGCGCCTCCTTGTATGCCTTCTCTCACATTAGAGGCGGACAATATTGTGTCGAAAAGGCAAGACAAAGAGTATGTTATGGGAAAAAGTGATGATGTTGGAGATAAGAAGCTTGAAAAATTAACACCTATAGATGATTCTCTTTTGCATAATGTGCAGGTGGAGAAACAAGATATAAAAGAAAAAGATGTAAAAATGTTCAGTCAAACTCACTTAAATGTTGATGATCCAGGGGTTAAAACAGAAGAAGAAACATCTTTATCGAGGAAAAAATTTCGTTTATTTTAAATTGCACCAATGTGATAATACGAATGTTTTCTCAGAAGAAACAATTGACCTAGAAGAAAAAATATCGTTAGTCTTGTCCAATAAAATTATTCTCTTATGCTTTAAAAATAAAGTTTTGCTTGGTAGCAGAGGTGATTGGTTAAAAAATGTTTTTAAATCAGAGATGTCTTGATAAAAAACAAAAAAATAACAAACCAAGGATTGCTGTCGTTATTCATCGGCGCTCTACCTATACTGGTCGGTTGGGAAAATTTTTACAACAAAATGGTTTTGTTCTTGATATTTATCGTCCTATTTTTGGACAAAAACTCCCTGATACATTAGAGCATTATGCCGGCGTTGTTATTTTAGGGGGACCGATGAGTGTGAATGACAGCGAAGCCTATATTGGTGAGGAAATTGATTGGATTTCGTTATCACTAAAGGAAAATAAGCCTTTTTTGGGTATTTGTCTTGGAGCACAAATGTTAGCGCGAAATCTAGGGGGGCGCGTTGGTACAAGAAGTGATGGGACTGTTGAAGTCGGCTGGTATCCACTAGAAGCAACCCCACAAGGGAAGGAATTGATGAATTGGCCAGAGATGGTCTACCATTTCCATGATGAAGGTATTTATGATTTACCGAAAGAGGCAATGCTTTTGGCAACAGGGAATACATATCCTACACAAGCTTTTCGTTATGGAAACAATGCATGGGGCTTGCAGTTTCATGCTGAATTTACACGCGCTATGATGCGGCGTTTGGTCGTGCGTTCGGCACATAAATTGACTGAAAAAGGTGCTCAACCTGCTTGTGCACATTTGAAAGGTCGTTTAATCTATGATCGAGCTTTGAGCCAATGGTTTGAAAGCGCATTACACCAGATTTTTTGTACACCGCCCGTACTTGTGTGATTGTTGACAACGAATTGATTTATATAGGTAATTCACGGTTTTGTATATTGAATGAGAACCCCGAATATAGTAAGGTTTTTTCATTCCAAACCTGTGTATGTTGACTCAATAAAAACCTCTTGTTTGCATGTCACAAGTAGGGCTGGCGTGTGGGCAAAAACTGTATAAGAAAAGACTAAAAATGCTTCTTATGAACTGTCTTAAGTGCCAAGGGCTGTCGCAACATTTGGGGGCTAGCCAAATATAATGATGGTGCTGGCTTTGGGGTCTCCATAAGCGTAAAGATGGGGGGCTCAATGGCTTTATCGTTAAGAAACACTATTCATTATCATTTTTGTTGTGCTGTAAAACAGTATGGTTTAAACTAGAGGTAGAAAATCTATGTAAAACTTTACACATGAGGTGTTTTTTGTTAAAGGGTGTAATGGGTTTTTTTTAAGAAAATCTTGTTTATTGAGCTTATGAGATACTGTACTTTAGAACGTGTATAGGGACTTCTTGAAGTGATCAGTAGATAAAATACGGTCGATTAAGAAGTTGGATTGTGTATAAACTGAACGTGGTTGGGAATCTTTATCCTTTTTAGGGTGGGGAGGAAGTTAAGAGATAAAGAAAGTTTGAATATTGTCTAAATCCTTTCAAATACCATCATCACAAAAAAGTTTTTCTTTGAGTTATTTAATTTGTGGGCTCTTTTGTCTTGCTCTGATATTTATTTATAGCGCACTCTGGTTTTTTTTTCGCGTAAAATAGAAGACTATGTTTCTAATATATTCACAAAAGTATCTTCCCATAATATGGCGGCGGTATGTGAGAATGT
The DNA here is from genome assembly GCF_042196385.1 of Bartonella sp. AP150HLJHH. NCBI lineage: Bacteria > Pseudomonadati > Pseudomonadota > Alphaproteobacteria > Hyphomicrobiales > Bartonellaceae > Bartonella > Bartonella sp. AP150HLJHH. Next base: position 41,838 of record NZ_JBHIQC010000001.1, on the reverse strand, counting down.
GCACAAGGATGGTTATCCTTTACGTGTCGGTGTTGTTTGTGACAAGTTTCAATTTTCTTGGCCTTTACATGGGGTTTCTGTATCGACGGGGCGTTTGACAGCTGGTGCACCAATTTACGCACCTCATTTGGTTGAGTTTAATGTTCATTCTCCTGCATTAATTGTTTTTTCCGGAAAAACTCCCATAGTATCGCATTGGCGCAATTTGGTGATTGAAACAGAGCCTTATTGGAAAACGGGTAAAACATTGAAGTTTATAGCTGAAGGGCTTGAGATTTCATCTTTTTCCTCTTCCCCTGAAGATCAAAAGCTTCAAGAAGCATTAAGAGCACCAACGACAGATAAAAAAACGACACATTTGCAAAATACGCATGACGTGATTATTCAGCCGTTAGAGCCACAAGATATGCTTCAAAAAATAACGGCAGAATTTTTGCGTTTTGATCTAAAACATGAAAAGAATAATTTATCGGGACATATAACTTTTGACGGTTTTGATGCTTCTCCCTTTTTAAAATCTTCTTTTGTTGATATTCCTAAAATTGATGGCAATTTGAAATGGATTTTAAATGACATGTCTTTTCTGTCTGAAGATGAAGAAAAAAATTGGCAACAACGACTGTATGGAAAAAGTGGACTTTTAAAGCAAGGTGAATTGACTTTTCATACAGGTGGTGCAGTGCGTATTAGTGGACCTTTTTCTTTTGATGATGAAGGATATTTGACAGCAAAATTTGAACTTGTCCTTATTCAGTCTATGAAGCTTCTTGACACTCTGCAGCGCTTATTTCCTGGGCAAGCCAATAATCTTCAAGCGTTATTTTTTATTTTGGGTGCTTTGCCTAAAAATGCGGATGGCGCTCCCGTTCTTTCCTTGCTCATTAACAATGGGTGGGTAAAATTAGGCTTTTTAAAACTTGGTCGTCTTGCTCCACTTTAGGTATTGTACCGAAGCCTTTTTTCATCTTTACTACCAAATTTCGACTTTTTCTGATTTTCACACTTTTTTGCAATTTTAGAGTGTTAAAAATTTATTTTAACAAAATGCGTATTTAATGGTAAAAAAATAGCTATAAAAATAAAAAATTACCACCTACTCCTAACCCGTCCAACCTCTTTTCACTTAGTACAAAATCTTATGTCAAACTACATATAGCAACAGTGTTTGTATGGAAAAGTGGTATTTTAAAGTATGCTGAATTGCCTTTTTATACAGGTGGTGTGGTTCTTTTTAGGAACCTTTGTCTTTATATATGGAATGAGCATATTGCATATATCTGTTTGGGTGTAACCTCTTAAAACAAGTAAATAGCCTAGTTGTAGGAAGATATGAAGTTGTAAAGGGGAAAATCAACATCCATCTTTACTGTCATTTTTTATTCGATTTTACGCATTTCAAAAGCAGTTACAGTTATATCTTTTAAATAAACGGATTAAGCTTATCCTTTTATTTCTGATATTTTTTAATGAAGCTATATGTCTTCCACGTAAAACAGAATATATTTGTATTGCATATTTACGCATTTGTTAAAAAAATATTTCTCAGTGCTTCCTATTTCACGATGTCGCCTGTGAATGGTATAAGGATAAAGCCATTAAGCACCATCATCTTTTCGGTTACGGAGTAACAAGCTAGGGGAAAACATCATCATATTATATTTGCTTATATTTGCTAATTCTCAATCTTACTGCAGCTTTTGGCACTTGAGGCGGTTTATGAGGGGCATTTTTAGTCCTTTCTTTACTGTTTTTATCTATTCGGCTTTCCCATTTGCAATATGCAAGGGGAAATGGGGTTAATTAATTGAATATAAATAGATTTTAAATGAGACAAATTTAGAATATCGGATTATCATAAAAATGATAAAATTATGATTGTAAATCAATATATTATATTTTTATGATGAAGGATATTTGACAGTAAAATTTGAATTTATTTTTTATTTTGAGTGCTCTGTCTAAAAATGCGGGATAGGGTTTCCGTTCTTCCCTTGTTGATTAGTCATGGATGGATGGAACGGGGCAAAAGCTTAGCTGTTTTGTACTGCTTTTAAGTCTGAAAGTTTATGTTTTTAAGGTAAGAAATCAATCCTACTGTTTTTTTGAAATTGTTGCAAACAATTCTATTGTGATAAATAACGAGATTTTTATTTTTGGTGTTATGTCTAAAATGAAAACTTCTACTCTGTCTTAGTTGGTTTGTCGTGGTGGTGGGATAGAACGGGAGATTGAGTGGGGCGTTTTGTATTTGCTTTAGGTTTGAAAGCCAATATTTTGAAGTTGAGAAATCAATCCTGCTGCAAAAGTAAAACGAGAAATATTGAGATCATTTTCAATAAGGGCGCTAATGCGGTTTGTAATGTTGTGAATATGATCTTCTTCTGTTTTTTTCCAAGTGTCAAAAGGATCTTTTTTCTTTCCATAATTTTTGAGGATTTTCATAACGATTTGCCGAAAACTTTCAGAAACATTTTCTTTGGCTTGGCTTAAAGCCATACTATCATAATAATCTACTACAGGGATTATACGACTTGCTTCGTTAATGCGGTTTATACGAATGATTTGCGCAAGTGAAAAGTAGATCTCTGCAGTTTTAATAAGATCACTGTTGCTTTTTTTTGCAATTAAAGAAATATCACAGATTGTTGAAGCAGCTTCCAAAAGGGCTAATTGTTTCGCTAATGCTTTTGGTGCTCCCTCTTCGCTGTAGTGTAATGCTTTTTCTTCAATCTTTTGCTTAATATCGTTGCCGTGAGAATGCATAAGCTCTTTTTCAATAACGCTACGGGCTTGTTTTATTGTTTTTACAATTTCTTCTAATGGACGTGAGAGATCTATGTTGTGCAAACCCCAATTGGTTGTTTCAAAGAGCATTGGGGTCATTGTTGCGTAGAATTTATTTTGGACAAGACCGGGTATTTTATTATCAAGCTTATCAATTTGCTCAGACAATTGAGGAATTTCAAAACCATCGCGGATGGCAATGAAAACGCGAATAATATTTTCAGCTTTTTGTTCTGTTGCATCGTGTAATCGATTAACAAAAGTGGGGCCTCCACGATTTACAATATCGTTGGCAATCAGCGTTGCGATAATATTACGACGCAATTGATGGTTAATAACTTCCTTCTTAAAATTTTCTTGAATTTGGGTTGGAAAATAGTTCAGCAGGGCTGTATTGAAATAGTGATCATCAACAATGGGGCTATTAGCAATTTCTTCTTTTAAGGTCAATTTAGCATAGGCAAAAATAACGGCGAGTTCTGGGCGGAGAAGACCTTTGCCTTGGGTTGTTCTTTGCTGTAAAACTTGTTCATCAGGAAGCATTTCAACTCTGCGATCTAGAAGATTTTTTTGTTCCAAGTCGTGCATAAAGCGTATTTGATAGGGCAAATCAGTAGTGCTCTGGTTTTCCGCCAAAGAAAGCGCAAGAGGTTGTAGATAATTATTACGCAAGACGAGTTGCTCGACTTGAGGTGTCATTTTTTTCAAGAGCTTATTGCGTTCTTCGCGGGTTAGTGTTTTGGCACGTAGTGCTGATGCAAGAACAATTTTGAGATTGACCTCAATATCAGAACAATTCACACCAGCAGAATTGTCAATGGCATCCGTATTGCATCGACCACCATTTAAGACATATTCAATCCGTCCACGTTGTGTAACACCAAGATTAGCTCCTTCACCAATAATTTTTGCACGCACTTGTTCTCCGGTAATGCGTATTGCATCATTTGCACGATCACCTACTTGGGCATCGTTTTCGGTTGTTGCGCGGATATAAGTACCAATGCCACCGAACCATAAAAGATCAACAGGGGCTTTGAGAAGAGCAGAGATAATTTCAAAGGGTGTTCCTGTTTGTTTTTCGAAACCAATGGCTTGTGCTGCTTCAGGTGAGAGAGTAATGGTTTTTTCTTTTCGTGAGAAGATACCACCGCCCTTTGATAATTTGCTTTGGTCGTAATCCTGCCAGCTTGAGCGAGGCAGTTTGAAGAGACGCGTACGCTCTGCATAGCTTTCGTCTATGTTCGGATCTGGATCAATAAAGATATCGCGGTGATCAAAAGCGGCAATCAATTTTGTTTGTTTGGAAAGCAGCATTCCATTGCCAAAGACATCACCAGACATATCGCCAACACCGACACAGGTGAAGGGCGTTGTTTGAATATCGTGATTAAATGACTCTCTAAAATGTCTTTTGACGGCTTCCCATGCACCTTTAGCTGTAATACCAATGTCTTTGTGGTCGTAACCTGCTGAACCTCCAGAGGCAAAAGCATCATCAAGCCAAAAGTGGTTTGCTTGGCTGATGGCGTTGGCTGTATCAGAAAAAGTTGCTGTTCCTTTGTCCGCTGCAACAACAAAATAGGGATCAGGGTCATCATGACAGATGACATTGTGGGGAGAACTTATTTTGCCGTTAATCAGATTGTCTGTAATGGAGAGCAAAGCTGTTATAAAGTCTGTATAAGCTTGTCGTGCTGCTTCTATGATGACAGCACGGTCATTTGTTTGGGGAAGCCGATGGGGATAGAATCCACCTTTTGCACCTGCAGGAACGATAACCGCATTTTTAACTTGTTGGGCTTTGACTAAGCTAAGCACTTCGGTGCGGTAATCTAATGCACGGTCAGACCAACGAATGCCGCCACGAGCGATAGGTCCAAAACGCAAATGGACCCCTTCAACTTCTGGTCCATAAACAAAAATTTCTCGGTAAGGGCGCGGTTCAGGCAAACCTTCAATCTGGCGTGGATTTAATTTGGTGGCTAAAATACGCCGTGGACTTCCATCAGGAAGAGTCGTAAAGGCATTCGTTCGTAAACTCGCCTCGATAAGGTTACAATAACGGCGTAAAATGAGATCATCGTCTAAACCAGAGACTTTCCGTAATTTTTCTTCAATGCGCTTTTGAATAACTTGTTGGTTTTTTTTCCGTTCTTTTTCTGTATGGCTTTGATGAAATTTTAAATGAAATAAAGCATAAAGATTTTGGGTAATGTCAGGATAAGCATTTAAAGTTTGGGCAACGCGATCTTGCGAATAAGGCATTCCAGCTTGTTGGAGATAGCGCCCATAATGGCGCAAAATAACAATTTCATGCCAATCAAGCTCAGCTGTTTGGGTGAGAGCATTAAAGCCGTCATTATCAGCATTTTGTGCCCAAATGGCTTCAAAGGTTTCGGCGTGTTTTTGACCGTCTTTTTCAAAATCGATACAGCGTTGGAAAGTACTTTCTAGCTGCATATCATGAAGATACACAGAGCGCCCATTGCCATCTGGTAATTCAAGGGTTTGTTCAGCAATAACGCGAAACCCCATATTTTCAAGGAGTGGTACACGTTTGGAAAGGGCAAGTGCTTCATGGCGGTGAAAAAGCCGAAGAGAAATGCACTGTTTTTCTTTGTTTTGTGCGTGATAAAAGATCACGAAAAGGGGCTTTTCATCATGAAGACTTAGAATATGTCCGGCATCGTTAATAGCGTCTTCAGCTGAAAATAAATCACGATAGCTGTTGGGGAATTCACTGGCTAGACGTGTTTGTTGCTCTGTTATTTTCTTGTTAAGAGCGATGGCTTGAACCCTGTCTTCCCAACTTCGTGCAATCGAACGTACATGTTGTTCAAGTGTGGAGCGCTCGTGAAGGGGAACAGTTTCGTTTCCTTTGCGATGGATGATATAATAGACACGTATAAGGGTGCTTTCCAAAAATAGCGGATAAGATTCAAAAAAGTCACCTTTATAAAGCTCTACAAAATGTTCGCCAACTTTTTCACGCAGGCTGCTGCTATATTGGTCACGCGGTACGTAGACAAGGATAGAAACAAAGCGTCCAAAAGAATCAGTGTGGGCAAGAACCCGTAAACGTGGGCGCTCATCTAATTGTAGAATAAGCTTAGTGTTTTCTGTCAATGTATCAACATCAGAGCGAAACATTTCATCTCTTGGATAGGTTTCTAAAGCACTGATGAGTGCTTTTCCTGAATAATCGGCGTGATTGTGTCCAAGACGTTGAATAATAGTTCGGGCTTTTTCTTTTAAGAAAGGAATTTTCAAAATAGAACGTGTATAAGCTGAGGAGGTAAAAAGCCCTACAATGCGTAATTCTCCACAGAGTTGGTTTTCTTTATCAAAGATTTTAAGACCAATATAATCGAGCCAAACAAAACGGTGAATTTTGGAGCGGCTGTTCGCTTTTGTCACGATAAACAGATTATCGCTTTCCATGAAGGATAAAACTTCTTGAGGAGGTTCTTTCATACTTTTATCGTCAACAATATGAATAGAAGCATCCGTGAGTATACCAAGTTCAATATTACTTGCCGTAAAGGATTTTAGGGGTTTTTGGTCTTTAATGAAGTTGTAAGTGCGCATACCAAGGAAAATGAAATTATCGTCCATTAGCCAGTGAAGAAACTCAATGGCCTTTTCGCCTTCTTGTTTGTAGTGCGGGGGAAGACTTATTTGGTAGGCATGAATATGCTTTTCAACTTCTTCAAGCATAGGTTTCCAGTCTTGTACAGCAGCATTAACCTGTTCAAGAACTAAGGTGAGTTCATTTTCAAGTTTTTGTATTTGCTGTTTGTTTAATGACTCGATGTGAATTTGCATCAGACTGATGCGTTTTCCAGAAGCACAATCAATAATGGGGTGTGCAATCAAATAGATATGGTTTTTGTGTTGATTAAAAACATTTAAAATAGAATCCAGAAGGAAGGGTTTGTTATCATTGACAAGCGTGATAACGGTTATAGGTCTGTTACTGCGGGTTAAATTTTGCTCAAAGCAGATGGTATTTTTTCCCGTCTGATGGAGATTAAAAGCTTTTACCGCGATGGCTGTGGCTTTTTGAAGTTCTTCATTTTCATAATAAGCAATATCTTCTTTATCGGTTTGGGCAAAAAGGATTTGTTCTATTTTATCTTGGGTGTTTTTTGTCTCTGTTTTTTTTTGTTGCAACACATTCACTCTCCCTTTTTGCTCTTAAGGGGTCTTTATTAAAAGCAGACCATTATATTTTTTATATACTGTAACACCTTCTTTCTAAAGAAAATAGCTCTTTATTTGGAAAGAATGAGTTTGTTTTTGCTATTTTTTAGTAATATTTTGTACTTTAAAGAAATATTTTGCTTCAAGGAAAGGGCACTTTTAGTATTTTTGTATGTTAATAGTTTGTTTTTTAAAATATATAAAATGAAAGTAAAAAAAGAAGCAAAAGTAAAGAGAGAATGGCGCATTTACCAGAAAGACTTTTAAGTGGTTACCAAAACTTTATAAACAATCATTTTTTATATAAAATAGCAGATTATCAGCAATTGGCGATTGAGGGGCAGAAACCTGAAGTTTTGGTCATTGCTTGTTGTGATTCGCGTGCAGTACCAGAAATGATTTTTGATGCTAAGCCAGGGGAAATTTTCACCCTGCGCAACGTGGCGAATGTGGTTCCTCCTTTTTCTCCTGATGACCAATATCACGCAACATCAGCAGCTCTTGAATATGCTGTGCAATTGCTTGAGGTGAGACATATTGTCGTTTTTGGTCATGCCCATTGTGGAGGCATTCGTACTGCTCTTAATGAGACATATAAATCTTTATTATCAAATGATTTTATCGGTCAATGGATAAGTCTCTTAGCACCAGCAGCAGAAATCGTTTTGAATAATAAGTCGCTGTCTTGGCCAGAAAAACAGACGGCATTAGAGCAGCTTTCTATTCGCCATTCGTTGAGAAATTTAGAGACGTTTCCGTGGATAAAGCTTCGCAAAGATCAAGGTTTTTTGACATTGCATGGTGTTTGGTTTGATATCTCTAGCGGAAAATTATGGAGCATGGAACAGGAAACAGGTTGTTTTATGCGTGTTGAAGTTGAAAGTTTTGAAGTATAGTATTTGTTGTTTTTATTTCTTCGTATAAAAAGATATTTTATGATAAAACTTGACAAAGCTGGGGTTTTATTGTTTGAAGGAGCAAGCTTTCAGTGACAAAATTAACTTGGAGCCACCGACTGAGACCCCAGTTTAAGGGTATAAAGAGATCTCAGAGGTCAACATCCGACGGCGCGATGCGTTCTCGGATGCTATTTTGGTTTGTTTGTTATGCAACAATGAGGTAAATGATGTTTGAATCCTTGCAAGAGCGACTTGGTTCTATCCTGTCTCATTTGACGGGACGTGGCGCTTTATCGGATCAGGATGTTGTAGAGGCGCTGCGTGAAATTCGTCGCGCTTTATTGGAAGCTGATGTTGCTCTTGATGTTGTGCGCTCTTTTACCGATAGAGTTCGGGAAAAAGCTGTTGGGGCCGAAATCGTTAAATCAATTAAACCAGGCCAAATGGTGGTTAAAATTGTTCATGATGAATTGGTTCATATTCTTGGAAGTGAAAGCGTTCTGAGTGATTTAAATGCACCAGCTCCAGTTGTTATCATGATGACTGGTTTGCAAGGTTCGGGAAAAACAACCACAACAGCAAAGCTTGCAAAACGTTTTACTGATAAGCACAATAAAAAAGTTCTCATGGCGTCATTAGATACACGCCGTCCTGCTGCACAGGAGCAATTGCGCCAATTGGGAGAACAGGCAAAACTTGCAAGCTTGCCTATTATTGCGGGTCAGCTGCCCGTTGATATTGCATCACGTGCCGTACAGGCTGCTAAATTGGGTGGTTATGACGTGCTTCTTCTTGACACAGCAGGACGTAATCATATTGATGAAGCTTTGATGCTCGAATTGGCTGAAATTAAAGCATGTTCCCTTCCTCATGAGATTATGTTGGTGGCTGATAGTTTGACGGGGCAAGATGCCGTTCATCTTGCTCGTTCTTTTGATGAGCGTGTAGGGATTACGGGGATTATTTTAACACGGATGGATAGTGATGGGCGTGGTGGCGCTGCTCTTTCTATGCGTGCTGTTACAGGTAAACCAATTAAAGCAATTGGAACTGGTGAAAAAATAGATGCTTTAGAAGAATTTCATCCCAGTCGTATTGCTGATCGTATTCTCGGAATGGGGGATATTGTTTCTTTGGTTGAAAAAGCTGCTGAAACAATGGATCACGAGAAAGCTGCTGCTTTTGCAAAAAAAATGCAAGCCGGAAAATTTGATCTGAATGATCTTGCAGAACAGTTGCAGAAAATGAAAAAACTGGGTGGAATGGGCGGTATTATGGGCATGTTGCCAGGAATGGGGAAGGTCAAAGAGCAGATTGCGGCTGCGGGGTTTGATGATCGTTTGTTTGATCGTCAATTGGCCATTATTTCATCTATGACACCCAAAGAGCGGGCGAATCCAGAGCTTTTAAAACATAGCCGCAAACAACGAATTGCTAAGGGGGCTGGTACGACAGCGGCTGATATTAATAAACTTTTAAAGATGTATCGCCAAATGGCTGATATGATGAAAGCCATGGGTGGTAAAGGAAAAAGTGGTTTTATGGGAAAAATGTTGGGAGGCCTTGGTTCCAAAATGGGTTTTGGTGGTATGGGAAACTTGGGAGGGGATTCTCCAGCTATACCGGATTTGTCGGGATTGGATCCAAAGCAATTCTCAATGCTTCAAAAGCAAATTGAAAATGGTAATGGAGGGAAGCTCTTGCCCGGACTTCCTAAGCGTGGACCTACATTTCCTGGTCTTTCCAATGGCATTGTCGATGGGGGAAATTTTCCTCAGCATCCTAAGAAAAAATAAGATGTAAAGAGGGAAAGGGATATAATGCAGGAAACAGTATTAAACGAATTAGCACATTTACGAGCATCCATTGATAATTTTGATGCAACCTTGATTCATATCTTAGCAGAGCGGTTTCGTTGTACGAAAGCTGTTGGGCGCTTAAAAGCCCGTTATGATTTGCCTAAAGTAGATCCTCTGCGTGAGCAATATCAGGTAGCGCGTTTGCGGCAATTGGCTATAGATAGTCATCTTGATCCTGATTTTGCTGAAAGATTTTTAAAATTTATTATTAAAGAAGTTGTGAGTCATCATGAAGTTATTGCTGAAGAGCAAAAAACAAAAAAGTCAATTTAAACGAAAGCCAGAGCTGACAATAGGAGATAAAATATGGCATTGAAAATTCGTTTGTCCCGTGGAGGTTCAAAAAAACGTCCTTACTATCATATCGTCGTTGCAGATGTTCGTAGTCCGCGCGATGGGCGGTTTCTTGAACGTGTTGGTGCATGGGATCCAATGTTGCCTAAAGATGGACCGAGGGTGAAACTTAATGAAGAACGTATCCAATATTGGCTTGGGCAAGGGGCTCAACCAACAGATCGCGTTTTACGGTTTTTAGATGCAGCTGGCTTGAAAAAGCGTCCAACTCGTAATAATCCACATAAAGGTGAACCGGGTAAAAAAGCACAAGAACGTATAGCAGCAGCAAAGCAAGCGGCAGAAGAAGCAGCGGCAGCGGCTGAAGCAGAATCTGCTACAGCATAAGAAGCATGATTGTTTAATCAACGTGTTTTTAAAAGCTTTAGAAAAATAAATATTATCCGTTTTTGTCTATCAAAAACGGATTTTCTTTAAAAAGCTGCTTGTTTAAATCCGCGCTGTTTTTTTTTAATCAATGGTTTTAAAAATCAATGGCGCGGCCTTTAATTTCCCAGTCTCCATAGCGGGAAGGGTCTTTGCCGCCGCGTCCGCCGTTTTCTAAAGGTTGTTCTTTTTTTGTTGCGCGTTTTCGTCTTTCTTCAGCTTCTTTAAGGGCGCGTTGTGCTGCGGGAGAAAGAGATTGCTGTTTAATGACAGTTGTATTTTTTTTGCTTGTTTTCTCATCTTTTTTATTCATTTTACACCTATTCCATTGAAGAAGTAGAAAGAAAACACCATCATATAGTATTGATTGACTTTTATCATGGAGTTTTTTGAGTAATGAATATAATGCGTACAGCTATGCTTTTGGCTTTTTTAACTGCTCTCTTTATGGGAGTTGGTTATCTTGTTGGAGGGGGTGGTGGCATGGTCATTGCTCTTTTAATGGCAAGTGGTTTAAACTTTTTTTCTTATTGGAATTCAGATAAAATCGTTTTACGCATGTACGGGGCGCGTGAAGTTGATCAGCATTCAGCACCAGTTTATTATAAGATTGTAAGCGATTTAGCTAAAAAAGCTTCTCTTCCTCAACCAAAAATTTATGTTATTGAGAATGCACAGCCAAATGCTTTTGCAACGGGACGTAATCCGCAAAATGCAGCTGTTGCTGCAAGTACTGGGTTGTTAGAGCGGTTAAGCGCTGAGGAAATTGCCGGCGTTATGGCGCATGAGCTCGCACATATTGAGCATCGCGATACGTTAACAATGACTCTAACCGCAACGATTGCAGGGGCAATTTCAATGCTTGGTAATTTTGCTTTCTTTATGGGAGGACAGCGTAATTCTTCAGAAGATTCTCATGGCGCTGGGGCAATTGGAGGATTTATTGCATTGCTCGTGGCGCCTTTTGCAGCGATGCTGGTGCAAATGGCGATTAGCCGTACACGGGAATATGCTGCGGATCGTAGAGGGGCTGAAATATGTGGTAATCCTTTATGGTTGGCTTCGGCATTGCATAAGATTGCTGATGGGGGACGTGGGGTATATAATGAAGAAGCAGAGCATAATCCAGCAACCGCGCATCTGTTTATTATTAATCCTTTGAGCGGTGAGGGAGCGGATAGTCTTTTTTCGACACATCCAGCAACTGCAAATCGTATCGCTGCTCTTTATCGGCAAGCAGAAGAGATGAAAGGGGCTCTTGCCAAAAGTGTGGGATGGAATAAAGAGGACGCTATACATGAAAAAAGCAGCGGGATGAACTATGGAGATTTTCATAGTGGTCAGGCTCATGTATTAGGTGAACAAGAAAACAGTTCTTTTCAGCGTGTTACAAAACGTCCTTCTTGGCTTCGTTATGAAAATTCAAAAAGATCTCGTTCATAGAGTTATTGAGGGAGATTTTGAGAAAACTGTGATATAAAGGTGGTGTTTTGAAACACAAAAAAGCGGGGCATGTGTCTGAAAAAAATGTTCCAGGATTAGCTGTTCGACAGGTTTGTGTGCGTCTTTTGGGGGCGGTAGTTGATAAGTACACGCCTCTGTCTGGTTTGACGGATAATGAACACGGACATCCACAATATTTGAAGCTTTCACAACGAGATCGTTTGTTGTGTCGGGCTATTTTAACAGCTTCATTGCGTCATCGAGGGCAGATTATGGCGGCTCTCTCACGCTTTTTGGCGCGTCCTTTGCCTTCACAAGCACTTTCACTTCAGCATCTTTTGCATATCAGTGTTGCACAAATTCTTTATCTTGATATTCCCGATCATGCGGCTATTGATTTAGCTGTGCGTGTGGCGAAACTTGATCCTCGAATGCGCCGTTTTTCAGGGATGGTGAATGCTCTTTTGCGCAATGTTGCACGTGAGGCAGAGCCTTTACGTCAACAAGTTCCTACCATTGAAGGTGTGCCAGCGTGGTTTGGACAGCTTTTAATATCAGCTTATGGAACAGAAAAGGCATATCAGATTATCGCAATTCAAAGTGTGGAACCTCCTTTCGATTTGACAGTGAAATCTGATAGTGGTGGATGGGCTGAAAGGCTTGGCGGTGTGGTATTGCCCAATGGTTCTGTTCGATTGAAGCGTCTGGAGTGCTCTGTTTCTGATTTACCAGGCTATCGTGAAGGGTCTTGGTGGGTTCAAGATTTTGCAGCAGCTTTGCCTGCTTGTTTACTTGGGAGTATTGAGGGTAAACGCGTTGCTGATCTTTGTGCGAGCCCTGGAGGAAAAACAGCACAATTGGCTTTGCAAGGGGCTGAAGTGACTGCAATTGAGCTTTCTGCTAACCGTATAAAGCGTTTAAAAGAAAATATGGAACGGCTTCATTTTTTAGTTCACATTTGGCAGGGCGATGTGAGAAATTTCTATCCCACACAGCTTTTTGATGCGGTTCTTCTTGATGCTCCTTGTTCTTCTACAGGAACAATCCGTCGTCATCCAGATATTTTATGGACGAAATCGAGGGAAGATATCGTCAAGTTAGCGGCGTTGCAATATGATTTGCTTGTCGCAGCAATTTCTTTGGTAAAGGAGGGGGGACGGATTGTTTTTTCCAATTGTTCATTGGCAAGAGAAGAAGGTGAAGATCTTATTGAGAAAATTTTATCGACACGCAATGACATTGTTTTAGACCCTATTTATCCAGAGGAAATGGGAGCACTGGAACATTTGCTTTGTGGGGGGATGTTACGGACAACGCCTGCGGATTTTTGTCATAAAAATTTTGATGCTGAGAAAACCGTATTTTTAGGAATGGATGGTTTTTTCGCTGCGCGCTTACGAAAAATTGCTTAATTAACGCTTCATTTACAAAAATGGTCGAAATTGTATTTGATTCAGCATAAATGGAGATGAAATTTTGGCGGTTGCGGTAAAAGCTCCTCAGGTAAAAGTGGCAGCCTGTATCGATACGATACAGAATGTTATGCGGCGTTTATGGGTTGGACCATTGTTTCGTTGGCGATTTTCAGGGTTTCGTCCTCATAAAATTTTAGCGCATCCCATGGACTTGAATGTAGCTGATCCGATGATGGCGCATGAATTTTATCATGGTCGTTTTGCTTTTGCTGGTCATATTGTTCATTCTGGTGCTGTTTCGCCGTTTTCATTGGTTCCACCAACGCTAGAATGGGAAGCGGCTCTACATGATTTTCATTGGTTGCGCCATATGGAGGCAGCAGGAAGTGATTTAGCTTCTGCACATGCACGCTCTCTTTTAGAAGATTGGTTTGACCATGCTGGCAAGAAGGTAAAAGGGCTTGCTTGGAGTAGTCCTGTTGTGGCGCGGCGCTTGATTTCATGGATTTGTCATTCGAAAATGTTGTTAGAAGGGGCAAGTGAGCGGTTTGAAAAACGCTTTTTGCGTGCACTTGGTTTGCAATTTCGTTATTTGCGCGTAACAATTTGTAGTATGGAGCACAATGATCAACGTTTACAAGCAGCAGTAGCTTTGACATTCGCATCTCTTGCTTTGCCTGTTTCTGCGGCAGTGAAAAAAAAGGTACAAACCACACTTATAGAGGAGCTTTCCCGTCAAATCTTAGTTGATGGTGGGCATATTTCCCGTAGTCCTGTTATTTTGCTGAATTTGTTATCGGATTTATTGTCGTTACGGCATCTTTTTATGCGTAGCAATGAAACAGCACCCCGTATTTTGATTGATTCTGTTGAGCGTATGTTGCCAGCTTTACGATTCTTTATCCATGAGGATCAAACGTTGGCCCATTTTAATGGGGTTGGTCCCCTTGTATCGGAACGATTATCATCACTTTTGGAGCTTGATGAAACAGGAGGACATCCTTTTAGTTATGCCCGTTATTCAGGATTTCAGCGCTTAAAAGCCAATCAAACAACAGTGCTTGCAGATACAGGAAAGTTTCCACCCCGCTCTGTAGCACAGCAGGCTTGTTCGGGGTGTTTGTCTTTTGAAATGTCTTCACAAGGGCACCGTTTTATTATCAATGCCGGTGTTAATCCTGATGGGCGGGAAGAGTATCGACATTTAGGGCGTGTTACTGCAGCACATTCAACAGCTACGCTTAATGATTGTTCAGTGGGTGCTTTTTATCATAAAAAGAAAAATGGCGCGCCATTTTTGTTTGATGGACCAACAGACGTTCAAGTGTGCCGTATAGAGGATTCAGAGAAGACGGGTTTTATTGCGAGTCATAATGGTTATATGCGACCCTTTAATCTTATTCATGAGCGTGGTCTTATTTTGGCGACAAATGGAGATACGATTGAAGGTTTTGATCGCTTTTTTATGCCAAATAAAGGGGGAAAGAGACACAAGAGTGTGCAAAATGAACAAAATCATGTTGCTGTTCGGTTTCATCTTCATCCACAAGTTGAAGTTAACTATAATGGCAAACGTGTGTGTTTAGCCGTAAAGAACGAGAACGTGAAGAGTGAACAAATATGGTATTTTATATCGCCTGACGCAGATATTTGTCTTGAAGATTCGATTGATTTTGCAGAATTAACAGGTCCACAACGGACACAACAGATTGTTTTATATTTTCGTCCTGCATTTCAGGAAAAAGTTCGTTGGCGTTTTATCCGTAAAGCGTTTGATAAAAAATTAGAACATTGTTCCAACCCATAGTATATTGCGTTTTATTTTGCGTGTCGCAAAACATTATTGTTTATTGTGGTAATATTCTCAAAATTTGAAGATCATATCAATTTTATACACGAAGCATTTTTTGGGAGTATGGGTTGGATGTTTTTAGGCAAGGTTTGCTCATAGAATCTCATGAGGTGATGCTAAAGGAATTGGCTTCAGAAAAAAAGGTTTTTGAAAGACCATTGTTGACAGATGAGTACTAGTTAAGGATTTTGATCCTTTAAAGATATAGAGAGAAAATTAAGTCGTTCTTATCTTCGATAAATTTTTAAGTGTGCTGTTGGGATCAATATTTCTCTCTGAGAGAGTTGCATTAATAGGATTACGTTCTTCACGAAAAACAGAGCGCTATTGTATTGTATATTCACGAACTTATTTTAAAGAAAAATTCCTTAACGCTTCCAAGCTATTTTGCGACGATGCCCGTGATGGGTATAACGGTAAATCCATTAAGCCCCCCCATCTTTATGCTTATGAAGGAGCAGTTCGGCACTATCACACTATTGATCAGTGCCAATGTTTGTAACAGTTCTTGGCACTAGAGATGGTTCATAAGAGGCATTTTTAGCTTTTTCTTAATAGCTTTTATCCATACAGCTCCCCCGCTTGTAACGTGCAGGCGAATGGTTTTGGTTGATTCAACATATATAGATTTGAAATGGAAGAATCTTACGGTGTTCGGGGTTCTAATTTAATATGAATAACGCTAAATTATCATTATAAATCAAATGTTGTACATTACAGAAGCACTGAAAATTTGAGAAACAATACATTACAATGGTCGAGAAAAACAACTCTTCTGCTCTTTGTTATTATACTAAAAATGAAGTTATAATAACAAACCACAAAATGCATGCTTTTTCATAGCAAAGCATTCTCTCAAATATTTCAAACAACTTTCATAAAGATTTACGCGAATAACGTCGTGCAATTGAATCAATATCACCTCGACAAATTCCAAGATCGCTGAGTTCATATGTTGAAAGACGACTTAACGCATTAACGGTTCGACGATAACGGCGCCAATTACTATAAAAACGTAGAATATTCATATCCCCTACTCAAACTTTTCATTACACTCTTTAGTTTAAGAATAGAGTATATTACTAAAAAGAGTTGTGTTATAATATCATAGCAGGTATGCATCTAATACAAGATAATGTCCCTTTAACATTTTTCTCATGCGAAAGGGTAACCATTAAAAACATCAACAAGAACATCTTATCCCTAACCAATGGCTAAATTATGTGCATTTTCTGCGGTGATAAACTTTTTCACGTGTAGCTTCTTTGGATTGAATAACTGCTTCCATTTCAACATTTATCAATAGTCATACGATAATTATGAAAAATTCCTTGAAACATTTGTCTCATACGAAAAGAAAAGCAGCAAAATTATTAATGGCGGAAGTGACGTGTTCCTGTAAAAACCATCGCTAACCCCTGTGCATCAGCAGCGGCGATAACTTCTTCATCACGCATGGAGCCTCCTGGTTGAATAACTGCTGTTGCCCCTGCTTCAGCTGCTGCTAATAAACCATCTGCAAAAGGAAAAAATGCATCTGATGCAACAACAGATCCTTTTGTGAGAGTTTCTGTTAAGCCTGCTCTTTGCGCACTTTCTGCTGCTTTACTTGCAGCAATTTTGGCTGAATCGATGCGGCTCATTTGTCCAGCTCCAATTCCAACTGTTGCACTATTTTTCGCGTACACAATAGCATTTGATTTAACGTGCTTTGCTACACGAAAAGCAAATTGAAGATCACGCATTTCATCTTGAGTTGGGGCCCGCTTTGTCACTACTTGCAATTTAAGATCATCGACTACCACGTTATCACGTGATTGCACTAAAATGCCTCCTGCAAGTGTTTTCGCAAGAAGTCCTCCACAGCGTGGATCAGGAACTCCACCTGTAATGAGCAAACGAAGATTTTTTTTCTTGGCAATAATTTCACGTGCCGCCATTGTGGCATCAGGAGCAATAATCACTTCTGTAAAAATTTTAACAATCTCTTCAGCACATTCCTCATCAAGGGTTTGATTTAAAGCAACAATTCCACCAAATGCCGATACATTATCACACATAAGAGCTTTCAAATAAGCTTCTTTCAAATTTTCTCCTTCCGCAACACCACAAGGATTGGCATGTTTAATAAGAGCGACAGCAGCGGTTTTTTGCGGATCAAATTCTGCCACAAGTTCAAAGGCTGCATCTGTATCATTCAGATTGTTATAAGAAAGCGCTTTGCCTTGTAAAAGTTTTGCTGTTGCAATACCAAAACGTTTTTCATTATTGCGATAAAATGCTGCCTGTTGATGTGGATTTTCTCCATAGCGCATAACACTTTCAAGATGACCAGAAAAACTCTGCCACGATGGAGTTTCAATTTCTAAATCCCTTGCAAACCACGATGCTATTGCCGTATCATAAGCAGCGGTGTGTGCATAAGCGCGCATTGCTAGCTGATGACGCATAGATAAGCTTAAACATCCATTATGCTGCTTTAATTCAGCTAAAATCGAATCATAATCTTTTATCGCTGTTACAACACCGGTATAAGCATAATTTTTTGCCGCGGCGCGAATCATCGCCGGTCCACCGATATCAATATTTTCAAGAATCGTTTGTCCATCAGCTCCAGAAAGGATCGTCTCTTCAAAAGGGTAAAGATTCACCACCAAAAGATCAATTCCATAAATGCTGTTCTTTTCCATAGCTTCCCTATGGCTAGGATCTTCTCTTACCCCCAACAAAGCACCATGAATCAAAGGATGGAGTGTTTTTACACGCCCATCCATTATCTCAGGAAATCCAGTAACTTCAGCAACATCTTTTACGGGTAAACCAGTCGCTATGAGGGTTTTTGCTGTTCCTCCTGTTGAAATTAATTCAACATTGTAAGTAGCATGAAGAGCTTGTGCAAAAGCAACCACACCCGTTTTATCAGACACAGAAAAGAGAACACGACGAACCCGATGAAGATCAGGTATGGGAAAATTTTTGGCAACAACACCCATAACAGCAGCCTTAAAAATGAAAGAGTTAAATTTCTAGTAAAACAAGCTTATACATTTATAGCATAAGCCTTTAGCAAAATACACTGAAAGGATAAACTGTCTTTTTAGAATATAGGATGATTCACCTTTTTCTATTATCCTGTAAAAACCTCTCATTTGAGGTGTGGTGATAGGTATAAAAGTCTCATTGAGACATTAAATGTTTTTTGTTGCTTATAACTCAATATCTCATCTTCATAGCAGTTTTGAAACAAAAAATGCATCCGTATGTTCTCTGCTATATTAGCCTTTATACTAGATGAAGGCGAAAGTATTGCGTATATGAATTGGAGTAATCTCTGAAATGGGAACCAATCTAATGAAGCAAGGATATAAAATTATAAAGGCAAAAATGAGTGCTCATCTTTCCTATTATTTTTAAATTTGACTTTATGTTTTTCAAAAGCGTTTATGACAATGTTTTTTAAGAGTGTCGCGTAAATCTTTTGTGGATGGTATAAAGTTCATTGTATGCCTATGATCTTTAATTTAACAAAGGCGCAAGTTGGTAGATTTTATTCTCTTTATCAGTTTTCAAGATTCTAAAAATTTTTGTTACTTGAGATGGAAGAGGTATTTTTTTAGTTTTTTTGCCGTAGCAGAAAAAGAAAACCTCCTAACACACCAGCAGCTAAAATAAACCACGTGATTGCATAAACGAGATGATTATTTCGAAAATGGATAATCGTAAGACCAACGACGGGAAGTTTTGCTTGTGGAGATGTTTTTCTGGCATCAATGAAATAAGGGGCAACAGTGGACAAACCAAGTTTTTGTGCCATAGCGGGGAGATCGCGCGTATACCATAAATTTTTGTCAGGATTATTTTTACGCGGGAAAAATCCATTTTTTTCACTCATGCGTAATAAACCTATAATCGTTGTTTGTTCTGTGTCCGTGGTAGAATTTTGCTGAGATAAGGCATTTGTATGCGATTGCTCTGTGTTTTGAAAATTGTTACGTTCATCCATAGGGATAAAGCCACGGTTGATAAAGATCAGTATATTATCAGCAGTTTGTAAGGGAGTCAAAACCCAATAGCCTGTAGTATTTTGAGCGGCAGCAGTGACTAAAATATTTTTATCTGTTAAAAATTTTCCTGTGATAATAACAGGTTGATATTCATATTTTTCAAAAGTAACATCTGACCATTGATTTTTTGGAGGGGCTTTTATGGGGGGTAAATGAATGCGCTGATTGGTACTGGTGATAAGATTTGTTTTCCAGTTTAACCGTTGTACTTGCCATATACCTAATGCACTGAAGAGAAGAAAAAAACAAATACATAAAGTTCCAAATAAAAAAGAAGAAAAACGGCAAGAATTTCCCTGAAGCTTTGTCATGGGGGGGTCTTTTTTGCTCATGATTTGTGCTTCCTTTCGGGACAATAGGCTTTTATTCTAACATGGTATATATTAAAAGAAACATTTTGTACGCTTTTTGGCAGAATTTGCACGCCTTATTGAGGAAAAAGATGAAAAATGAGCCAACAAGAGATGAAAAAGGTTTTATAAAAGACTTGACCTTTTGTTGTCGACCCCCTATTAGAAAGAAACTTCCCAATGATGCCCGTTCAAGGTTGCATTGCGCGTGTTTTGCGTTCATTGTGTCCTTTGGGTATGGGGATTTGAAAGTTTCTTAGAGTTTAAGGGTGAAGTTTATGTCTCGTGCATGTGAATTGACAGGGAAGACGGTTCTGTATGGTAATAATGTTAGCCATGCGAATAATAAGACTCGGCGTCGTTTTTTACCAAATCTTTGCAATGTGACATTGATTTCAGAGGTGTTACAGCAAAGTTATCGCTTGCGTATTTCAGCAAATGCATTGCGTTCTGTTGAGCACCGCGGTGGTCTTGATGGTTTTTTGATTAAAGCAGACGATAAAGAGTTGTCGCAACGTGCGCGTTTGCTAAAACGCCAAATCATTAAGAAAAAAGCTGAGCAAGAAGGTGAGCAAAAGGCTGAACAGGCAGCATAATTGTTAGCGCCATTCTTTTTGGTTTATTAACGCTTTGATTTCGGTTTTCTGTTCTAGAAGTTAAGTTTTTTGCAGGTTGATCGTTTCATTTTATTGGTTCCATATCCCAGGTTAAAAAAAATGTCTTCAAGCGGTCTTTTATTAGAACAGCAAAAGAAAAGGTATGTTGTTTTTTCTATTTTTGCAATGTGCCTTGCTGTCACGGCTTCTAATATTTTAGTTCAATATCCTGTCTATTGGTTTGATTTGAATGAGCTGTTGACTTACGGGGCTTTTACCTATCCATTTGCTTTTCTAATCAATGATTTGACCAATCGTTTTTATGGTCCATCTGCTGCGCGGCGTGTGGTTTATGCTGGTTTTTTTACGGGTG
Source organism: Bartonella sp. AP150HLJHH (assembly GCF_042196385.1). Lineage (NCBI taxonomy): Bacteria > Pseudomonadati > Pseudomonadota > Alphaproteobacteria > Hyphomicrobiales > Bartonellaceae > Bartonella > Bartonella sp. AP150HLJHH. Next base: position 21,277 of record NZ_JBHIQC010000001.1, on the reverse strand, counting down.
TCTTTGTTTCTTGGATATTGGCGACACCACGGCTTGCACTTGCTTCTAGTTTTGCATTTTTATTTGGGCAACTCCTTGATATTGTGGTTTTTACTCCTTTGCGACGTAAAACATGGTGGAAAGCACCTTTAGCAGCAGCGTTGGTTGGTTCAGCTTTGGATACAGTGCTGTTTTTTGCTCTTGCTTTTTCTAGCTCGTTTGCTGTTTTTGATAAGATAACAGGGTATGCAGATAGTTCACTGGTGGAGAGTACTGTTTTGGGAGGGATAGGCATGCCAGTTTGGCTATCGCTTGCTTTTGGTGATTTTTCGGTAAAAATTATTATGAGTCTGTTGATGTTGATTCCTTATGGGACAATTCTTAACATCGTAAAGCTTCCTCTTTATCAATGTCATTCAAAAGATGATTCCTCTTTTGTTTGTCACAAATAAGGATTTTTGTCTTTTTGTTTTCCTGAAGCCAAGAAAATTGTACGCTATGCTTGGTGTGACACGTTAGTTATAATGGATACTTTATCATTTACCAACTTAAGTAAGAACTCCAACACAAAACGCTTTTTTATTTCAAAATTCTCTTGTGAGGAAAAGATAAAGTCATTTGTTTGAGAAGGGGCTAAATATGCTTTTTACAAATGATTCAATGTGACAGAAATTGCAACTGATGTTTATTGATAGATTGATTTAAAATGATAACTTATATTTTTCATTTGAGTGAAAGAGCCCAATATCATAAAATTTTACGCGTTTTAAATACTCTTATATTGAGTTAATAAAAATCATTTGCTTGCCTATGTTATAAGAGGAATTGGCGTGCGGACAACGTCATTTGAGAAAGAAATACTTCTTATGAAGAGCTTTAATGCAATAAAAGTGCAATATTAGGCGCTGAAAGTATATTGATTTATCTTAAAAACATTGGAAACTTGAAAGTAGGATTCTGCTTTTGGCTTGTAGCTTGTAAAGTAAAGGATAATTCTGGATTTTGCATTATGCCATATATGGGCGCTGTCGTGAAATAAGCTTGGAAGCAAGGAAGAATGTTTCTTTAAAGTAGGAGTGCGGATAAGATATATAATGGTGTGTTCTTTTTCGTGAATGAAGTAATATTTTTTTCGTGTTTTTCTTATATTTTATGTGAGTAAAGATTTTTTCTTTTATCCATGAGATGGGAGCTTATGTTGATAGATCACCCGTGGTGAGTACTGTTTTGGGAAGGTTAGGGAACAGGTTGGCTTTCGCTTGCTTTAGCGATTTTTGCCGAAAAATTGCTATGAATCCATTTATGCCGATTCTTTTATAAAATAATTCTTAGTGTTTAAAATATCCTCTTTGGATGATTCTTCTTTTGCGTATAATAAATACAGCTTTTATCTTTTTGTGTTACTGAAGGTGAAAGTCTAGGCATTATATTTTCTGTGAGAGCAGCATTTTAGAGCTATGTCTAGAGGAGATACTTTTCTATATACGTGTATTTGAATATTTAAATATAATAAAATAACACAAGATCGAGACAAAAATGGGTGATTATTCAGTCTTTTAATTTGAAGGGTACTCTGGGATATGGTCGTAAATGGAAAGTTCTAAGCAAAACTTTATCAGTCGCAATATAACCAGAAAGTAAAAACAAACTCATTACAATTTTTGAAGATGGTTGGAGCATTTCTTTTAGAATTCATAATGCATCCAGTAAAGTAGAAGCTTCTTTAAAGTTCGATATTCAATTTGTGGGATTATCTTCTCAGGTTGTTAGCCATCAAATTCCGATGGTTTAATGATAGAGATAATTTTTTAAAATGTAATCGTTGCTGATTCAAGGCAGGTTTATTTCTTATGAATATGAGTTCTTTTATCACTAAAAAGTATTTCTAATTGTTTTGTTATGGCGTCGGCAAGTTCTTCAGCATTCATAATTGTTACAGCACGTTGATAATAACGTGTGACGTCATGACCAATTCCAATGGCAATGAGTTCGATAGGGGAGTGTGTTTGGATTTCTTGAATCACTGCGCGTAAGTGTTTTTCTAAATAATTGCTGGAGTTGACCGATAGTGTCGAATCGTCAACAGGAGCGCCATCAGAAATGACCATGAGGATACGACGTTGTTCACGCCGTGATAAAAGGCGTTGATGAGCCCAAATTAAAGCTTCTCCGTCGATATTTTCTTTTAATAATCCTTCTTGCATCATTAAACCTAAATTGCGTCGTGCGCGACGCCATGGGGTATCAGCACTTTTATAGATGATATGGCATAAATCATTGAGGCGTCCAGGATTATGGAGTTTGTTTTGGGTAAGCCATTGTTCGCGCGATTTTCCCCCTTTCCAAGTTTTGGTGGTAAAACCTAAAATTTCAACTTTGACACCACAACGCTCAAGAGTCTGTGCCAAAATATCAGCACAACTTGCAGCAACGCTAATGGGGCGTCCGCGCATTGAGCCTGAATTATCAATGAGAAGTGAAACAACTGTATCCCGAAATTGGGTGTTGCTTTCCATTTTAAAAGAAAGAGGTTGCATGGGGTCAATAATTAGACGTGGAAGCCGTGTTGTATCAAGATATCCTTCTTCAAGGTCAAAGTTCCAGTTGCGATTTTGTTGCGCCATCAAGCGGCGCTGGAGACGGTTTGCTAAACGTCCAACGATGTTTTGGAGATGATTGATTTGCTTATCAAGATAACGGCGTAAGTGATCTAACTCGTTTTCAGAACAAAAATCTGTTGCTTCCAAAATTTCATCAAATTGACGGGTGAAGATTTTATAATTGCCAAGTCTTTCCATTTGTTCCGAATCAGAAAAAAGGTGTTTGGGTTTGCTCGGCTTTTCTTGCCAAGGTCCATTTTTTTGTTCGCCGTCAGCTTGATCATTGTTGTTTGATTGTGTCGCTTGTGTTTTTCCATCATCTTGCACATCACTTTCTTGTTTAGTGCTGGTTTTTTCTTCACTTTGAGCGCGTTTTTTGTTTTTACTTTCTTCTTCTGCTTGGTCTTGAGGTTCACATTCGTTTTTTAATTTTTTATTATTTTCACTATTAGAAGCTTCATCTTGTTGCACTGTCATTTTGAGTGTAACAAGCATTTGGCAAACGATCTGCGCAAAAGCCTTTTGGTTGTAAATATGATGTGGGAGTTCATTGAGTTGTGATGCTGCTTTTTGTTCGAGTTCTTTACGCCACAATTCTAAGACAGAACCCGCTTCTCTTGGAGCTGCGCGCTTTGTTATTTTTTCACGCAATAAAAGTGCAATCGCTTCTTGGATGGGGGCTTCACTTTGGTTGCTAATTTTATGATAATGGGCTCTTTTGTATTTATCGGCGAGCATGACATCAAGATTTTTTGCAAGTCCCTCCATGGCTAAAGTACCAATTGCTTCAACACGTGTTTGTTCGAGGACTTCAAAGATAGCACGCGCTTCTGATTCTAGTGGAGCAAATTGCATGTGAATGCGGTTGTCATGCCATGCTTTGCGCAGAGCCATGGAATCACCTAATCCGCGGGTAATGGTGATGTCTTTATTCGTTGCGTATTGAGGTAATTCTGGTAAACGCGCACAACTTTCGCTTAAAGATGGTCGATTATGACTAAAGGAAACTTCAAGGTTGTTTGTGCCTGCAATTGCACGCATACAGGTGGAAAGTGCTTTTTTAAAAGCTTCAGTATTAAGAGTGTTGTTTGAAGAGTCTTTTGCCGGATTTTTGTTGTCGCCAATATCGGTAGCCATGAGTGATAGATTCCTTAAGGCGAAACACCATGAATGAGTGATTCGGGAAGCTCTTGTCCAAAGGCGCGTTGATAAAATTCTGCAACAGTGGCACGTTCGAGTTCATCACATTTATTGAGAAAGGTTAATCGGAAGGCAAAGCCGACATCTTGAAAAATTGTTGTATTTTCTGCCCAAGTAATGACGGTACGTGGACTCATGACAGTTGAAAGATCTCCATTGATAAAAGATTGGCGTACCATATCAGCAACATGAACCATTTGTGAAATTGTCTTTTTTCCCTCAGCCGTTTGAAAAGATTTGACCTTTGAACAAATGATATTAACCTCTTTATCATGGGGTAAATAATTGAGTATCGTAACAATAGACCAGCGGTCCATTTGAGCTTGATTGATCTGTTGGGTACCATGATAGAGACCGGTTGTATCACCAAGACCAATGGTGTTTGCTGTTGCAAAAAGACGAAATGCTGGGTGTGGAGAGATGACACGGCTTTGATCAAGTAAGCTTAGTTTTCCAGAGGTTTCAAGAACGCGTTGGATGACAAACATAACATCGGGACGCCCCGCATCATATTCGTCGAAAACAAGAGCAATATTATTTTGATAAGCCCATGGCAAAATGCCCTCTTTAAATTCAGTGATTTGTAAGCCATCTTTTAAAACGATAGCATCTTTTCCTACAAGATCGATACGACTTACATGACTATCGAGATTAATGCGAAGACAAGGCCAGTTAAGACGTGCAGCAACTTGTTCAATATGCGTTGATTTCCCTGTACCGTGATAGCCAGAAACCATTACACGGCGGTTAAAGGTAAAACCTGCGAGAATCGCTAAAGTTGTTTGCTGATCAAAAAGATAATCAGGATCGATATCAGGAACATGGGGACTTTTTGTGCTAAAAGCAGGGACTTTCAGATCTGTTTCAATATGAAATAGATCGCGAGCACAAAGTGTAATATCGGGCAAATTTTCAACGGTAAGATTTGTCATTATGTTTCTGGAAGGGAGAGGACGCTATTTATTCATTAGAAACGATACAAGAGTTAAAGTATTTATGCAATGCTCTATAATGAGAGCCTTAGATATTGAAGAAAGATTTTTTTACGTATTCTATAATGTTTTGCAAAAAAAGTAACATTTTGCGCAAATAATGATGGTCTAAATGAAAATAGACTCATATAAGCGCATGTTTTCAGCACAAACCAGACTTTTTTAGCAAATTGTAAGCATGTAAAACATCACGAAAGCGCTCTTCTGAAGCACGATTACCACCATTGGAATCAGGATGGTGCTTTTTTACCAACTCTTTATATTTCATTTTGATGTCTTCTGCTGAAGCGTTTGCCTGTAGTCCCAGTGTATCAAAAGCTTTTGCTTCTAAGGGCTTTAATTTTCGTGAGAACTTATTGTTTGAATGCTGCCCAGTAAAAAGCGTGAAGGGATCGCGCATGCGATTTTGATAGGCAGCTGTTCCAGAGCGAATCTTTGCATAATTCGCGGCTGTTTTTTTCGATGTACCATTGCTCAGATCTGTAGGCCATGTCGGACGATGTCCTGTGAGAGCATCCTTTTGAAATTTTGCGATATCTTTATTGCTAAGACCAGAGAAGTAATTAAAATTTTTATTGTAGGCGCGTACGTGTTCAATACAAAAATATAAATATTGTCCTTCGTGATTTCGACCTGCTGGTGCTTTATGGGACCCTGTTTTTTCACAACCTTCCCACTGACACTGTTGTGCTTCTGGCTCAGCTTTTTGTTTTTTATTTGAGCTTATGCGAATTGAATCGAATAATTTAGATGTTATTGTCATATTATTGGTTTATGCAAAATTGATTAATTTTACAAGAATTGACTTTTGAAAAATTTGTTTTCACACTTATTCTATTATGAAAAAGGTTATTTTTGCACGTTCATTTTGTTTGAGGAATGAAAAATGTTTATAGAAACAATAATTCAGAGAAAGCTTCAGGATGCTTTTCATCCGCAAAAGCTTGAAGTGATTAACGAAAGTCATCTTCATGAGGGGCATCCTCATAATGAACATGCTTTTGATGGTAAAGGAGAAACACATTTTCGAGTGAAAATTTTATCTTCTTCTTTTTCTAATATGACACGCGTAGAAATACATCGAGCGATTTATAAAGTTTTACAAGAAGAGTTAGCTACTTGTGTTCATGCTTTGGCACTTGAGGTTGAAACACTCTAATTTTTTGATGAGACGTTTTTAGGAACGGGGATGGGCCTTTTGATAGATTTTTAACAAATGGTCTGTATCGACGTGGGTATAGATTTGTGTGGTGGAAAGACTAGCGTGCCCAAGAAGTTCTTGAATCGTGCGCAAATCTCCCCCCCGTGATAAAAGATGGGTGGCAAAAGAATGGCGCAGTGTATGAGGCGTTGCAGTTTCTGGTAAACCAAGGCTTGTTCGTAAGTTGCGTACAGTTTTCTGAATAATGGCGGGCTGTAGGGGACCGCCTCGCGCCCCACGAAATATGGGTTGGTTATCCAATAAAGGATATGGGCAACATTTGAGATAATTTTGTACAGCTTCGTAAACAATTTTGATGAGAGGAACAAGGCGTGTTTTGCCGCCTTTTCCTGTTATAAATAAACTTGTTTTTTCAGGATCAGAAAATTGTTCTGGTGTGAGGCTTAAGGCTTCTGATATTCGCATTCCACAGCCATAAAGAAGCATGAGGACAGCAGCATTACGCGCGGTAATCCAAGGTTCATTTTCCAGTTGATTTTCTTGTTTGACTATGTGAAGTGCTGATTTTATCGCTAAAGGTTTTGGGAGCAATTTGGGGTGTTTGGGGCTTCGGATAAGTTGAGCTGCGGGAACATTGACGATTCCTTCACGTGATAAGTATTTGAAAAAAGAACGGATGCCTGCTACTCCGCGGCTTAAAGAACGAGCACTTACATTATTTGTTCGCCGATAAGCAAGATAAGCACGCAAGTCACTAACGCGTAAATGAGCAAGATCTGTAAGAGTTGGTGTATGGCTTAAGTGTTGACAGAGAAAAGACAAAAATTGCCGCGTATCACGTTCATAGGCTTGCACTGTTTGTGCTGACATACGACGTGTTTGGGTAAGACACTCTAACCAATTTTTCCTTGCGTTTAAAATTGCATGGTCTGCTGGAATGAGAGGAATGTTTTCATCTTTTCTCTTGTCGTTTTTGATGGGCATTATCTAGTTGAGAGTTTCTTTCTTTTTAGATTTTTCATCGTTAGAATGACCATTCTTGTTTTGGGGTTGCTCTTCACGATTGATAAGTTGCTTTTCACCTTTGAGAGAGAGTATTTTCACAAGATTGTGTGTTGACATCAAATGCGCAAAAATTAATCCTAAAAAGCCATTTTTATGAAGTTTGGCAAGTTGGCTTGCTGATAATTTATTCAATTTTTCTTCATCAACAACCCAAAAATGTTCCAATTGCGCTGAGAGACCTTTATCGTTTTTCACATTGATGGATTTTTGGCTTAGGAGATCCATTTCTACAAGAGCATCAATAAACTCAGAGGTTTTCTCCATAGCGATTTTAAAACTTTCAAGAAAGCGAATACGTTCTTCCATAAAAGGAGAAATAGAGCCATCGGAATTAAAAAGTTCTGTTCCTGCAACTTCATTAAACATACCGGACTGTTGATCAAAGCAGACAGAAAGTTCTTTTTCATTGCTAATTTGTGCCAAAACAAAAGGATAGCGACGGACAAAAGCTGGAACATAAGTATTGTTTTTCCAACTTTTATCAGAAGCGATATAGTCATTTTCGTCATTAGAAAGACCGACAAGAGCTGCGGATGTGTAGTGCCGTTTTTTTTGTTCATCTTCAGCGCACATAAATAAAATAGGATAGTCTAGCGCTGCTTGAAAATATTCAGTACTTGCTAAAGGAACCCAATGAGTATCCTTGGCAAAAGACATATCACTTGGAGGAGCAAATTTTAGATTTTTATGGGAAATTTTGTTGATTGGTGTGATATCTTTGTAAAATAGCATAATATTTGCCATAAGACTTTCTCCTTTATTAATTTGTTTTTGTTACCAAGAAAGGTCTTTTAGAAGATTGTCTCATATGGCAACAAGATTGAATAGAAAACTATAAGATTGAAGGGTTCATTTTTGAGAGATAATATTTTTGCATGAAGTATAATAAAGAAAAGCTTAAAAATAAAGTCTATCTTGCCATTATTGGTATGCCTCATGGTATAAAGGGAGATGTTTTTGTTAAAATTCTAAGTGCTGAGCCACAGCGTTTCAAGTTTTACAGCACTCTTTATGATGATATGGGGCGTTCTTATGAAATTGTAACTCTTCGCATACAAAAAAATAAGGCGATTGTACGTTTTAAAGGGGTAGAAAATCGTAATGCGGCTGAGTCTTTAAAAGGTATTCGCCTTTATGTGACGCGTGATCAATTAATTGATGATTTGATGGAGGATGAGTTTTATCAAGTCGATTTAATAGGCTTGTGTGTCCAAGATTGTGGGGGGAAAATCTTAGGTGAAGTGTGTGGTTTTTTTAATTTCGGGGCTGGTGATTTGCTTGAAATACGTTTGAATACAGGTAAAAGAGTTCTTATTCCCTTTAGTAAGGCGGCGGTACCAGAAATTTGTATGGATTCTGGTTTTCTTGTTGTTGATCCCATGGCCGCTGGTTTAATTGATGGGGGAGACAATGATAAAAAGGAAATAGCTTGAATCTAAAAATAAAGATGAAGGTAAAAAACAACAGATGAATTTCGTCAATAAAAAGTGGAATGTGTGAAAATATTAAAAATGCTCTTTTGAGCAGATATTGTAAGCACTTTATCTCGAAATAGTCCTGAATTTTTAGAGTCTTTTTTAGTGCAAGTATTTAGAAGGATCGTATTGAATATGGCGCAGATCAAGAAGACTTAGATTAACGCTATAGCGTTAAAAGTCTTGTTTGTGCTATTTTTGCTATTAAGAGTCTGTTTAAGAAAATAAGGATAAGAAATAAAATGAAATTTCAGGCGCGCGTTTTAACCCTTTATCCTGAAATGTTTCCTGGTTTTTTAGGGTATTCTTTAGCAGGGCAAGCTTTAGAGCGTGGAATTTGGTCACTGGAGACGGTACAGATTAGGGATTTTGCTTTAGACAAACACCATAGCGTTGATGATAAACCTGCTGGTGGGGGAGCTGGTATGGTAATGCGGGCGGATGTATTGGCGGCTGCTCTTGATTGCTGTCCACAGGATTCGCCAAGATTGTTGATGAGTCCACGTGGACGCCCTTTTGACCAAGCTTACGCGCATAGCTTGGCTCGTGATACGGGTGTAACGTTAGTTTGTGGACGTTTTGAAGGGGTTGATGAGCGAGTCATAGAAGCACGAGAATTAGAAGAAGTTTCTATTGGTGATTATATTCTTTCAGGGGGTGAAACAGCTGCATTGGTTATCTTAGATGCTATTATACGTCTTCTGCCTGGAGTGATGGGGAATGCAGCTTCTGCAAGGTGTGAAAGTTTTGAAAATGACTTGCTGGAACATCCGCAATATACCCGCCCTTCTCTTTTCGAAGGGCGGGGTATTCCGCCTGTATTGCTCTCAGGTCATCACAAAGCGATCGCAGATTGGCGTCAAAGCCAAGCCGAATTGTTAACACGTCAACGTCGCCCTGATCTTTATGCACGTTATAATAAAAATCATCAGAAAACTTGATTCATATGATAAGGTGGTGTATTGCATGGCTCTCTTTTTAGAGAGTTTTTTATAAAAGGTTTTCTGTAGTTCCAAAATTAAAATGAAGGAATGGTGTATTCGCTCCTGTGTAAGACATAGCCTAAAGAGCTCCTTATTCTTAATAAAGGCTTTTTTGGTAAGAGTTGAGCGCTCTGACTGTTCGATAAAGAACATGAAGGATAAAAGAAATGAATATTATCGCACAGCTTGAAGCTGAACAATGTGCAAAAATTGAAGAAAAGCGCCAATTTCCAGCATTTCAGCCAGGAGATACAGTCCGTGTTATGGTGCGTGTGACAGAAGGTACACGGACGCGTGTTCAGGCTTATGAAGGTGTCTGTATTGCGCGTTCAGGTGGTGGGTTGAATGAGACCTTTACAGTACGCAAGATTTCTTATGGTGAAGGGGTGGAGAGGGTATTTCCTGTTTATTCTCCTTTGATTGAAGGTGTTGAGCTGGTGCGCCGTGGTAAAGTGCGCCGTGCAAAACTCTATTATCTACGTGGCTTGAGAGGTAAAGCTGCACGTATCGCTGAAAAGAGAGATTATCGGAAAAAAGCTGAAAAGGTTGTTGAGAAAGTAGAAGCAGCATCTGTCAGCACAGATGTTGAAAAGCAAGTTTCTGAGTAAAGATTATATCGGCTAAACTTTATGCAAAAGCGGCTTTTATGCCGCTTATTTGTGTCTTTCTTGATTCGTTTTGCCTTTTAAAAGGCTTGGAGTGGACATAAAAATGTTCAATCTATCAATTTTTCCTCTTTTTATTCTTAATTATGGGTGCAGTTTAAGAGACTATTGCATATATCGTGAATACTCAAAAGGATAAGTTTAATCTGAAAAAATGTCTGTTTATATTTGGAAACGATTTTAGACCTTTGACGTGAAGATAAAAGTGTATTAGATTAAGGCGAGTTTTGCGGATCATATCCAGGGAGTAATCGGTTTTTTATGCGTGACCTTTAATCCGTTATTTGAGACAACCGACCTGTAATATCGGTATCTTGAGATGCCAAACAAGTAAAAACGAGAGAGTATGTTTAGTCGTTTTGCGCGACTTTCTCGTTCATTGCGGTTGCAAAAACCAGGTCAGGATATTTTATGATAAACCAGGTCAGGATATTTTATGATAGAGACAACTAGGATAAAAGAGCGCCCTCGTTCCCCTCATATAAGTATTTATCGTTGGACAATTACTATGGCCATGTCCATTGCACACCGAATTACGGGTATGGCGCTTTATGTTGGAACGGTTTTTCTTGCTGTTTGGTTAATTGCTATTGCGTGTGGCGAGGAGACATTTAAAACAGTTTACGAAATTTATAGTTCTTGGTTTGGATTGTGTATTTTGTTTCTTTATACTTTGGCAGGGGTTCATCACATGGTTGGTGGTGTTCGCCACATTGTTTGGGATCTGAAGCCTTGCCTTTTGGCAAAAGAAAAGGCAACAGTCACTGCTTGGGCGACAGTGTTTATTTCTCTTATTGTTACTTTTGCGATTTGGATTATTGGATATACCGTTGTTTAGCTGGGGGTGAAAAGAGACATGAAAAAAGATTTTCGAACGGAACTTGGAAAAGTACGGGGGCGTGGCAGTGCTCATGAAGGAACAGAGCATTTTTGGCTAGAACGTTTGACGGGGTTTATCAATCTACCACTTTTGATATTTTTTATTGTTCTTATTCTTTCGCTTGTGGGCAAGGATTATAGTATTGTGCGTGCAAGACTTGCACATCCTATTGTTGCTATTTTGATGGGATTGATGACTTTTTCGGTCCTTTATCATATGAAACTTGGTATGCAGGTGGTGATTGAAGATTATATTCCACGTGAAGGTTTTCGGATATTCTTTTTGACGTTAAATATTTTATTTTGTTTTCTCATAGGTGGTATCATTATTTTTTCTCTTTTGAAAATTGCATTAGGGGGTTAAACAAGTATGGCGGGTACAGGATCATCTCTGGGTGCTAAAGCAGGTAACGCCCCTTATCGCACTGTGGATCATAAATTTGATGTTGTTGTTGTTGGGGCAGGTGGTGCAGGATTACGTGCGACACTGGGTATGGCAGAACAAGGATTAAAGACAGCTTGTATTACGAAGGTTTTTCCAACGCGCTCACATACGGTTGCAGCACAAGGGGGAATTGCTGCATCGCTTTCAAATATGGGACCTGACAATTGGCAGTGGCATTTATATGATACCGTGAAAGGTTCTGATTGGTTGGGCGATACCGATGCAATGGAATATTTGGTGCGTAATGCTCCTGCTGCTGTGTATGAATTAGAACATTATGGCGTTCCTTTTTCGCGAACGCAAGAAGGCAAAATTTATCAGCGTCCTTTTGGTGGACATACGACACAATTTGGTGAAGGTCCACCTGTTCAGCGTACTTGCGCAGCAGCTGACCGTACAGGCCATGCCATTTTGCATACGCTTTATGGACAAAGCTTAAAGCATAATGCGCAATTTTTTATTGAATATTTTGCACTCGATCTCATCATGACGGATGGGGTTTGTACGGGGGTTGTGGCATGGAATCTCGATGATGGTACAATACATCGTTTTTCTGCCAAAATGGTTGTTCTTGCAACCGGTGGTTATGGACGCGCTTATTTTTCTGCGACATCGGCGCATACCTGTACGGGTGATGGTGGTGGAATGATCGCACGTGCTGGATTGCCACTTCAGGATATGGAGTTTGTGCAATTCCATCCGACAGGGATTTACGGTTCTGGCTGCTTAATTACAGAAGGAGCTCGTGGTGAAGGAGGCTATTTAATCAATTCTGAAGGTGAACGCTTTATGGAGCGCTATGCACCTTCCTTTAAGGATTTGGCTTCACGTGATTTGGTTTCACGTTGTATCACACTTGAAATTCGTGAAGGACGTGGCGTTGGACCTAAGAAGGACCATATTCATTTGGTTCTCAATCATATTGATCCTGCAATCTTGCATGAGCGGTTACCAGGGATTTCAGAATCAGCACGGATATTTGCAGGGGTGGATGTAACAAAAGAGCCTATCCCCATCTTGCCAACGGTTCATTATAATATGGGTGGGATTCCTACCAATTACTACGGGGAAGTTCTCAATCCAACGGCTGATTCGCCTGATCGTATTCAACCAGGGCTGATGGCGGTAGGAGAAGCAGGATGTGCTTCTGTTCATGGTGCTAACCGCTTGGGGTCAAATTCATTAATTGATCTTGTGGTGTTTGGTCGTGCTGCTGCCATTCGCGCGGGTGAAGTTATTGATCGGAATGCAGAAATTCCACCCATCAATGAAGAAGCTGTTGACGAAATTATAGCGCGTTTTGATCGTTTACGTTTTGCACAAGGGGCAATACCAACAGCTGTATTGCGTGAAAAAATGCAACGCACGATGCAAGAAGACGCAGCAGTCTTCCGTACAGAAGATTCTTTGAAACAGGGATGTCAACGGATGAATAAAATCTGGGGGGAATTGTCGGATCTCAAAGTCACAGATCGTTCTCTGATATGGAATTCTGATTTGGTTGAAACATTAGAGCTTGAAAATCTTATGGCGAATGCAATCATGACTGTTCATTCTGCCGAAGCACGTTCAGAAAGCCGTGGTGCTCACGCTCGTGAAGATTATCCAGAGCGTGATGATAAAAACTGGCGTAAACATACGATTTCACATTTGTCAAAAGAGGGTAAGGTGACATTATCATATCGACCTGTCCATGTGGACCCGTTAACATCTGAAGCTGATGGTGGGATCGATTTAAAGCGCATTGCACCTAAAAAACGGGTTTATTAAGGGGAGAATAAAATATGGTACAAATTAAGCTTCCCAAAAATTCTCAAGTAAAACCGGGAAAGGTTTGGCCTAAACCTGAAGGCGCTACAAAGCTGACGGAATTTCACGTGTATCGTTGGTCGCCTGATGATGAGGAAAATCCTCATTTAGATACTTATTATGTGGATCGTTCTGCTTGTGGTCCTATGATTCTTGATGGGCTTTTGTTTATTAAAAACCATATTGATCCAACTTTGACACTTCGTCGATCATGCCGTGAAGGTATCTGTGGTTCATGTGCGATGAATATTGATGGAACCAATACATTAGCTTGTACCAAAGGGATGGATGATGTAAAACATCCCATTAAGGTCTATCCGTTGCCTTCCATGCCGGTTGTTAAAGATTTGGTTCCTGATTTAAAGCGTTTTTATGCACAACACCGAGTCATTGAGCCTTGGTTGCAAACAGTTTCTCCTGAACCTGCAAAAGAATGGTTACAAAGTCACTCCGATCGCCAAAAAATCGATGGCCTTTATGAATGTATTTTGTGTGCGTGTTGTCAGACTTCATGTCCAAGTTATTGGTGGAACGGTGATCGTTATTTGGGGCCCGCTGTTTTGCTTCAAGCTTATCGCTGGATTGCGGATTCACGTGATGAGATGTGTGGTGAACGTCTTGATAATTTAGAAGATCCTTTCCGCCTTTATCGTTGCCATACGATTATGAATTGTGCGCAAACTTGTCCAAAGGGATTAAATCCAGCGAAAGCAATTGCTGAAATTAAAAAACTCATGGTTGAACGCCGCCTCTGAAAATTTACTGATTGATCAAAATAAAGCGCAAGGTGGAAAATTGTATCTCCTTTTAGCAATTAAATCTCTAAAAGAAGATCGGCTGCTTATGGGGGCGCAGTAGCTATAATCATTCTAAAAGTGAAGTAATCCCTAAAAATTTAAGCAATCCTTGTAGAAGCAATCCTTGCAATGGCTGAGCAGAAAACTCATAGTTGAATATTATCTTTGAAAATTGACCGATTAACGAACAGTAAAAAGAAAAATAGAAAATTGTGCGTGTTTTTGTGCCTCTTTGAGGCTTAATATCTAAAAATTTATTGGCTTCTATGAGGCGGTTAGTATAGTTATTATTGCCTTTAAAAGGCATTAGTCTTTCGAGTAAACTATACTTTAAATAGCGTTCTATGTAAAAACAATAAAATCAATATGCCATGTGTTTTTATTTTTATTAAATTCGCATCATAATTTATAATTTGATGCAGATTCAAGTAATCATTTTTTATAAAAAATGATTACTCTGTATAAATAGAGCACAAAAAATAAATGCTGATACAAATATTATAACGCATGTAAATTATCTAAATGAAATACAAAGGAGTGATCATTATGACAATTCGTCATTTTACGACACATTTATTGTAATATCGAAAACATTGCTAATATTCAAGGATTAGGAATTTTTGATAATATCATTATATATATAAAGGTCATATTTTTTGTTTTAAAGATTGGATTGTTAATCGCATTAAAAAGCAAAATTTATAGTTCTTAAAAAATGGAGAACGTAAAATCCCTCTCTATTGTAGAGATAGATATATAGTTAAGGGGGTAGTAATTTAAAAATATTGTAACATCATAGATTTAAATTCACTAAAGAGCAAATAAGACGTTTTTAAAAAATATCAAATTTATAGTTTTTTCTAAAAATTTAGAAAACACTAGTGAGAATTCTAAGAACACATGTTGCGAATGTGGAATAGGGATGTTTATAGGTTCGTTTGAGTTGAATGAATTCAATCATCAAAGAAAACATGTTGTATTTTTATGAGTTTCGTAGGTTTTTATTTTATATGTTTTTATCTATAAAAAATAGAGATTTCTAGGTTTAGGTCTTATTTATAATGTTAGGGGATTTCATTTTTTCTTGTATATATGCTGAAGAAAGTTATTTAAGCGGTAAAAGTGTTTTTTATTTTATTTTTTAGCATAAAGATATTTCTTAACATGAAAGAGAGGTGTCCAAGTATTAACGGTATAATCAGCCATTGTTTTGGTATTTATTCTGTTGTGCTGTAAAACACTATCTTATTTAGGATGTGGTAATTAGAGTGGTTAGAAGGTGAAATCTGCTAGGTGAGGGGGCGGATTGTTTGCAGATCAGTGGCGTGTTAAGAGGCTTCGTCCTTTGAGGTGTGATAGGTGGAGTCTGTTAGCCAATTACGTAAACTAGAGCGAAATCTACGTGGACAGGTTTTTAACCTAACCTCTCTTATATATTGTGATAGGAAATTCACCTTAATAAGGACTACGACCGGTTACAGAAAACAGAAATCATTGCGAAAAAACAAGCGTGCTTGTTTTAAAATTTTTAATATTTGTGATCATAGTGACATGCGAAATCTCCTGTAGTATCACGCAGACCGTTCGTATTTTCGAGCCAAGAGTTGTCCATATATCCTCTTCAATCTGATCTTCACGAATTGATGCAAGAGATGGGTACGAACACCTGTAAGAATAAGCAGACGCAAAGCCAGTTGTATCATTATTGTTGCTTTGCAGAGTGTTTGATAAAAATCTGGAACATTTCTCCAATTCATTGCCGGTTGATTAATGACTTTATGGCGTTGTTTTTCTAAAAGAGCTTTTGCTGTTGCAGCTTTTACTTATCAAATGGGAGTTAAGAGTATTATGTATCTCTGTTGGCGTAATCTTTGAAAGTTGCTATACAGCCGCCTAATTTGAGGAGAATATGAAGCTGTAAAGGTGCAAACCAGTTTCCATTTTTAGCATCATTTTTTAATTCTGCTTTACGACTTTCAAAAGCATCTAGAGTAATGTCTTTTAAATAATAGAGATTACGCATTGCTTCACGCTTTTGTTTCTCTCGTTCTTTAATAAGATCAAAACCCTTATGTAAAACAGAACGCCCCGAGCCAAATACACTTTGCTTGTCAATTTGCAAGCTTGTTTTTAAGAAACCTTTCTTTAAGGTGCCTAAGCTTATTTCACTACAGAGCTCGTGGATGGTATAATGGTAAAGCCCCGATGAATAATATAAAATTTATAGAGCATCTCCATTTTTACACTTCATAAAAGAGCAAGTTGGGCGCCATTAGACACTTTGCAAACTCCCAATGTTGTGACAATTTTTGGCATTTTGGATGGTTTATAAAAGGCATTTTTAGTGCTTTTTTGTACAGTTTCATTCTATACGGCTTTATTTACTTATAATGTGCAAGAGACATGGTTTTGGTTAATAAACAGCTTTGAAATGAGAGAATCCTACGGTACTAAGATCTCTTATCCAACACGCAAAATAATGAACACTCTTTATAAGACAATGTGATGCATCTTAAGAAGAGTGATTGTAGATCTGTTCTTTTAGGAATTTTTGCTTTTTGTGGTGCAGAGAAGAGAGCAGGAATATTCAGAGTAGAGCTTACCTTATGGAATCTATGGATATCGTCTTTAGGAGAGGGACATAAGCCACGTGATATGGTTAGCAAAGCTTGCTTAAGAGAAATTTGGTTGTTTACGAACAATTGGAGGTTAAGAATCTTTCTTCGTCCGAAGAAGACGTCTATATACCACTATACTTTTTATTACCAAATAGAATGTAGTTTATGGATGCTAAATCGAAATGATAATTTATTTCGTATGAGGTTTTCCGTATTTGGAGATTGTTTGGTTAAAAAACATATTTATTAATCACTTGAAAATAGCGCTTAGAATTTTTAAACGATAAGTTTTGGTCTTGATGACGATAATTATTTGTGATGATCGAAAGTACCTATTTTACGAAGCTTTCATTGATAGGCGAATCAAAATTTATTCTTTTCTTTTGTTTAAATATTTATTTTGCAGCTATTTTTTCTTTTTTGCATCAAAGATACTTTTTCAAAAGGTAAATGGAAAGAATGATCAAAGGCAAGAGAATAAAGAGAGCCTTATGTATAATTTGGTTTTCTCGTAGAGTTGTTGTCTATTAACTTTTTTCTTCATGAAGAGTGTAGAAAATCCATCGGAGAAGCAAAGAGAATAGGAAAAGTTAAATAAATAGCCGTAACAATTAGTTACGGCTATTTTTGTTTGCTTCATATTACCGAGAGAGGAAGCTCCCCTTAAGCGATTTTTGATTTAGCAAAAATCGGGTCGTAAAAGACTTCAGAGAGTTTTCTATCTTTAAAGAACAACACTACGTCAACTGTTGTATAGAGAACGATTTTTATCATTTCTAACTCGAGTTGCCGGCCAATTTCTGATCTTTTAATCAAGGTGGCACATCGCTCAAATGTCTGCAAAGCGCTGTTAGCATGCGTTGTTGTAATCGATCCGGGATGACCAGTGTTGAGCGAATTGAGATATTCCCATGCTTCATTGCCTCGCAATTCAGCGAGAAAAATTCTGTCAGGCGACTGACGCATACACGCATCTAGGCATTCTTCAGCTGAAACACGACCTACATTGTTACCATAAATCATATGTACATGATTGGGATGATTGGGTAGAAAAAGCTCATGAACATCTTCAATTGTGATAATACGCTCCTCTACAGGGACCTTTTCAATTAAAGAGCGAGCAAATGTTGTTTTACCAGATCCTGTTTTGCCTGCAATAATAATGTTGCGTTTGTGAAGGACGCATTCTTCCAAAAATTCAAGAATTTTTCCCTCACGTTTACTTTGTAAGAGTTGAACTTCAAATGGTTCCAACCGTGTGAAGTCTTGCCTCGATAACAAGTTATTGGCTTCTTTTGCTGAAGGCTTATTAAAACTTACATCAGAAAAATCGTCAAATGCCCCTTCTTCTTTGAGTTCTTCTAACGTTTTAACTATGAGAGAATGTTTACGAATTACAAAGGAAAGAGCACCATCAACAACAGCTGGTGTTTGTATAATTGTACCACGTTGTCCACCAGGCAAGAGCACATAATTAATACTTCTGGGAGCCATACCGTTATAAACGATAATAGCTGTAATAAGCGTTTGCAAAAAAGTGGTTGTTAACTCTGGTACGCTATGTACTTGCCAACCCTTAAAGCTTTTCGTCCATACTTCACAGGGGCGGCAAATCGATAATTCAGTGATCGTGGGATCTTCTAAAAAACAATCAAGCGGTTGCAGAAGCTGAAAAACTGCTTGATCTTTTTGTATCGGGTTAACGTGTGACGAGACTGTAGACATCGCTGAAATCCAGATCACGAGCAACAAAAATATTTACTCGTTCGCCTTGGTTTTTGTAAAGTGTTGGTGTGATATTGATGGAATTTTGAAGAACATCGATTGCTATAGATTCAGCATTCTGAGCTCCTTTATTTTGTGAGTTATCTTTATTTTCTTTGCTGCTTTTACCAACTTTTCCTCTTACCCATTCTCCTAAATCACCGATAATGCTTACCATAATTGCACTACCAAATCGTTCCCAAAAATGTCTGTCAACCCAGCCACCAATACCCGCTTCACCCAGAGGACCTGTGCCTGGTGAGTCAAGATTGACAACAACACCAGAAGGCGTTTCAATGCGTAACCATTGCACAAACACGCGCGTTTGTCCTTGTTGTATGCCACTTTGGTAAAAACCAACGACTTTAGAACCACGGTCAAGCAAAACAACACGTCCACTCGTGGAATA
Source organism: Bartonella sp. AP150HLJHH (assembly GCF_042196385.1). NCBI lineage: Bacteria > Pseudomonadati > Pseudomonadota > Alphaproteobacteria > Hyphomicrobiales > Bartonellaceae > Bartonella > Bartonella sp. AP150HLJHH. The sequence continues at coordinate 2,435 of NZ_JBHIQC010000001.1, read as the reverse complement.
AATATCGCGTGTTAAATGACACGTCGTCATTCCGGGTTGTGATGTAATGATTTTTGTTTCTAATGTACAATCTATTTGCGTTCCTTGTGTAATCAAAAAGTCACGGTTACGAAGTTGCATCGCATGTGATTGACCTAAACGCACAGGCTGAAGGTTATCAAATAATACGCCATTACCTCTATCATTATTCGATGCTTTATTATTTGTATCTGTAGATCCTTCGCTACCACCGTTGTTAAGGCTAGAACTGAGCATACGTTTGCGTGCTAATTCTTCAGAATCTTGGAGCATATGTGGAGGAATGGCTGTTTGAAGAAGCTTACTCAAGGCCGGTGGAATATCCAAGTTTGAATCTTCTGTTTGTGTTGATTTTTCTGCTTCTTCTACAATCTTTGGCTCTTCTATAATCCGAGGGACATAGTTTGGTATAATTTGCTGTACTATTTGTTGTGGTTTTTCTTCCTCAACCTCCACGGTATTACGCATTTTAAAAGCTTTCCAAGTCAAGGCAATCGGTATCGCTACTATGACAATAAGTCCTACCATTAACAATGCACGGGTACCTGGAATTGTCGGACGACGTTCAGAACCTAGTTCGGATCCTCCATAGGCACCTTCAATGTGTTTTTGCTCGACGTTGTCCAGTTTTGTACCTTTTCCCTCTCCTTCCTTATTGTCAAACATCATTTTCCTCCTTTATTGATACGATAAACCACCGAAGATACTGTCCCTGTTGTGTTTGGTACGCCATTGGGGTCATAGGCTTCATTAAAAACAGCTAGAGCGCGTTTACCAAGCCGTATAAGCCATTTAGGATTGACCTTATGAACGGCGATAATATCATTAGAACTGCCGATAACGGTGCGTGGTATTAAGCTTTCATTACCTTCAGCATCTACGACATAAATCGATGGCATATCCATGTTAGCGGGAAATTTAAAGTAAGTAATACGCCCATTGTCCCAAGCATTTATCGGAGCAATATCTTGGTGACCACTCATGGTATAACTGAGATTATAGCCGTTGACGCTTTGGTGAAAACCACGTTCAATCGCAAGGCGTCGATTGTTTTCTTCTGACTTTTCATCGTTTGAATCGGGATAATGGAAAGCCAATTCATATGTTGATCCCGCACGGTCATTCCGAAATTGTAGTCGGAATTTATAACTCCGTTTGTCGGTTACAACGATGAGATTGGTATTGGCAAGTTCTGCTTTTGGTTTAATAAAAATATGCCGCCCTTTATGAGCAAAGGCATAGGCTTCAGAATCACCAAAGGCATGAGTTATGTACTGTTCACCTTCTTCAAGAATAATATGTGTTGCCACACCAAGAACTGTTTCAATTTGAACCACATCGGCTTCGTTATATGTTATATAGCGAATGCGGTGATCATATTGTGAATTTGATGGACTTTTGAGCGCCTGCACAGGTACCGTATAAAGAGAAGAAAACGAAGACAATAGAACAACGAACGCAAGTTTTTTCATAACAATCAATTCCTTAATCATTCAACAGTATTTCTGGGTCAGAACGGTAACTTGTTACTTGAAAACCAAGGGGGTTAAGCAATCGATCAGATGATTTCATGGGTGCACCAACATAGGTGTAACCAATTGTTGCAATTTGGTGCTGTTTTGGTCCAGTAGCAGCACCGTTGCTGTCAAGTTGCTGAGTCGTAAAACGTACAGTTGCTTGACCGAGTCCATTAGGCTGGATTGATCGTACTTTAACTGTAATACGTGCTTTGTTGGAAAGCACTTTGTCCCGTGCATTTTCTCCATCATAGATTTTATAATATTCTTGTTGAACAGATGCCGCACTTAAAAGTGCTGTTGTGTCATAGTTCAGTTGAATAGTATCGTAGTCGTAAGTTTCGCGGTTAAGCACATATTGATTTAGCCAATATCTATCTACAACTTCACCATAGCTTTCTTCGTGTTCACGCATGATTGAGATAACATCAACTGCACCCGTCGTATTATCAACGCGCAATACTAAGGGAGTTGGAGCTGGTTGAGAAAATCCAACAACTCCACATATCATACCGAATAAGCCAAAAAGACCCACAGTACTCGCAACACGCCATGCCGTTCTGCGCGACCTTATAAATTCATTGATAAGATCACGTTCTAAGCCACGGCTTTCTTCATAATAACTTCTAAGTTGTTCGGCTTTCACTGGTTTTGCTTGTTTTGTTTTCATCTGTCTCCTCGCTTGATTTCGGCAGGGATTGTTTTATTAATAGGCACGCGGTTCCTGTCATTGGGCTGTTTTAGCTTTGGTGCTAATGCACAAGCCGATAAAAGGTTTGCAATCAAAATTATAAGAATGATCGACTTCATTTTAACATGACTCTTTTTAATGTTATACACATTCTGATATTTGTTGTCATTATTATAATTTTGACACTAAAGTAAAGTGTATAGTTTACG